>JALOTP010000093.1 GCA_025457865.1 Thermoplasmatota archaeon | reverse complement strand
GGCCGTTCCTTTACGGGCGGTCAGCCTGCCTCTGTCAAGCCCTCGGTGAAGGTACGACCCGAGCCCCCTCCGAAGCCTCTGAGCATACCCGAGCCACCCAAACCACCAACGTTCTAGCAGTAGGGCTCATCCTTTCCGGGGAAGCTCCACCTCTTCCTCAATCTTATGTAATCGTCGAAGTTCCAAATGGACCTGATGCCGGCCCCGTTCTCACCCCTGAGCGTTCTCAGGACGGATGCTGCGCCGTTCACGAACAGCCTCTCCTTCCTATCCCGGCCTATTCCGAAATCCAGGGTATGGACATCCTCGGTATCGACCTCGAACAGCCTGCATATCCTGGTGGGATAGTTTATGACGGACATCCTGCTCTGACCGTACCTCATGGTATCGAATATGGCCAGACCGAAATGGTACAGGTCGCCGGTCGATTGGGGGGGAGAGGGTCCCGATGTCAGGTTGATGCCGAAGGTCGGCCACCTCACTTCGTCAGGGTCATCCTTGTCATAGGTCTCAAGGGGCAGGTTCGATGCGAAGGCACCGTCCACTATGAGCGATCTGTGGAGCTTGTAAGGGGTGAAGAAGAACGGGACGGAGATGGACATCCTGACGGCGGCGGCCACAGGAAAGCTGTTGGGTCTCAGCTTCCCGTACCTCGGCAGCGAGAGGTCCCTGGGGATCATGACCTCACAGCTGTGCGTAACATCGGAGGCCATCACCTGGAGCCTGGGCCCGTCGGACCTGCCCAGTTCGGAGAGCATTCCAACGCTGCCCCTCGGGAGCCTGCCGAAGGTGTTCGCATGCTTTGAAACGAGCCTTTCCTCCAACCAGGATTGGAGCTTTAGGCCCTCGTGCATCCCATATGATGATGAGATCGCCGCTATCATTGCGAACTTGGGCAGTCTCTGGTCCCAGAACCCGTCCCTGAACTTCATGAAGTCAATGTCGAAGAACTCGGAGAAGAGCTCATCTGCAGTGAAACCTGCCGCTACCAGCGAGGCCGTGATGGCCCCCGCGGAGGTCCCTGCCAGCCTCTTGAACCGGATACCCAGCCTGTCCAGGGCCCACAGTCCCCCCAGATGGGCAACGCCCTTCGCGCCCCCTCCGGCGAAGACCATATCACAGACCATCGGTTCCCCATCATGGGAGACCTGGAAGGAGGGGTCCTCCCTCAACCGGTCGAGCCCTTCGGCTATCCCATCAAGCTCTCTCTGCATTTCACTGGCCAGTTCCAACATGGGTGCTCACCTCTGAACTCCCCATGGGGCAGGTATGGGCTCAATCCCATTTAACGTTCTCCACCGTTGGAGATGGACCCCTGAAGGGCGCTGCCCTCCTAACGAGCAGCACAAGAAGGGAACCGTCCTCGTTGATGCCCATGACGAGCTCGTCGCCCTGCTGGAACCCCATCGTCTTGAACCACTTGGTCAGTCCGCCGCCTATCCTCACGCCGCCGGTATCGGATACCATGCATTTGGATTCGAGCGAAGCGTCCTTCCTGACGAACAGCTTGATGGGGCCCTGGGTCAGCAACTGGCCCTTCTCCTTGGGGATGTAGATGAACCCCTGCCTGAGGGAGGTCCTTGATATCGGGGAGACAATGACCCTGTCCTCCGGGAAGGATTCCTTCGTTATCACATCCTCCACCAGGGGCCTCTGGGGCTCTTGAGGGTGGGCCAGCTTCATCCCTGTCTCGTCGGGGACGGATTCCATGACGGGGGACAGGTCATCATCGAGAAGTGACAGCACGGTGACAGTATGAGGTTTCATGGTGTCCTTTATGACCTTGGCGGTCCAGGGGTCAAGCAGGTAGAGGTAGGTGGATTCCGCGTTCTCGTTGGATATCTTGTCTATGTTCTTCCTCACGACATCGCTCTGCCTTCCGCCCATGCCGCTCCTTCCGTGGAGGCTCATGGTCCTGACCATGCCCGCGACCTTCAGGAAGCCGTCCGTTCTCCCAAGGATGGTGGCCTCATCGGGTCTGTCCTGTATCTCCCAATCGACGACTTCCTTGTGCCTCCTCTGGAGGTCGCTCCTGGCAACGAAGAGGGCTGTCGCCCTTATCCTGTCATCGAGGTCCCTCATGTCCTCCTTGAGGATGAATAGGAATGCCAGCTGGTGCTTCAGCTCATCGGTTATCTTATCATCTACAGTCATGAATATCGTGGGTCTATTCTATTCTCTTCAATAAGGTTTTCGGTGACTGTCGGTCCTGTACGGTCCATCCTCAGACCTCGACCCCTCTGACGTCCTGGGTGAGGACGAACTCCAGCTCCTCCCCCAGAAGGACCGCCATGCCGTCCCTTGCGGCAAGACAATTGACCCCGGACCTGTTCTTGACCCATTCTGCCTGCTTCTGCGGCCCGTCCCTTAATACCTTGCGTCCCAGATGGGTGAGGATGCAGACCTCGGGCTTGACCTTCTGAGCAATGACTCCCGAATCCTCCGTGGAGAGATGGTTGGGGATCCTTGCATGGAGGGGCCTTGTATTGGCAAGGATGAGGACCCTTGCCCCCTTGTGGGCGGCAATGACCTCTTCCCTCATCTCTGTGTCAGCGACGTATGAGATGTCACCGTGCTCGGTCCGCAGTCTGAAACCGACGGCGTCGGGGTCCGAATGCAAGGATGGTGTCGCCGTTCCGACCATGGGCCCTATGTTGAACTCCTGACCTTGCTGTACGGTCCTGACCTCCTGGAGCTTCTGGAGGTGATACTTTGAGACTGCGGGTCCTATCTTGGGGCCGCCCTTGATCACACTTCGGGGTGCTATCAGGGTCCCGCTGCGTCCCTTCTTTCCCATGACCATGCCCTCGATTAGCATCTCAGCTGAGGCGTAATGGTCGGGATGGCAGTGGGATATGAGCAGTGCGTCGGTTGCGGTCGGGTCCAGGCCGTACTTCCTCATGGCCAGAAGTGCGCCAGGACCGGGATCTATGTTTATTCTGGCCCTATCCTCGAGGTACATCCCGCCGGTGCACCTCTCCTGCATGAGGGTGACGAACCGGCCGCCGCCAGTACCGAGGAAGACCAGCCTTGTCATCGAAAGCCCCTATATTGGGCCCTCCATAAAAAATCTGTCCCGGCCTGACATCGTGGGCGGACATTGACGCAACTGATGACGACTTCAGGTCTAAAGGTTATAAATACCCCCGCTTCATGGGACTGATAGAGAGCCCATGCCAAAGGGACTGGCGGTGGAGCTTCGGCCCCATCGAAGGCTCAAGATCATAACGAAACGGAGGAAGAAAGATGATGAAGAGCACAATGATAACGGCGGTCCTAGTGCTTCTGATGTTGGCGGTGCCTGGCAGCATCGCCACCATAGGTGCCCAGGACCAGGGCGCGGTCGCTCCCGGAACAGAGGACGTCCTGCAGGGGGAGATCGTCAGTACAACGGATGATGTGAAGATCGAAAAAGTGGATTCCAGCAGCTTGACCAGCATTTTGTACAAGGTACAAATGCCCAAACTCGAGGGGACCCTGGAACAAGTAAAGGACAGAGCAACATCCCCATCGATCGTTGGGGCCAATGATAAGCTCCAGGTTATGGCCCAGAGGCAGGGTTTCCAACCAGCCAGGCAACCAATATCATTCATGGAGACCGAAGCTACCAGGGGCACAGATAAGGAACCCGATAGGGACCCGTTCAATGGCTCCAAGCTCGCCAGCTCTGACTCCGTCACTGGAACACTCGATTTCAGAGCGACCGATCCACAGGGAACCCTTGGAGACTACATAGACTGGTACAAGATGGAGTTCAAGGGGATAGACCCCACGGTGCCTGGAAGCTCAAAGAACGTAACTTTCGAGCTTACCAATTTCGATAGTGCAGATACCACCCTTTACGAGACAACGTTCGATAGCACACAATACACAACCGATTATCTCGATTTCATGGACCTATACATTCTCTATGACGCTCCTTTTTGGGGATTCGATCAGTTAGGAGGTATGAAGTTCTATTACGATGATGGTGACGATACCGATGGCTGGGTCTATGATGGAGGCTCGACAAATCCAGATTGGCAGGATAACTGGACGGCGAACTTTGAAACGCCTGGGAATTCCTTTGGTACCGAGGATACCAATGGTGGCCTTGGCGGATTGACCGAGGATGGATGGTATTACCTCGGTGTTTCGTTCAACTATTATGTCACCCCTACTGCGGCGGAGAGACCTGACTTCATAATCGATTACAGTTTCACGGTCTCGACAGCATCTGACACGAACAATTTCCCCAACTCCCCTAGTACGACCGCCGGGGCTCCCAACGATTTCAACAATGCAACAGCAACAAAGCCCACTATGCCCGGGAGGACCCATTCCGGATTGAACTTCTACGACTGGTACAGGTTCGACGGTGTGAACCAGGACTATATCTGGAACATGTCCGTCTGGGTCAACGTCACCAGGACCGGTTGGTCCATGGACGAGGTCGCAATTAACGACAACTGGATGTATATCATGCTTCTATGGTGGGGTGCTGGAGAGGACGGCAAGTACGACACCGAGGACGATATCTGGACCATAACCTTCAAGATACTCTTCTATGCGGTGTACTTCGTGGACGACCAGGGCAACCCGGTCTCCTACATGCAGGAAAGATTCACCCAGGCTGGTGGGAACAACATGCAGGTCAATGTGTTCAATGTCAATAACAGGACCGATGCGACCCCTGGTCATCCATATCTAAACGGTGATGCAAGACAGATGTTCATCGGACTATACAGCGAACCGCAGATGTTCCAACAGACCCAAGCCGGTGGTCTTGCCCAGGTATTCCCCGATTTCCAGGCATGGGACCAATACAATATCGAGTGGAGCGTCTCCGAGGTAAAGCCAAACACGGCACCGGTCGTCTCCAATATTGATGTGACCGCTAAGCACCCAGCAGAGGTCTATATTAACGACCCGACGGGTGGCTATTATGAAACGGAGTTCACTATCCAGGCGACCTACACCGATGAGAACGGGGACCTCCCCCAAAAGATGTACGTCATCTTCGACGGGAAGGAAAACAAACCGGTCGAGATCCAGGACTTCGAAGTAAATTCATTGGATACGGATGTCACAGATGGTAAGGATTTCAAGATGACCATCACAGGCGAGACGCTAACGGACTTCCCATATCCGCACAGCATCAAAGTGT
>JALOTP010000092.1 GCA_025457865.1 Thermoplasmatota archaeon | reverse complement strand
GCCCTCTCGAGGTATTCCGACAGGCGCTCCAGGGACCGGAGCAGGTCTATGGTCTCTCCCTTCACCCTGTGGACGAGGAACCTCTGACCACCCTCTTCCATCAGCGTATGGCGGTCATCCTCAAGTTTGGCCCTCAACCGGATGATGGCATCTTCCGATGGGACAGTATCCTTTGGAACAACGGTCATCTAGTATACCTTCACCGGTCAATGAATGGGTGCATAGAAAAAGGTTTTGAGCATTCGCTCAGGTTGTCTAGAGGCGATAGGTTTTAAATCGGAGGGTTGTTTGGGCTCGTATGGATGCCTCAGTTGACCCGGTTGGGTACTATACCGATGCGTTCACGTCCACTGTATCGGAGGCCCTTCGATCACTTGGCATTCAGGACGAACCGATAATAGAGAGGCCCAGGAAGGGCGAGTCCGACCTCTGCCTCCCCTGCTTTAACCTTGCCAAGAGGGCCGGTCTTAGGCCCGATACACTTGCTACCATGGTCCTTGAGAGGATGTTACCATCCGAACTCTTCCACGTCTCTTCCGTATCGGGTTACCTTAACTGCACGTTCGAACCCGGAAGGTACGTCAAGGACCTGGCCGTCCACATGTGGTCCAGGGGAGGGGACATAGGCCTTTCACCCCCTAACGGGGAGCGCGTCACGGTCGAACATACATCTGCCAACCCGAACGGCCCGTTCCATGTAGGCAGGGCCAGGAACCCCGTTCTGGGGGACACCCTTGTAAGGATGCTCAGGGCCGATGGGTCCGAGGTGGAGGCCCAGTACTGGGTAAACGACATGGGCAAGCAGGCGATGCTTCTGGTCTGGGGAATGCACAATATAGATGCTTCCGAGCTGGGTCCGGCGGAGCGGGAAAAGAAGGACCACCAGCTAGTGAGGTTCTACCAAGCGGCCAATGCGAAGATGGAGACAGACCCCTCAATGGAACCCCTCATCAACGTTTTGCTCAGGAACTACGAGGCCGCAGTTGCATCCCTAGATATGGATAGGGTCATATCGGCCGAAGGCCGGCCTGTAATCAGGGCCAAGGATGTCAGATCGGCATGCGAATTGGTCTTGGATGGCATGAAGAGTTCGCTTTCGGACCTCAATGTGGCAATGGACAGCTTCGTTTACGAATCGAAGGTCGTTTCGGACGGTTCCCTCCAAAGGGTGATAGAGGGGCTCAGGAAGAGCCCACTATGCAGGGAGGAGAACGGCGCCCTCTACCTTGACCTGACAGGGCTTGTGGACGAGCAGAAGGATGAGGAGTTCAAGAAGAGGTTCGTCCTCACACGCTCCGATGGTTCCGGCCTCTATACGACCAGGGACATAGGCTACCATCTCTGGAAATTGTCCATGTGCGACCGCGCCATAAATGTGCTCGGAGAGGACCATAAGTACCAGTCGCTCCAGCTCTCCATCGCCCTCAAAGAGCTCGGACAGGAAAGACTGCCGGAGACCATGTTCTACTCCTTCGTATCGCTCCCTGAGGGCAAGATGTCAACGAGGAGGAACAGGGTCGTGTTCCTTGACGACCTCCTTGATGAGGCAGTCTCCAATGCCAGGGAGGAGGTGCTCAAAAGAAGGAGCGACCTATCTCCCGAGGGGCTTGAGGCCATATCCCGTTCGGTGGGGATAGGGGCACTGAGGTTCAATATGGTCCGGGTCCAGCCGGATAAGCAGATAGTCTTCAGATGGGAAGAGGCGTTGAACTTCGATGGGGCCTCGGCACCCTTCGTTCAATATTCCCATGCCAGGGCATGCTCCATACTGGGCAAGGACCCGTCAGGGTTCCTAGGTGAGGTCGATTGGTCCATGCTCGTGGAGCCATCCGAGATGAAGCTGGTCAGGAAGCTCTCCGAGCTCGGTCCGGTCATCTCCTTGGGGGCAAGGGAGAGGAAGGTCCATCTGATGGCCCCCTATCTGGTGGAGCTCGCATCGTTCTTCAACGAGTTCTACAGGGACTGCCCCGTTCTGAAGGAGGAGGACCCTTCGAGACGAAAGGCCAGGATGGCCCTGGTCGAGCTCTCGCGGAGGGTCCTTGGAAGGGGCCTATGGTGCCTGGGGATAGACGCCCCTATGTCCATGTAGCGTTGGATGCACATTTATATAGATGTCCCATCATGCGCTGGATACGGTGTCTCCTATGTCCGATGAACTGGATTACGATAATCTGCTCGCCAGGGCCTACAGCAACATCCCTGAAGAGGACAGGATAGGCGACGTCAGGTGGGCTGTCCCGGTAATAGACCTGATGTACGAGGGGAGAACGACCGTCTGGAAGAACTTCGGGGACATAATGGACACCATCAGAAGGGACCCCGTCCATGTGCTCGGGCAGATCCTACGGAGCATGGGAAGCGCCGGTTCGCAGGAGGGACGCAGGGTCGTTTTCAAGTCCGTTATCACCGCAGACAAGCTCAAGGAGAAGCTCGACGAGTACGTGACGACCTATGTCATCTGCGGGGAGTGCGGGAAGCCTGATACCCATCTCGTCAAGGAATCCAGGACCCAGGTCATAGCCTGCGAGGCATGCGGTGCCAAAAGGCCCGTAAAAGTGAAGAAGGGGCTGACGGCCAAGGAGGCGAGGACGGTCATCAACGTCGGGGATGAGCTCGATGTCTTCATCCAGGACGTTGGAAGGATGGGTGACGGTCTCGCAAAGATAGAGCGTTACACCATCTACGTTCCAGGCGTCGCAAAGGGCGCCAAGGTCAAGATCAAGGTCGAGAAGGTCTCAGGTGACCTTGTCATAGGTCATATGGTCGGAAAGAGACCTGTTTGAAAATAGGACCTAAATAATTTTTTAAAAAAAAAAAGGGGGATGTCCGTTGGGACACCCCCCATTTGCCCTATCCGTTCACCTCACTGAAGAGGTGCTTTACAGTTGGGGCAGAGGAACCACGACGGGTCCACTGGCGCATTGCAGCTCGGGCAAGCTCCGCCCATCTGTTCCGGTCCGGGCTGGGGCGGGGCCGCCGGAGCTGTCATCGGTGCGACAGGCGGCTGCTCCGGCTGGGCCGGGGGAAGTTCCGTTCCTGCGTATTCAGGTGCTGGCGGGAGCTCTGGTGCCTGTCCTGGCGGGAGCTGTCCCGGTGCTCCGGGCGGCAGTCCCTGGTAGTTGTATGCCATCAGGGCAGGGTCGTAGGGGTACTGAGCTGCCGGCGGGGCAGGTTTCTTCCTCAGGACAACAAGGGCTATGATGATGAAGGCCAGTATGATGAGGATGAGGAACACACCGCCTATGACGAGCACGATAGGGAACTCTTTCTGCGGATCGGTATCGTCGTCATCATCGTCATCATCATCATCCGTTGGGATCACATTTTCCTTCACTATCTCTATCCTGTAGGTGTACTTGTCCGTCTGGAACTGTCCGTCCTCGACCCATACCTCGACGGTCTTTATTCCCTGTAGGGTGTAGACGTGCGTGACGTTCACTCCCTCTCCGGTGAAGCCGTCCCCGAAGTTCCACTTGTAGTAGAGCTTGTCACCATCAGGGTCAACGACCTCTTCAACGGTGAAGATGACGGCCTTGTTCACTTCCTGCCTGTCAGCGGGAACGGATGTAACCTTCTTCGGTGCTGGCGGTTCCTCGTTGACGTCCTGCAGGTCGAAGGTGACCGTCTTGGTCTCCGAGAGGCCTGCCTTGTCCGTCACCTTGAAGGCGATCACTATGGATGTGGTCTTCTGGTTGCCGGTAGCGGTCTTCCAGATGTTCTGGTCGGAAAGCTTGAACCAGAACTCGCCGGTGTTCTCGTTCAGGTCCCAGTCAAGGGTCTTCTGCGGATTGATGTATGCAAGCTGGTCCAGGACGGAGGGCGTATCCCCTATCTGGGATTCGAAGTTCACCTCGAACTTCAATGTGTCACCGCGGTCCTCATCCGAGGCCTGGGGCTTCACCGCTAACGTTGTGAACTGCTGGAAGCTCCTGGTCCCTGCGGGGATCGTGAGGGTCGGTGCATCGTTGACGTTATCCACCTTCATGTAGACGGTGAGCTTGATGTCCCCGTCCGCGCCCCTGTCGTCTATGGTGAAGACCATCTTGTTGTTGGGCAGGGGTTTGTTGACATCGCCGTTGGTCGCTGTGTAGGTCACGACGCCGGTCGTCATATCGACCTGGGGCAGGGGATTCCCCTCCCAGGGAGATGAGGGGTTCGGCTCATAGCTATACTCGAGCGCGGTCCTCTCGTTCTCCTTGTCCGTGTCCTCGGCCATTATGCTGAAGGTTATGAGCTGGTCCTCCTTGAAGGTCAGCTGTGTATCGAGGTGGACGAGGGGTAGGAGAGGGTTGGTATTGTCTGCCGGGTAATCAACAGAGCCCACCTTCACGGATGTGACCATGGGCGGGTCGTTGACAGGGTTCACTATGAGCCTGGAGGACCTGTTGATCTCGGAATGGTCATCGTAGCCCCTGAACAGGAGGGGAACACCCTCGCTGTAATGCTCGTTCGCTCCGAGTGTGAGCTTCGCCTGCCAGAACCCATCGGCCTTGGAAACGTTCACGGTGACGAGAACGTTAAGGGGATCGTCGGGGTTCATCACTTCGTAGTCGTAGACCCAGCCCTTGATGTCCGGGTTCCAGATGTTGAAGCCCCTGAAGCTCTTCTCCGGGTCATCGAAGGCACCGTCTATGCCCTCGAGGGGTACGTATTCGGCCTGCGAGTCCTCTGAGAGGACCGGCAGCCCCGGCCATGTCTTGACGAGCTTGACAGGGTTGTCGTCCCATACCCGTAAAGAATCGTTCATGTAGAAGTAGTTTGAAACGGTCTTGAATTGGCTCCTGATATCCGTCAATGGGACATCGTCGTAGGCATAGACCGTGATCTTGTGGGGGGACGGGTCATCTCTGAGCTCTTCCCCTGTCATCACGAGCCTGTATTCCTTCCCTGCAGGATCTGACACATCGATATCCGTAAGTTTCACTTCGTTACCGACGATGTTGACCTTCTTCTGGGCCCCGGTCCCCTCATCAAGGACGACCCAGAGTTCCTTCGGGAGATTGTTGTCGATATCCCTGTATGTGGCCGTTATCGTGAACTCGGTGTCAAAATAACCGCCTGTCGGGTCGTTTATATAGACCTCGGGATCGTTCTTTGTGGTTATCTCTACATCGAGGATCGCCGGTTTATTGTTCAGGGTCCTCTCATTTGCATGCCAATCTATGCTGTAATCGTTCC
>JALOTP010000091.1 GCA_025457865.1 Thermoplasmatota archaeon | reverse complement strand
GCCAGGAAGATAATCATCTCCACCTACAAGAGACCAGGGTTGGTGAGCGAGGTCTTCTCGGGGTCCGATGAGGAGACCTTCAGGGACCTCATGGCGAGATACTCCGGGGAGAAAGGGATAGGCCACACGAGGTACGGAACGTCAGGGAACCTCACATCCAGACATGTCCAGCCCTTCGAGAGGGTCCATGGTGAGAAGGCCAAATGGTTCAGCTTCGGGTTCAACGGGCACATAGCGAACAGGCCCGAACTTGAGAAAAAGATAACCGAAATGGGCTATCATCTGATGCTGGATACGGACACGGAGCTCCTGATGCATTTCCTGTCGAGGTACATCTCCGATTCGAAGGGTGACATCAAAGCGACCTTCAAAGCCGTATCAGAGGTGTTCGACGGGGCATACAACATAACCTTCATGGACGCCCTCGGGAACCTTGTTGTCGTAAGGGACCCTCACGGTATCCGGCCCCTGTCCGCCCTCAGTTCCGAGAAGGGCGCGTTCGTATCGTCCGAGACCTGCGCGCTGTACCGGTATGGCATCGAGGGGATCAGGGATGTCGAGCCAGGCGAGATGGCGATAGTGTCAGGGGACGAGATAACCTACGAAAGGTATGCCCCAAGACGGAGGAAGGCCCTATGCTTCTTCGAGTACCTCTACTTCGCCTCGGTCACTTCCGAGATAGACAACAGGCCGGTATATGAGGTAAGGAAGAGGTGCGGACAGCAGCTTGCCAGGCTGGAGACCCAGAACGTCAATGCTGATGACTGGGTGATAATACCGGTCCCGAACACATCAAGGCCCATAGCGAAGGCCTATTCCAAGGAACTGGGCCTGTCGCAGATCTACGATGAAGGGCTCATAGCTTCGGGCAAGGGGCGGACCTTCATAGACGAAGGGGACAGGTCGGCCAAGGTGAAGAGGAAGTTCCTCCCGATACCATCGGTCATCAGGAACAAGAAGGTCATAGTCATAGATGACTCCATTGTCCGGTCCACCACCATGGCAACTATAGTCCGTTATCAGCTCAAGGAGGTGGGCGGGGCCAAAGAGGTCCATGTGAGGATAGCCACACCGCCCATAATCGCTCCATGCTACTACGGCATAGACATGAAGGGGTTCGACGAGCTCCTTGCCGCACCATATCAAAGTTCCATAGAAAAGGGGGTCATGGACCCGACCGTGCAGGAGCATTTCGCGGGGAGCCTTGGAGCCGACTCCCTTGTCTATATGACGCATGAAGGGCTCATATCAGCCATAGGCGCAGAGAGGAGCGAGCTCTGCATGGCGTGCTTGGACCGGAACTATCCGACACCCGCCGGCGCGGCCCATGACAAGATAGCCTATGAAAGGTTCTGCAGGTCAGGAAAATGCATAAGTTCCGGTATTTGACGTATTTATCCGATTTAGAACAATACCGCCAAAAACCTAAATATAGGGACCGTTTCTTCATAAGCAACGGTATATTAGAAAGAGCTGAGGGAACTCTATGGCAAGGATAATCACAATCGTGAACCAGAAGGGAGGCGTCGGAAAGACAACGACGGCCATCAACCTCTCTGCTTCGCTATCATTCCTCGGAAAGAGGACATTGATGGTAGACACGGACACACAAGGCAACACGACCTCGGGAATGGGCTTCGACAAGAACGAGCTCGAGTTCACGATCTACGAGGTGCTGACCCATCAGTGCAACATTCGTGACTCCATACTCCATACGGACCTGGAGAACCTCGATATGATAGGGTCCAATATCAACCTGGCCGGTGCATCGGTCGAGCTTGTGAACGTCCCGGAGAGGGAGAGGATATTGAAGAACGGTCTGAAGGACATACAGGACGATTACGACTTCGTCCTGATAGATTCGCCGCCCTCATTGGGCCTCATAACGCTCAACAACCTGACGGCTGCCCAGTCCGTCCTTATACCCCTGCAGTGCGAGTACTTCGCCCTTGAGGGTATGAGCGAACTGCTGGACACGATATTCCTTGTCCAGAAGAACCTGAACCCCGAACTGACCATAGAGGGCATCCTGATGACCATGTACGACAAGAGGACCAACCTCTCAAAGCAGGTCGTCGCGGAGGTCAAGAACTATTTCGGGGACAAGGTTTACAATACGATCATCCCCAGGAACGTGAAGCTCGGCGAGGCCCCCTCCTTCGGAAAGCCGTCAATCCTTTACTCTCCGGAATCGACGGGGTCCCAGTCGTACATGGAGCTCGCCAAAGAAGTGATAGCTCATGGGTAAGCCAGCATTGGGTAAGGGAATGAGGGACCTCATCGCAAAGAACTTCGGGGTCGAAACAAGGGAGCCTCCTGCTCCGGACAGGAAGAAGGCTTTGGAAGAGCTCGAGATCTTGATCTCCAGGTACCGGGCCCAGGGCTATGATGTGTCATATCTCGAATCGCTCAAGGAATTGAACATCTCAGATATCTCCTCGGGACTGGATGCATTCAGAATGTCCATAAAGGTCCTTGCAGGCGCCCAGACCCAGCTAAGGTCCCTGGAGGGTTACGGCTACACCAAGGAGATAGAGGCCATTACGGCCGATATCAGGGACCCGCTGAAGGCTGAGGAGGTCCTCCTGAAGGTGGAAGAGCTCAAGGATCGGGCCCTTACCGAGCACAACATCAAGCTCGAGAGGAAGGACACTGCAAAGGTCAAACTGCCAGAATCGTTGAAACTGGCATCCATGAAGCTCAAGACCGATAGGGCCTGCTCGACCGACCAGGAACAGGTGCTTGACCAAAAGTGCCTTGACAGCCTATTGGACAACCTGGATTCCCTTTCCAATGTCTTCTCGGTCCAGGATGACGTGGACCCCCTCATGGTCAAGATCGCCGACTGGGAGACGAAAGGCTATTTCGTTGACAGGCTGAAGACGGCCTACAGCGAGGGCAGGGAGGTCGCCGATGTCGAGATCGCCCGTTTCGAAGAGGACCTGAAGGAGCTGGTGCTCCTGAAGGAGCGGTACAGGTCCCTGGACCTCACCGGGTACGAAAAGGAAAGGAAGGAGCTCGAGATAAGGTTCCAGTACCCCCACCTCTGGTTCGAGATAAAGAATGAGCTTGACAGGCTCTCTTCGCTCCTTTCCCAGAGTGCCGAGAAGGAGCAGGAGGTCGTTGCGGTCCCGCCCGCCATCGAGGCCTCGGCCCCTGTTGAAGAGAAGGTGGAGCCCACCACCCAACCTCTCCCATCAGTGCCTTCGCCACCCAAGGGAACGGTAGCTGAGGAGGCACCCAAGCCTCCGGAAGCCCCTCCTGCACCCCCGCCCGAGGTGAAGAGCCCCCCGGCTCCCGCTCTGGATGACAAGGCGACCCCGGACGAGCTCCTGGAGAAGGCCAAGGAGGCCTATTCCCAGGATAGGTTGGATGAAGCTCTGACCCTCTTCAAGCATGTTCTGGCCAAGGACCCGGAGAACTCCAAGGCCAAGTTCATGATAAAGAGGCTCTCATCCAAGATGGGCTGAGGGTCCAACCTATTTTATCTACATGTTGACCATCACCTCAGCATGGGCCATCCTATAGACCTTCTGAGGCTCGGAAGGGTCCATACGGCAGCGGCAACGGCGGCCATTCCGGGTTTGGCATGCTACCTTGCTGGTGGCACTGTGCTCCCTGTAGTTCTCGTAACGATAGGAGCCTTCTTTCACCATGCTTGGGGATTTTCCCTCAACGAGGTCATGGACCTTGATATAGATAGGGAGGTAGGGGCGCTCAAGGATAAACCGTTGGTATCGGGAAGGGTTGGGAAGAAAGAGGCATATGTGCTCTCGACAGCCTGTCTTTTGATATCGTTCTGTCTATTTGCGGGAGCATCACTGCTGTCGGGGGTCAATGTGCTGGTCCCCTTATGCCTCCTGCTTCTATCCACCATTGCCGGGGGGATCTACGACATACTTGGAAAGAGGTTCATCCTGTCCGATATCTTCGTTGCCCTATGGATGTTCTTTTTGGTACTCTCTTCGGCATCTACGGTCGGGAACGATGGTTTCGCCATCTCGGTCTGGGCGGTCGTTGTGCTGTCCTCGGTCCATATCCTCTTCAACAACTCTGTGGAAGGGGGTCTGAAGGACGTTGAGAACGACAGAAAGTGCAGGGTCCCTACCCTAGCGGTCGAGACGGGGTGCAACTATGACAATGGTAAGCTGACCGTGACCCTACCTTTCTTCCTGTGGGCGGTGGTCCTCAGGGGAACATTCGTTGCGATGGCTTCCGCATTCGCTTATCTCATTTCGGATATGGAGGGGTGGGGTGATTGGTTCACGGTCCTCGTCTCCATATTAGGTATATCTCTCTTCGTGAACGCTTTGGGGTTCCTAAGAGAAGGGGGGAGGTTCGACAGGGAACGGCTCGTCAGGACCTTTGCCGTGCATGAGATGGCATCCTTCGCCCTCTCTCTATTGGTGGTCCTCCCTACGGCAGGACCTATCGCGGGGCTCGTGACCCTACTGGTCCCGGTGCTATGGTTCGTCCTGGTGAACCGCGTCATCTACGGTTCGGAGATGTCCCCCAAGGTGTAGTGGGAACGTTCAATGGACCAGGGTCCAATATAGCATGTTATAATAATTTATAAATAGTTATAATGTTAATATATACCACCATGGCGACGACCATCCAGATATCGGACGATATCAGGGACCAGCTCATCAAGTTCAAGCTCTACCCTCGGGAGACCTACAACGAGGTGTTGGAGAGGATGCTCGAGGACATGAGGGACCTGAACGATAGGACGAAGAAGGAGATAGAGAAGGCCTTGAAAGAGATAGGATCAGGGCATTATATCACCCATGAGGAATTGGGTAAGGAGATGGGGTTCTAGTGCCATTTAAGATAATCTGGTCGGAGCGCGCCGCCAGGGAACTGAAGAAACTGGAGAGGCCGACTGCAAAGAGGATATATGATTCCGTATCGAAGCTCCAACTGGACCCATATCACAATATCCTGCGTCTGACCAATTCCCGGTTCTACAGGCTTCGTGTGGGGGACCATAGGGTGATACTTGACATCCAGAACGACCAGCTCCGTATACTGGTCCTTGAAGTGGGTCACCGGAAGAACATCTATGAAGGGTCCTAGCTGACCTGTCTATTTTACGGAGAGCATCCTTTCTAGAGGCCTCTTGTTCCTCTCTATGATGTCCTTAGGGAGCTCTACCGTGGGTGACAATGTCTCTACGGCCCTTAGCACATCCTCAAGATGTATCTTCTTCATGTTGGGGCAGACAGCCGATGAAAGGCGGTAGAACGTCTTGCCCGGGACCTCCTTCTTGAGCCTGTGCACCAATCCCTCTTCGGTCCCGATTATGAACTCGGATGCCTCCGACTGCTGGGCG
>JALOTP010000046.1 GCA_025457865.1 Thermoplasmatota archaeon | reverse complement strand
TTCCCTTTATGCTCTCATAGGGTCCATCCCGATGTGCCTTGCGTTCATAGGCATATCATTTGCCATAACGGTCCTGGTGGATGAGAGCGGCAAGGCGGTGGGGGCGGTCCTGGGCTTCATCATTTTCCAGTACATCCTCCAGATAGTCGCCAACATTGCGAGCTGGGGGAGCACCCTGAAGTACTTCTCCCTCTTCAGCTATTGGGACTCACTGGAGCTCGGCATAGATCATCAGGTAAGCGGTTTGGACGTGCTCGTCCCGACAGTGATCGGTATCGGTCTGATAGTGGTCTCCTTCATCATCTTCGATAGGAAGGAGATACACGCCTGATATCAAGGACCCACCGACCTTCACTTCCTGCTCGGGTGCAGGCAAACCTTAAATAATGTCTGTACGGATTTGCTCCCATGCGCCCCTTTGCGGTCGTGATGGCCGTTATCATGGTCCTGTGCCTGGCCTTCCCTGTAACGCAGTCAGAGGGCGGGGCGCTGGCCTCTGGAAGGAACGGTGATGTGGACCTGTACCCTGTTTTCAACCACCCTCTGCAGGGGGGCAAGTACATCAGCGATTACGGGTTCGTGGCGAACATCACGGTTCACAACGCAGGCAGTGTCGACATGCCTGACAGCGGCCAGCTGGGCATGGTCATCATGTTGTCCTCAACGGGTACAACGGTCTTCAGCGCCATATCACGGACCATCAGCGGGATCCCCGCCGGAGGTTACAGGACCTACGAGATGCAGAACTGGACAGGGGCCTCTCCCGGGAAGTACATCTGCAACGTTTCCATCCAGTACCCACCGGATTCCCACAGAGGCAACAACTATCTCGAGTGCGTATTCACACTCTACACCGATTATTGGCCCTTTCCACCCAAGCTGGATACCTGGGGCGTTACACCGGCAAAGGGCAATACGACATCGACCTTCACCTATACAGTGAGCTATATCCACAACTTCCTCCCGATGGAAATGTTAGCGGAGATAGACGGGACCAATAGGACCATGCAGGCATCGGACCCCGGTGACGATAGCGCACAGGATGGCAAGGAGTACAGACTATCGACCACCCTTTCCATTGGCAACCATGCTTTCAGGTTCTTCAGCAAAGTGAACGCTACAACTACCATAAGTTCCAACATGACACAGGGTCCGTGGGTGAACATCTCCTTGAAGAACCCTTACGTTTTCCCGGATTACGGGTACGTTACCACCGATTTCAAGTTCTCTGTTGAGTATGGCTCCTCGAAGAACCTCGGACCGGACCAGATCTCTCTTAGGGTCGGTACGAACGACTTCGCCATGGTCCGGACCACTCCCACGCCGAACTACCTCAAAGGCGATGTAAGGTTCGAGGTCAGTGTGAAGGGGATGGACATAGCACCCTCCCCTGTGGCATATACCATCAACTGCAGGACAGCCACGGACATCTATGCCCTGGGGCCTTTCCAGATCGACGGACCCAGCGATAGGACCGCTCACCTCTCTGGTACGGTGAAGGACCAGGACGGCAACCCGCTGGTAGGTTCCATGGTCTCCCTCAGCCCCGGCCCATCCATTACGACCGGTGCCAACGGAAGCTACAGCCTTGAGACCTATGTAGGGACCGGTTTCCTCGTCACATATGCCCAGACCGGGTTCCAGAGCAGGTCGTACAATATAGACATCCTGGAGGACAGGAGGCTTGACATAGTCCTTGACCCGGTGCCCTCGGGAGGTACCGTGGAGGGGCGAGTGACGTACGCTCTGGAGGGTGACATACTGCCCGTAGCCGGAGCCCTTGTGAACCTGACGACGGACAAAGGGGTCCATATCGTCATGACTTCGACGGACGGGACCTATTCTTTGAGCGATGTGGAGGCAGGGAGCTCCAGGACCATACGGGTGAGCGAGCACAGGTTCCTGACACATTCGGGGACGGTGAAGGTACTGGACGGAAAGGTCACCATATACAATGTCACATTGACGGAGAGGCCTATGGACGTAGATCCGTCACCTGTGCCATCAGAAGGGCCCATCTCTGTCAGGACCACCTTCTCGCTACACTTCCCAAGGTCGTTCCAGGGTAGTACGGCCAAGGTCACGCTGAGCAATGCGACGTCGTTCCTGGACATTCAGGTGGAGCTGACCTCCAACGGTACGGTCCTGAAGGCCGTTCCAGTAGCGCCCCTCAATTTCGATGAGGTCCTAGTAATGTCCCTAACGGGGGGTGTCCTGGACGATGAAGGGAGGCCCTTGGTCTGGAGAAACATTTCTTGGTCGTACACCGTAGAAAGGCAGGGACCGGGCATGTTCATGGTAGACCCTCCCGCCGATGCGACAAATGTACCTCTTGACGTGAACATCACGTTCTCCTTCGGTATCTCCCTGGACCATTCGACGCTCATGACCACCCTGAGGGACATGGACCGGTCAGTTGATGTTCCAATATCGGGCACATCCTTCATGGACATGGTCAACTGGTCCGATTCCGGCAGGACCGACACGTTGGTCATGGTCAGACCGGCCCACCTCAACTATTCCACGAGGTACTCCCTCCTGGTCCGTTCGGGACTGGAGGATGGCTTTGGTAGGGTGCTGACGGAAAAGGACCTCAATACGGAGTTCAGGACGCTTTCGGAGCCGGACAGGGATGGGGACGGTGTCCCCGATTCCAAGGACATGTTCCCCGACGATCGCACCGAATGGTCCGACAGGGACGGGGACGGTCACGGGGACAACCTGGCGGACTCTTTCCCTGACGACCCTGAGGAATGGAGGGATACGGACGGGGACGGTAAAGGGGATAGTTCGGATGAGGACGACGACAACGACGGCATACCCGATACCTTTGAGGTGGCCCAGGGGCTGGACCCTCGCGACCCCAGCGATGCCTTCCTGGACAAGGATGGCGATGGTCATTCGAACCTCAAGGAGTACCTGGCCGGGACGGATCCCAGCGATAGGGATGACAGACCGAAGGAACCTTCGGATGGCCCGACCTCGGTTCTCGTTCTGATAGGGCTCATCGTTCTCATCCTGCTCGTGATAGCAGGCGGGGCGGCCTTCATACTTACAAGGTCTAGGGAGGGCAAGGCCAAGGCCATATCGTTGGAGGAGTGATCCCCAAGGTGATACAGGCCCTTACGATACGAACGTTCACAGGAAGATAGATATAATCAAGGACGGGGATGGAATATGGTGCTTATGGGTAAAAAGAGCGGTCTCCCTGTCCTATTGGTCGTTCTCGCGTTCATGCTGCCCGCAGCGGGAGCTTTGTTCGCCCCTCCGGTCCATGCCGGGCCCGATATCTCGTCCACGACAAGGGCTGTCGGAAGATGGACCGTGCTCTCCTACATGAACGGAGACAACAACCTGGAAGTGGACATGATAAACGACCTGGACGAGATGGAGAGAATAGGCCGTATCGAGGGTGTCAATATGGTCGTCCAGCTCGATAGGAGCTCCGAGCACGACACCTCTAACGGCAACTGGGCGGACACAAGGAGGTTCCTGGTCGCGGACCATCCGGCACCGGGATTGGGGTCCACACGCCTCGATGCGACCCCTCTGGGCGAGCTCAACATGGACGATCCGGAGGTCCTTAGGGATTTCATCGTCTTCGGTCTGACCAACTACCCCGCGGAGCATTACATGCTCGTTTTGGAAGGCCATGCATCAGGGCCTGCAAAGGGGATAATGAAGGACGACTCCTCCACGATCGGCGGCCTTCAGGAGATGGAGTTCCACGACATGGGCGCCGTCATCCGTGGAGCCATTGATACGACGATAGGCCACCCCCTTGACATCATCTCCTTCGATGTTTGCTGGATGGGAATGGTCGAGGCAGCCTTCGAGGTCATGGACCATACCGATCACATGGTCGGCTCCTTCGACGAGATACCACGGGCTGGATGGCCTTATGACCTCTGCCTCCCCCTCATCTTGAACTCCACCCTGCCGATGGCAGATAGGCTCTCCGGTGTGGTGGATGCATACATGACTTACTACGAGCCCCAGGGAACGGACTACGCCAGTTTGGCCGCCGTTGATATGAAGGCGTTCAAAGATGATTTCACGGGTCCTTTCGGTCAGCTCGCCGAGGAGATGCTCTACTCCGTTGAGGAGAGCGGCGGGGATTACAATAGGATCATGAAGAGGGTCGATTCCCCCAAACTCAAGGCCAACAACGCAAATGACAGGTACATAGACCTGTACCAGTTCATCGAGGAGCTGGAGTACGATGAGGCCGTTCCGGTCAGGGTCAGGGCACATGCTGCGGCCCTGGGACAGACCGAAGGCGCGGTCCTTATCAATAGCCGGGGCGGGGCCAATCATCCTGCGGCATCCCGTCTCTTCGGCATATACGGCCCAACGATGTCGGAGGAGGCCCTCTATCCGAGCAACGTCCTCTCGAAGCTGTCCGCTTGGGACGAATACCTCATCGTCTCCGTCAGAGGGCTCAAGCTCGACCCTGCCAAGGTCAACTGGACAGGCAGCGATCCCGGCCGCGTTACTTTCCTGCTCAAGAGCAGTACGGACAGCCTTATCACGAAAGTGGAGGTCGAGACCATGCCTCTGGGCGGAGGCCCCGCCAAGAGGACCGTTCTCACAAAATCGGGTATGACCTACTCAGTGGGGATCGATACCCTGGGTTCGGAGGGTCTCCTCTACCGCTATATCGTCCGGACCATTTGGGGCAGCGATGTCAGGCTCCCTCCCAACGAAGCGCTCGAGGTAAGGTTCGGTGCCGATGACGAATCTCCTGTCGTTATCCACATACCGCCTGCCATCCTTGACCCCTCCCGCCCCGGAGGCCAGCTCGAGTTCTTCATATCGGACGGGACAGGCATTGACACAACGACCCCGGAGGGTTCCCCCAGATTGGAGTTCAGACAGAAGGGCACCATGGATTGGTACCGTCTGCCTCTTCGGGCGGGGAACTATGAGCCTCTCAGGGGCATCCAGACGTTCACGGGCTTCCCCTCGGGGATGCCTCCCGGCGAGAGGGTGGAATATCACATCAGTGCATCGGATGTGGTAGGGAACACTGTCAGGTCACCCGCTTCGGGGGAGTACGAGAGCACCATGTTCAAGGGCGAACGCTTCATCCTGGACGCGGCCAGGTCGGACCTTTCCGGATACGGCAAGCTCATCTCCCTCTTCTCGTCCATGGGGATATCCTTCGGCGTCGATGCGCAAGGGTCCCTGGAAGGACTTGATGAGGCCAAAGGGTATGTCCTCCTCGATCCCGTTTCTGCCCTTGACCTTGCCGCAGCAAGGAAGGTCAGGGACTTCCATCTATCCGGAGGTGTGGTCCTCATAGTGATGGACCCGACCGATAACGACCAGGTGTCAAAGGTATCCGTCCTTCTCCAGGAGCTAAGGATACTGGTCACCCCCGAAGGCAGGATAAACGGGTACTACCCCGGGAACCCATCATCAGAGATCACCGGCCCGCTGCCATCGCTCTACGGGACGTCCGAGGGTTCCTTCGAACCGACCTTCGAGGCAGGTAAGAACGATGTCCCTGTTTACTATTCGGCCCCGCCGCTGGCCGCGGCGATGACGGGATGGAACGGGAAGGGAAGGTTCCTGGCCTGCATATCCTCCCTCCTTACGGATGCTTCCATGGAGAAGGCATCCAACGGCCGCTTCGCAGAAATGGCCCTTTCCTATCTTGCGCGGAACATGCCCCCGGTCATCTCCGTAGAGGTCACCCCCGGGACTTTGTTGGGTCCGGGCGAGGAGCTGACCTTCGACCTCCGCTCATCGTTCGACAGGGATGGTGAGATAGTGTCCTACGGGATGATGGCATCCGACGGGACATCCAAAGGCGGGACCTCCCCTGTCCTCAAGCATACCTTCGCGTCCTCCGGGACCTACGAAGTGGAGCTCATCGTTGAGGATGACGGGGGGGAACTATCGAAGGAGACCCTTGTCATCAAGGTGAACCGCCGGCCTGAGACCGACCACGGGTATTCGCCCACAGAGGTCTATGCGGGGATGAAGGTCACCTTCGACCTGAAGGGGAAGGACCCGGAAGGGGACCAGGTCCAGGTCGTCTGGGGCTTCGGCGACGGCTTCGTGCTGTCAGGGAAGACCGTGGAGCATGTCTACAGCATGAGGGGGACCTACAATTACACGTTGAAGGTCACGGACTCGAACGGCCTGGTCTCCATGAGCGGTGGAAAGCTCGTGGTGCTGAACTCCGTTCCTGTAGCCATCATCGACAGGGAAGGGATCAGGGTGAACGGAGGACCAGGTAACTTCTCCGGACCTTCCATGATCACCCTGTTCGTGTCCGAAGGGGACCTGCTCCGGATCCCATCTGCGGGGTCCTATGACCGTGATAAGGCCGATGAGCTCACTTATGTTTGGGAAATGGGGGACGGGACCGTTCTCAACGGCAAGGAGGCCCTGCACCGCTTCTATGTGTCAGGACCAAGGACGGTGTTCCTGAACATCACCGACGGTGCCGGGGCGTCGTCCCGAACGCAGCTCTCGGTGATGGTCTACAATACCTTCCCTGCGGCGGACCTGGATGCATCTGTCGGAAAGGGCGGGAAGGTCAGCTTCGACGCATCCTCGACCCTGGACGATCCCTGGGACCTTGTGAACATGACGTACAGATGGGACCTTGGCGATGGGACCGTCAGGACGACCGATGCACCTTACCTTGAACATGATTACGGTTGGGGTGGGAGTTACAATGTCCGCCTGACGGCGACCGATCCGGACGGTGACAGCTCGACCATGACCATGGAGGTCGATGTCCCTGGCATATCCCTCTTCCAGTTCCTCCTCATAGTCATTATAGTGGTGGTTTTGCTCCTTGTCGGGGCGGCAGTTGGGTTCGTTCTATTGGACCGTAAGCTTGCGTCAGAGGGCAGGGGTTTGTTGGACATCATGCAGGGGAAAGATGCAGGTCCCAAGGAAAGGCCATCGACCAAGGGCTTCTCCCAGATGGACCGCAGACCTCCTTCGGTCGAAAGGAGGCCGATCGGGGGCGTGAGGGTCGGTCCGGGACCGAAACATTGATTTTATCGCTAGACCTGGACCGGAGCGAATGCTCTTTGCCGTCGTATCGGACCTCCACGGGAACATAGAGGCCGTCAAGGCCGTCTGGAGGGAGCTTGATGACGTCAGCAGGATCTACTGCCTCGGTGATATCGTCGGCATAGGCCCCAGACCGGGAGAGGTCCTTGATATGGTCCTCTCGGACCCGCGGCTCGCCAGAGTGAAGGGGAACCATGACCACAACACCCTCAACTTGACGGAACTGGGCCCCATAAGGACTCTGCACAGGGGCCCCCACCATCTCTGGATCAGGGGGAAGCTGACCGCTGCGCAGATAGGAAGTCTCGACTCCCCTGTCCATCTGCAGGAGTCGATGGACGGGGTCCGTCTCTCCTTCATGCACAGGCATCCAACGGACTTCCATTCCAAGGTCCCGTATTTCGATGAGCCGACAAGCAATGTCCTGGACGACTTCTACTCCGATGTCATGTCCGATGTGCTCTTCTTCGGACATACGCATGTCCCCCTGGACATGGAAGGGGCCGGGGGGAAGAGGTACATCAACCCGGGAGCCGTCGGGGTCCAGAACGGAGGTCTGGCGAGCTATGCTCTCGCAGAGGTGATCGAAGGGGCCGTCCGTATCGAACGGAGGACGGTGCGTTACGATCTGGACAAGGTGATAGAGGATCTGAACGAACAGAGGGCACCGTTCGCGGAAAGCATCGTCTCCAATTTCTTCAGGGGTCCTCCAGCCCATGGAACTGGAAAGGATTAAGAACGTTCTAACGCCATCTTCCCCTTATGAGGCCTTGGCCCTTTGCCATACTGGTCATCACTCTGATAGGAGCCCTGGCCCTTTTCCCATCCGGGTCCGATGGCAATGGACCGTCCCAAGGATACGACCTCAGGGTGATGGACCTCTATAGCGATACCGTAGAGGCCTATTACGTCGAGAGGGACTATGACGGGCTCCCTCAACTGGACATCACCATGTTGAGGACCTACGAGGACCGCAGCACATATCATGCCATACTCATGGTCGACGAAGACGTCTCCATAGATCCGGGTTTTCTCTATTCGATGTCCTTCTGGGACGTGAACGTCGTGGTCGATTCCGGGACCGTTCAGGTCTGGAAGGGGATGGACCCGTCGAACACCATCTCCGGGGTCAAGGTAGAATGGGCAGGTAAGGAGCTACACGTTACCCTGTCCAGGTCGACCCTTGATCTAGGAAAGGAGCCTCCTAACGCCTCCGCCCAGTTCTACAGGCTCGACCCATTGGGCGAAAAGCGGCTCGAGACGGTCTATGACGAGGTCAAGTGGACGGGGGCCATCCCCCTGAACCCCTATGAGATGGACATCGATGACCCTGAGGGGGACGTGGTCCAGAGCATCGTAGAGGCAAAGCGCATAACCGCACCATCACTGGACATCATCGATGTCAGGTTCTCCTATGATGAGGGGCGGATCGAATGCGAAATGGAGCTTGGTAGTACGCCCATAAGCGACCCTGGAGCGAGGTACAGGGTCGCAGCGGGGGACCTCGACATGCAGTGGTCCGATGGTGCCCTATCCATCCATGGAAAGGGCGCGGGCAAGGTCCTGACGTCCGGGTCCGTCATCACAGGGTCCCGATTGGTCATCACGGCAACCCTCTCCGAACCGCTTGAGACCCCTTTCAGCCTGTACACCGAAACACTGGAATGGACGGAGGGCGGTGGATGGAAAGGAGATTCCGCCCCGGAGCATGAGAGCCTTTTCACTGCTCTCCTTCCGTTCGAAATGGGTTCGGAAGTGTCCTTTTTCGTCAGTATCCCTGCGAAAGGAGAGGTGGAGGTGTCCATATCTTTCAGGGGCTTCGATGAGGAACAGGAGACCATGGTCAGGGCCCGTGCCGACGCTGACGGTGATGGTTCGGTGAGCGATAGCGAGGCGGAAGGGGTCTTCAGATCGGCCCTTGATTGCCTGGAGGGGGGGTATTGGATGCAGGTCCCGGTCGTCGATGGTATGGATACCCCCATTGCAGCGGTCGTTATGGTATCGGGGTTGGAGGGGTCAACGGGCCGATCAGACGATATCGAGGTCGAGTACAGGCTCACCATCGAGACGGGGTCCTCTCTGCACGAAGGATGGCGCATAGCCTTTCCGAGTTGGTGGCACAGGCCATCTATGGAGGATCTTCCAGAGGATCCCAGGACATCATCATTGGAGATATCAGTCCCCGAGGGGTATTACATCCGACCCAGAACGCTCGAACCGGCCCTCCTTGGTAACCATCTGACCCCGGACGGACGAGGGATCCTGCTAGAGGGTACCGGCCCTGGAACGCTCTCGCTTGCGTCAGGTGGGTTCTCGTTCGAACTTGGGATGGACGGTTCCAACGACGATGATGGGACCGATGACGATGGTGATGACGGTCCGTGGCTACTATACATGCTTGCTTCCGGTGCGATAATCGTCTTCATCGTAGCGCTCTTGGCATGGTGGCGCCACAGCAGAGCTGATGACCCCTAAGGGTTATTGACCTCTCCTTCCTTGGACCAGATCACCACACCGGTCCAGATATCGGACCTGACGCTTTCCGATGTGCCCTCACGCGAATCGCACCAGACGCCTATCGTCCATCCAGGTCCAGCGGACAGGCCCAGATAGTCCCCTATGAACGGACCCCTCGTGTTCTCCCCGTCGAAGGAGACCTCGCTCATGGGTATGTTCTGATATGTCAGCCCGCCGTCTATGGAACGTGCGAAATAGACGCTCAGGAGGTCGTTCTCCGGGTCGTCCCTCCTGTCATAGAACATGACCTGGAGCGACCCGTCATTCCCTATGGCGGCCGCCGGGAAGAACTGGTCATTGTCCTTATCTCCCCTCTGATTGTTGACCGTGACCGGGGTGGACCAGGTATCCCCGCCGTCGGTGGATATAGTGGCGAGGATATCGGCCTGGCCGGTCCTGTGATCGGGCCATGCGAGGAGGATGGTGCCGTCCGTCTCCCCACCGTGATCGTCAATGGCCATGTCGCACATGGTGGGGGTCCTGTAATTGTTATTGGGGAGGTTGTAGGGGAGCACGACGACCGAAGCTATGGTCCTAGCTGTCTCGAAACTGTCCCCTCCGTCCTTCGAGCGCGTATAGCGGATGGTACCGAAATCGTACTCTATCCAAGCCACATGGATGACACCTTTGCTGTCCACCTCGACCTGTGACCCCTGGACCTGGCGCTCCTTCTGGGTTATCTCGGATATCACCTTGGGTCTGGTCCAGGAACGACCGCCGTCCCGGGACACCGAATGGACCAGTGCTGAGGATATCCCGTAGAGCTGGAAAGCCGTCCATGTGACGTGGACATCGCCCGTGATGGGGTCCACTGCGATCCATTCCTTGTCGTGGAAGGTGGCGAAATTGGTTATGGACGGGGGGTCGGTCACGAGGACCACCTGGGGGAAGGTCTCCCCGCCATCCGTGGACTTGGCGACGAAAATCGAGGAGCCTGGCTTGAGGAGGTTTATCAGTGCGGGGTCCCTGTTGAACGCTATGCCTGCCATGTAGACATCCCCGTTGGGCCCGAAGGCGAGGACGGGGTCACCGGCCCCCTGGAACCTCCATAGGGGCGAGCTCCTGTCGTTGTCGTAGCCGGGGATGAGGTCCCTCTTCCAGGTCTTCCCGCCGTCCCGGGACCACATATAGCCGACCCAGGCATCGCCGCTAGGGGTCCCGTAATCGTTCGAGCCCGCGACTATGTTCATGGGGTCTATAGGGTTGACAGCGACGGTGGGTTCGTTATTGGCCGTCTCGAGCGATGTCGCTGGTATGTTGGGGAACCTCGGGTAGGCAACGAACTCCTTTTCACCGCCGCCCCCTCCTCCACCGTCGATCAGTCCCCCTTTGAAAATGTCGGTAGTGATGGCGAGCAGACCGCCTGCGGCGAGCATTATGAGAACTACCATCAATGCGATGAGGGTCATCCTCCGGTCCTTGGATGCGGTCATCCTGTCAAGCATGGGATGCGATGTTTTGAACTTATCGGTCCCTTACCATACCTGCCTTGGCCCTTTCATCAAGGACCCTGCCCTTCCACCTTTCGATGTCCACGGGCTCCCCATGGCCGAACCCGGTGCAGCCCCTGTGCGCCATGAGCCTGCCGTCCGGGAGCAGAAGGAAGGGATATACAGCGCATGTGTATGGCCAATCGGGGTAGATGGTACAGACGGCCCCCTCGGACCTCAACATGGGGCAAGCTCCGTCCAATCGGAAGAAAGGATGGTCAAGACCGGTCTCGGGGTCCACCTCGAGCCCCAGGCCTGGAAGGTCCAGGACCCTTACGTCACCCTTCAATCTATCGAATTCCTTCCAGGTCAGGTTTATGGTCCAATCCTTCCTGCAGCAGTCGGAGCACCTGATGCATTCCCATCTGGTCCCTTCCTTGACCTCGAACCATTCGGCACCGATATAGTCCCATGTCCCATCCCTGTCAAGGAGCTTCCTTTCCATCTTCACGGTCATGTGACAGGCAATGTTTAATCCTTCCCGAAAGTTAGTTAATTACTTCTTACCATGGTCCCCCGTGGCCAGAAAGAACAAAGGGAGCGGGAATGGTTCTGGCGTCCTGAGGTTCGTGCTCACTGTACTGGTCCTTGCCATAGTCATGCTGGGGACCTTGGGGTTCCTATATCTCTACATGGAAAGGGTGCTCAGGGAGAACGTGAGGGATGGTTTCTCAGCATCGGACCTGAGGGCCCCCCTAGATGAGAAGATGCCATACATGACCGAGGACATGCCCCTCTTCATCAACGCCGGCCCTCCCCCATCCTATTCATGCAGGGTCTCCTGGCCCGTCAACGGTTCGGACGGGAGGCTGGACGGCTATCCCGGTGTCGGGGCTATATTGAACCTGAGCCTGGAGAACCAGGGTCCGTCAGACCTCTTTGTGGAGCGTGCGTCCCTCATCACGGGCTGGGGTGAGAGCAGGGAATGGACCGTCGGGAAATATGTGGGTCCCGGAGAGAGAAGATGGCTCAGGCATCTTGTGATCCCCATCCCCAACCCCTCGCCCCCAGAAGCGGAATGGAACTACAGGGTCTCCCTGGGTGTCCTAGTTGAGGGGTCCTCGTCCTGGACAAGGGTCGAAAAGGTAGATTTCGACTGGTCCGAACTGGACGTTCTTCCACTGGGGGGCGAACTGCGACCGCTGAATGTCCGGAAGAACTGGAGGGCCTACTTCGACAGCATGGTCCCTAAGGTGAAGGATGACATGGACGATCTCAGAGAGGTATTGAACGGGACCCATCTCAATGAGAGCAGTTACACCATACAGGACCTGTCCGATGTCCATGATTGGGTTTTGTCAAGGATAGATTACAGGAGCGACAGGGACGGAAGGGACGAGTGGCTCTCCCCCATGGAATGTCTGAACAGGGGAGAGGGCGACTGCGAGGACTTTGCCATTCTCTATGGCTCCATCATCACCTTGATGGGGGGTTCTGCGAGGGTGATAGTGACCAGGGACCACGCTTTCAGTGCGATCTACATAGGCCAGGACGGGAGCTTGCTTTCCTCGCTGACAGGGCGTTACGATATCATCGTCCCGTTCCAGGTCCTGAAGGATGACCTCGGTATGTGGCTCCTCATCGAACCGCAATCATTTCTGATAATGGGATGGTTCCCCTTGGGGATAGTTCCTGTCCAGGGGGAGATAGGGGGACAGACCATATACGGAAGTGATGGCATCTCCTGGAATTATATTAATGATGACCCGGTCTATGTAGTGGATATATATATTCAATAGGAATATATTGGTCAGGCATCTCACTGCCCAATGGAGCGGATGAGCATGGAGACAAGAAAGGTACAGGTATCGGGAGGTTCTACCTTCATCGTATCTCTGCCCAAGAAATGGGCCGAGAAGAACTCGCTAAGTTCAGGGACCCCTCTGAACATCATGGAGGACAGGAACGGCCTCCTGGTCCTGTCACCCCAACCGGTCGGGTTCAGGGAGTCCGTGGTCGGCGAGCTCAAGCTGGCCGGGGACGAGAAGGAGGACGCCATCATAAGAAGGCTAGTTGGAGCATATATCTCGGGTGTCACGAGCATAGAGGTCTCCAGCAAGCCTGCGATCCTCACGGAGCATGCCCGTGCCGTAAGGGAGTTCACAAGATTGGTCATGGGTGTCGAGATAGTCGAGGAGAAAAAGGACCTGATAAGGCTCCAGGACCTCATAGACCCGGCCGATTTCTCGGTGAGGACCGGCCTTAAAAGGATGTCCTATCTGACCGAAAAGATGATAGAGGACTCATTGAAGGCCCTCAGCACACCGGACAGGTCGGTCCTGGAGGACGTCGTCCACAGGGACATGGAGGTCGATAGGATAAACTGGCTCATCCACAAGGAGTTCAATATGGTGAGCCTTTCCCCCAAGGTTGCCGACAGGACCAAGATGTCCCCCGAGGACGCCCTGAACTTCATGTTGTCGGCAAGGGCCGTCGAGAGGGTCGCCGACCATGCTGTCTCGATGGCGGGAAATATTATGGAGATGGAGGATTTCTCCGAGAGGTCCATCTCGGACTCCGTCGTGCAGGCAGGGATGAGGGCAAAGGAGATATTCTCCGACTCGGTCATTTCGGTCTTCTCCAAGGACCTTGCTCTGGCAGATTCCGTCATAGACAGGTCAAGGGAGATACGGACCCATCTGAACCCCATCTTCAAGAAGATACTCAAGCTCCCAGCGGATGAGGCGGTCCATCTAGGTTACATGATCAATTCCATAGAGAGGATAGCGGCTTACGGCGGGGATATCGCCAAGATCACTCTGAACACCTTCACTCCGAAGAAGTGAGCCTCTTCCTGTAGACCCTGTAACCGATGATGGCCGCTATGCCCAGGGCTGCCACGATCAATAAGAGCGGTATCAGAAGGCCCCCGCTCACGATCCCTTCGCCGCCCCCGCCCATCTCTACGACGTTGATGTCGACCCACGAATGGAGCGACTCGGTGTCCCCAGATATGCTCCTTGCACAGATCCTGTGCTGGCCCTTGGACAGACCCTCTACCCTGAAGCTCCAGGGGTTGAAGTCGTCCGTCGTCTGCTCCCTTACCTGTCTCCATGGTCCGTCATCGACCCTGACCTCGGTAAGCTCGTAGCTGCCGCCCCTGGACCAACCTAGACCGGAAACGGTGAGGCTCGAGCTGGTGTTGTAGGTGTGGTATGGTCTTGCATCCTCGACCCCGGAGATGTTCGTGATATGTGATTGCAGCATCGTATCGATGCCGTCGGGGTCCTCCACCTCCATGGACAACCTCACGGCATTGTAGGCATCGACCGTACCCCAGCCGTGGTCGCGCTCCCAGAAGGGGTCAAGGGTGGGAAGGGTCGGGGGGGCCTGCCTGTCAGCGGTATATCGTAGTATCTCCTTCACCAGCTCGCATCTGCCATCCAGCAGGGGGTTCGATTCGAGCATGAGGGCAATGACGCCTGCGACAAGCGGGGTCGCATATGAGGTCCCGGAGCCCCTTGCCCCGTACCCGTTGCTCGATGCATCGCCCGTTATCCTCGTTGTGTCTGGCTGAAGGTTGTTTATAGTTGTCCCCGGGGCCGCTATGTCGGGTTTGAGCTCGTCGTATGGGTCGCTGTCCCCGTTATCGAGCCTGGGCCCCCTTGAGGAATAGAAGGCTATTATGTCGTCCGCATGGTCCAGGGTGTTGTTGTCGGCCGTTGCCGCGACGATTATGGCTTTGGATGAGGCGGAGAGCCCCGTGAACCCCGTATTATCCGGTCCATCGTTCCCGGCCGCGTTCACGACAATGGCGCCCGCATCGACCGCAGAGTCGAGCAGCCTGGAGTACTGGTCGTTCCCGTCGCTGTCCTGGCCTATGTCAACGCCCCATGAGAGGGACATGATGTCTATCCCAACGTATTCGGAACCGCCGGTTGTCCAGCTCTTCTCCACGTTCTCTATTCCCCACCTTATGCCCCGCAGTGTACCGTCCTTGAGGTTCGGGTCGCCAACGGCCCCGACCCAGAACTCGCCTGGTGCGTAACCTATCTTGGTCCCTATGCGGATATCGACAAGCCTTGCATCCGGAGCGGTTCCAGCGTATTCTCCCTCCGGGGCGCCCGTTCCGGTGGCTATCCCTGCGCAGGTGGACCCGTGGCCCTGGATGTCATCTGGGTTGTAGGTCCCGTCCTGTGGGTAGAGGAAGGGGAGGTTGTCGGGTTTGGTCATATCGACCCCGCCCAGGAACTTCCCGGACAGCGAGGGGTGCTCATCATCTATACCGGTGTCTATGATGGATATGGATACGCCTTTTCCGGTGGATCCAAGCTCCCAGGCCGTTTCAGGGGAGTACATCTCCGACCCCCTGGCCCTGACGCTGGGGGTCGCAATGTCGGAGAACAACATAGGAAGTCCTATAGGTTCGATGAAGATGACACCCTCCAAGGAAGAGAGCTCTAGAAGTTCGAAGATGTTCGTTCCGATCAAGACCAACGCATCGATCTGGGGTATGAGGGCGCTGACCTGGAACCCTCTTGCATCAAGGGTTCTTAGGTCCCTTTCCGATATGTCCCTCGAATAGGAAATGGTCACATCGACCTTGGAAGCCCGTTGTGTAGAGAGGACCTCATCAAGGGCATCGGATATCGAGTTCCTGTCCAGGTCAAGAGAGGTAACCTCCCACCAGGGTCTATCTGTTCCGACAGGAGCATCGATGGTTGGCCTATTGGTCTTTTCATCCTTCAGAACACTCAGGTCAGGTTCTGCCGAACCGACCCATCCGAAGGGTATGAAGAGCATGGCCGTGAGCATAAGGTAAAGGAGGCGTCTCATCGGACCAACATATACATCCATTTAAAAAACCTTGTTGGAGGAAATGATGGCACCATCTTGGTGGAGAAGAGTGACGGGGGGGAAAAAGTGGGGGATTATTGAGGAGAGAGGTTTGGAAGAATTCTCGTTTCCTCCCCGTCAGTAAGATATTGGTCTCACTTGGATATATAAAATCCCCCTAAATGTGTAGGTTAGAGGGGAAGCGCTCTTTAGAAAAAGGGGTGACGGCCCGGACGGGTATGGGGGGGGGATGGAGGATGACGTGCGCTGTCAAAGAGGGTGGGAAAATAGACCCACCGGGCCGTCGGGACAGCCCTGTTGGGGGTAGGTTCGTACCCGCCCCCGGGACCTGTCCTGAAAAAAACATACCATAGAGCTTTTAAAGGAAGATTTGTCCGGTTTTCTACGGTATATATACTTTGCTGGTCATTGTCAAAACGTTACCGGACCAGTGTCAGAGATCATGGTCGCAGGACATCTCTGTCATATAAACTATTTATATGCAGACCTCCGATTTCTTCAACATGCGGCGCTGGGATAGTGCCACACGGAAAGGTCGGTACGATGGTCTTTTCATCGGATATTTGACCATGTCCCTCTTGACCCTCTCCTTGGTCCTAGCCATACCGGAACATTCGGGTAGGGTTCAAGCCCAAGGACAAGATGACGGGACGATAACGTGCGGGCCGGGAACCACCCCAGTCCTGGACGGGGAGAATGGCACGAGGGAATGGTCCGATGCCAGGGAGATCGTCCTGCTATCAAGGTCAGGAGAACCCTTTAGTATGTTTTACAAACATGACGGGAGCTCGCTCAATATCTGCTTCATGACCTTCGGAAACCAGTATGCCGAGGTCTATCTGGACACTGAGGATGATTCGGGGTATAGGCCAAAGAACGATGATGTTCTCCTTCACATCTCCTCAGCGTTGTATGAATGTCAAGGGACCGGTTTGAGATGGGGAGACAGCCTTTATGATGTTGAGGGCTGGGATGCTAATACCATGACAGAGGGTATCGGGAGGCTCGAACTCTCCATATCGGTCTCTAAATTGGGAGCGACCCTTGAGGACATAGGGACATTAGGTATAGGTCTCAAGGTCACAACAGTCAATGGTAGCAGGGAGACAGATCATAGATGGCCTCAGTGGTCAAATGAGGACGATCCAGGGAGTTGGGGGGATATGACATTCCTCATGGAAGGAGGAGGTGATGAGAACATACCTCCCAGGGCTGAGGCCAAGGCCGATAGGACCAAGGGAGATGCGCCTCTGGTAGTTTCATTCACGGGAAGGGGTGAAGATATCGATGGTACAATAGTGTCCTATGGTTGGGGCTTCGATGACGGTTCATCCAGTACAGATAAGGACCCGGTCCACACATTCATGTCGCCAGGCTCCTACCAGGTTCTGCTAACAGTTACAGATAATGTTGGCGGAATAGGAAAAGACGAGGTCAACATAACCGTAAAAGCACCATCCGGAACGGATGATGATGGGAATGGGCAAGGTGATGATGGAGGGGAGGATGATAATGTACCTGATGTCGGGGTCGAGGAAGCATCTGGGATGGGTGTCCCCATTGTTGTTCTAACAACATCGATAACGGTCCTGGCATTGGCAAGGAAGAGGATAAAAAGATATTGAATAATATTTTTTTTTAATTATAATTATTAGAGGTCTCTCCTAATACATTGGGAAAAACACATTATGATAAAACATATCCCGACTTCGTTGTTTTATTTACGATAAGATATTTTCATCAATAATTAAATGAATTTGAAATATTATATTCTGTTATTTTGTTTATATGGTTTACTAATTGTCTCGAGAGATAAATAATATCTCCGCTTTCTCTATCTTGAAATATTAAAAATGGGTAATATTTTGGATCTACACCCTCCCAACTATAATTGTCAATATTCAATGAGTAAAAATTAAATGAATGATTATTTATTATGTATATTCCATTATAATAAAAATCAATAATAGTATATGGATAAATAAGAGCATTAGTATAATTCATTTTTTCGTGCATGATCTCTATTGATTCTATAATATTCTTTTTTTCTATGTTTTCAATAAGATATATAGGTCCAATACCTAAAGAAATATCGACAAGGAATGGATCATTATTTGGAACCAAACTGCCATCGATAAGATCTATTAAATTATAGTGAATACTATAACAAATACCCGAAGGAAAAAATATCGAATCATTTTGCTTTAAAATATATCCATATGAAATATGATCCATATAACTACTATTTTCAATAATATAATCGTAATTATTAAGAATAGAATATTCATTGAAAATGGAAAAAACCAGGCTATTTAAAAAGCTAGGTGTGATATTTCTCATTCTACCCATGAATCAGGGTGTCGCATAATTCCGACCTCTAATAATGAGATGAACTTGAATATCCCGACCTTCATTTGAGAGGTTCCTCAAATGATTCAATAGATTTTAT
>JALOTP010000045.1 GCA_025457865.1 Thermoplasmatota archaeon | reverse complement strand
TTTATTGAACCAAAAAGAAATTTATTTTCAGATGCTAATAGTGATTCAATGATTATTTATAAATCAAAAGATCACAAAATAAAATTATACCCATCCACATAATTAACGGAAGGTATTAATGTACGATGTACCATACCTTTAAACCATGGCATGGCATGCAGAACTTGACATCGAAATGACCCGAAAACAATTGGAGCAAAGACGGTTTCTCGCAGCCGAAGACATCGAATCTGGATTATCCCAAGCCGAGATCGCAAGAAAATTCAAAGTCTCAGAATCTTCCGTTTCAAGATGGGTGAAATCGATTAAGGAAGAAGGTAAAGATGGATTGAAACGGAGAAAACCTACTGGACGTAATACCAAATTATCCGAGGAACAAAAGATGGAACTGGTCCAAATACTCATAAAAGGTGCTACTGAATCGGGTTACCAAACAGATGCCTGGACTGGAAAACGTGTATCCGATATTATTGAAAAAAGGTTTGGTGTTGAATACCATTTCAAACATATGCCCAGATTGCTTCGGAAGTTAGGTTTTCGTAGGGTCAAACCTAAAAAGAAAGCCATCGAGAGAAATGAGGAAAAACGCAAGGAATGGCTTGAAACCAGATGGGAATTGGTAAAAAAAAACTGAATGAAGGTTCAACTGTAGTATTCATTGATGAAAGTGGATATTCATTGAAACCGAGTGTCAGCAGAACTTGGGCATTGAAAGGAACCGTTCCAGACCTTTATCATTCTGGTGGAGGATGGCAAAAACTTAGTGTCATCAGTGGGATTGCGGTCAGAGTTGAACACCCTAAGTTGAATACGAAATTGTTTTTCAGAACTTATCCTGGTCAAACAATTGCTCAAAGGGAAGTTGCAGCGTTCCTACGTCAGATATCAAATCAAATTAAAGGGCATATCATCATCGTTTTGGATAATCTGAAATCTCATCGGTCCCGTGAAGTCAAGGAAATGGTGCAACGTATTGGTAGAATTGAATTGGAATATTTACCTCCATATAGTCCAGATATGAATCCTGATGAGGGTGTATGGAACTGGTCGAAATTCATAGACCTAGTCAATGTATGTTCGAAGAATGCAAGAGCAATGTTGAAGAATGTACGGGGATCTCTTCGTAGATTGCAGCATAGAAAAAATGTTCAACGATGGTGCCTGAACGAATCTATACTGGACTTTGATTCCTTGTACAATTTATGCGGAGGAGCATAAATCTAGACGATGATGTTATCAATACCAAATCCCAAGATGACACATCATATTTAGATTTAGAGGATAACTACTATACTAAAAAAAATGAAACATCCCCTTTAGATGTAACATTAACTTCTGGTAATACACGTTATTATTTATTAAGGTTGGTAGTATTTGGAGATACAAATTATGATACTGCCTATGGTGACTATTATCCATTATATATGGCAAATACGATTAACGATATGGAACAAATTTATATGAATGATAATAATATTAAATTTTATCTTACAATGTGTTCTGGAACAATTATTTCTGGTTCTGGAGCATGGTCGAATAACGCCGATTCTCTATTAACATCATTCAGAAACTGGGCTTCAACAACGCCTAGTCCTCCAAATTATTATGGTAACATGTGTACGGGAACAGGCACGACATTGAATGACCTTCATAGAGCTGATATAGCAATTCTATTTAGTGGAAAAGAATTTTCTGGTGATACAATAGGTTTAGCTGAGACACCAGGACGGTATTGTGTTGTTCAGCACGTAAGCGCCGGTGGATCATATACAGCTACAGCCTACGGTAGGTTAATTGTGACATCTCATGAATTAGGTCATAATTTTAATGGACAACATGCTGATGCCGGAACTTCAGGTGGAGATTATACAATAATGCATACACCTTATGAAGGTGATTCTGATATGGCAGATTGTTTTTCAGCAACGAATAAAAGAAGAATTTCTAGCGAAAAAGTTGAATTAGAATGGAGAGAAGAATATTATCCCGGGACAAATACATATGTTGGTATAAGATTAGATTATTTTTCAACTTTCTACAGAAAAATAACATTTGATACAACTTCTTATACAGTGTATACCGAATTTGGATTAACAAATACTAATACATATGCTTTTACCTTCGACTTCATATTCATTGGATGCAGAGATAATGCTGGAGGTAGTGGTAATTTAGATTATGGATATGGATTTTATTCTTATAAAAGGAATCCAGGTCAACAAGTATGGTATTATAATAATCCCCCCGGCCATAATTTTAATTATGCAGACACTTTTTATACTTGGCCAGCATTTAGATATAGCACGTATAATTATGGTCCATTTCAATGGCAACAATCCACGATTCCTGTTGTTAGCACAACATTACAAACTTATACTGGACCTGATACATCAAATGGAATTCAGATGAGCAATTTCAAAATTTATGGACCTTCCGATCCTGATATTGGTGATAGTATTATTGTCACATTCACTTATTATGCTTCAGGAAGTGAAAAGGATTTTACTCCATATGGGGTTTTTGTTGGTTGTAGAGATCCGTCCAGCAATAACGAAGATTTTGGACATATACAGATGAAAATGTCTCAATATCAAACGATGGTTTTTAATGCATGGATAATTGTTGATCAGTCAGGAACTTGGCAATTCTGGCCATGTTATTATCTTTCGGGAACAGGTTTTGGCCCGTATCAATGGCAATATAAAACAATTACCGTATGATAATATTATATTTTGATTATTTTGAATAGGCAGCAAATATGCCTTTTATCGGCAATACTCCTGAATTATTTTAACGCCTATAAATTGAAGATTATGAATATATTATTATAAAATTATTGTATAATATACTAAATTACATTTGTGGGATTTCAAAGAAAAAAAAAACCTTGTTAAACGAATATTCTCATTACTTCTTCTCAGCCATCGCTCTTCACCTTGAACCCTTCTTCATCGGCAAGCTCCTTTATCGCATTCATCAATCGGGGTATCTCGACTCCCTGGGGGCACTGCGTGAAGCATCTGTGATGCGTCGAGCATATCTCGACGAACCTATTGGCGAATACCTGCTCCTTCAGTCCCATGATGGACGCCCTTATGACCTTTCGAGGGGAATAGAGAGCGTCAAGGTCCCTCTCCGGGCAACCCGCCGTACAGGTCCCGCAGGCGAAGCAGCTGTAGAGCTGCTTGCCATCCTCTGTCTCCGTCAATCTGTACTTCAGGGTAGGATCGGGTCCACCAGAGGCCTCTCTACCGGTGAGGTCCGAAACCCTCTCCTCTCTTAGCCTCTCGTTCCTGACGGCGTCCATCAGCCCCTTGACGTTGACCTTCTGCGGGCACTTCTCGAGGCATCTGTAGTGCGATGAGCAGACCCTGACGAAACTGGAGGAGAAGACCTCCTCTTTGAGGCCCAGGAGCGCCTTCCTGATGACGACCCTGGGGTTCCATTCATCTTTGACATCGAACTCGGGACACCTTGCGGTACATGTTCCGCATGCGAAGCACTTGAGGATGCCCTCGCCCCCCTCGTGCCTGGCGATCCTGTACTTCAGGTCGCGGTCCAGTTCCCTGGTGTCAATGGGTTCCATCCGTCACTCACCTATTCCTTCGAACTCGTCCTCCCTGTAAACGACCATGGGCAGGGGCTCCTTAGCGTCCCTGCCGGGAGAGTACTCGAACTCCTTCTGTGCATTCTCGGCTATGGGGATGATGATGTCCATGAGCGGTATCCCTACGGGGCATGCCTGCTCGCACATGCCGCACTCGACACAGGAGAGTATCATGTGGTTGAAGCGCGTGATATGGAACAGCAGCGTGTCGGTGGGGGTCTTGACGATGCCCTTGCTGGCCGCTTTGGAGACGTATCTGTCGGCAGGCATGTCAAGGACCGTGGATTCGAAGAGGCATTCCCTGCAGTAGCAGATGGGGCAGTTCTTCATGCAGTTGTGGCAGTTGATGCAGGTCTCGAAGAATGCAGAGACCTTCTCGAGCCCCTTGACGCTCCCCCCCTTCTGCGTGAGCTTCTCGCGGTAAGAATCCTTGGCGGCCTTGACCTTTAAAAGAGCGCTCTCCCTGTCGGGAAGGGGGCCAGCATCCTTGAGCCCAAGGTCCTTGACCAGTCCCTCTCCTGTCTCCGTCATCGACCTTACCAATAATGCCTTGTTGGTGTCCATATTGAACGTCCCTATGACGATGTCGGCATTGGACGGGACCGGGTCGCGGCAGGCCAAGCATGAGCTCCGCAGGAGCTTCTCCACCCCTTTGCCCTCAAGGACGGCCTTCGTTGCATCCACGTCCTTGGGGAGGGTCGAGAAGGTATTCAGAGGGAAGGTCCCCGGACATTCTATGCCTATGATGAAGATGTTCTGAAGGTCTACCTGCTTCAGCTTTACGAGCTCCAGAAGTGCCCTGATCTCGCAAGGGCGCAGGACGACGGCCACAGACCTGGTCAATGGTCCTGACCTTGTCATCCTTGATACGATCTTTGCCGTGTTGAGCGGCATGACAGGAGCGAACGGATCGCACGAGAGCCGGTCCGGGTCTGAGACAAGGACGGGGAAAGCGGACCTCTTGGAACCGACCTCCTGAAGTGCCAGAACGGCCTGGACCTTACCCTTGGCAAGGAGCTCTCTCAGAAGGCTGTTCAATGCCCCCTTCGTGTCCCCATCATCTACCGATAGCAGCCTTTCCGTCATATTACCACCTCACACGTTCCAGACCCTGGATGCTGGATTGGGTCCCAGCTCTTTGACCCCTTCCACCATGTCCTTCACCGTATCAGCGAACCTCTGCCCCTCGGAGGCGGATATCCACTTGACCCAGACCCGTTCCTCATCGAGCCCGAGGGTCCTGTTTATGTTCTTGAGGAGCGCCATCCTCCGGCGGGCCTTGTAGTTCCCGTTCTGGTAATGGCAGTCGCCAAGGTGGCATCCGGCAACGAGGACACCATCGGCGCCTTCGAGCAGGGCCCTGTTTATGTAAACGGTATCGACGGCCCCGGCAAGGTCAGCTCCGGCATAGGAGCACCAGTTGCACAGGAAACCGACAAGTTTGGGTTCGAAGCCTTCCGTCAATATCATTCCTCCAGACATGCATCTATCATGGCGACCAGCTGCTTCTTTGTGAAGGAGCTCTGTTGCGAGGTACCGCTCGGGCAGATGGCAGCGCAGGCCCCGCAGCCCTGGCAAAGGATCTCATTGACCCTGACGACATGGGCCTTCTCATCGTACTCTATTGCGTCATACGGGCAGATGGTCAGGCATAACTGGCACCCGGCGCACTTCCTGGACGCTATCTGGGCAACGTTCCCTTTTGTCTCCAGTTCGTCCCTTGAGAGGATGGTCGCGGCCCTTGCGGCAGTGGCCTTGGCCTGCAGTATCGTCTCCTCTATGAAGCGGGGGGAATGGGCGGTCCCGCAGAGGTAGAGCCCATCAGCGGAGAAGTCCACTGGCCGAAGCTTCATGTGGGCCTCCGAGAAGAAGCCGTCCGATGTCAGCGGTACCTTGAGCTGCTGGGCCACCGAGGAATTGTCCCTCGGCACTATCCCGGTGGAGAGGACCAGCAGGTCTGGATGGAGCTTAAGCCTCCTTCCGAGCACCTTTTCTGCCACGGAAACGGACAAGACCCCGTCTAGAGTGACCTCCACCAGAGGCTCCTCACCTCTATCGAACTGGACGAAGAGCACACCGAGCTCCCTGGCCCTCCTGTAGAGCGAATCCTCCCGAGCTCCATAGGAGCGGATGTCCCTGTAAAGGACATATATCTCTGCTTGGGGTCTCAGCTCTTTGAGCTTGATGGCGTTCCTGATGGCGCTCGAGCAGCAGATGCGGGAACAGTATGGATGCTCATCGTTCCTTGAGCCCACGCACTGGACCATGACGACCTCTTTGAGGTCCGGGACTTTGATCGCGTCCTTTCCGAGCATCTCCTGGAGGTCGGACTGCTTGATGACCTTGGGGCTCTTACCGTAATAGTACTCCGTAGGTTCATAGGGCTCGGCCCCGGTTGCTAGGACAACTATACCGTGCTCTACGTTCTCCAGGGTCTCTCCCTTGCGAAGGCGGCTCACGAAATTGCCGACATATCCTGATACGTTCTCGAGCACGGTCCCTGTATGGACGGTCATGAGCGGGTGGCATTTTACACGGGATAATGTGTCGGAGAGGAGCTTCTGGGGGTCCTCGTCACCCATGCCAAGGTAGATCTCTTTCAGCCTTCCCCCCAGCTCCTCGTCCCTCTCGATAAGGTCCACTGAGAATCCCTGGTCGGCGATGGCAAGCGCGGAGGTCATACCCGCTATGCCGCCGCCTATGACAAGGGCGCTCTTTGTGACAGGGACCGTCTTGTGGGAGACCGCCCTAAGCTCTGCCGCCTTCGAAACTGCCATCCGGACAGATGCCATTGCCTTGTGGGTCGCCATCTCCGGGTAGCCCCTGTGGACCCAGGAGTTCTGGTCCCGGAGGTTCGCCATCTCGAAGAGGTGCGGGTTGAGACCCGCCTCCTTCATGGTGTCCTGGAAGAGCGGCTCATGGGTCCTTGGGGTGCAGGAAGCGACCACTATCCTGTTAAGCCCGTGCTCCTTGATGACATCCTTCATCCTCACCTGGGTGTCCTGCGAGCACGTGAACGTGTTCATGTCGGCATAGATGACATAAGGTAGGGTCCTAGCATATTCGACGACCTTGGGGACATCGACCACGCTCCCTATGTTTATCCCGCAGTGGCAAACGAACACGCCGACCCTGGGCCTTTCCGAGCGAGTGTCCTTCTCCGGAGGATAGACCTTATCGGTGACAAGGGTCCCCCGCGCTGCTGCTATGTCCCTCTCTGCATCAGCGGCCGCCGCGGATGCCTGGGTCACGCTCTCCGGAATGTCCTTGGGCCCCGTTGCGGCCCCGGAAGCGTAGATGCCCTTCCTGGTCGTGGTCACACCAGAGAAGGGGTCTGTCCTTGCGAAACCGTGAACGTCGAGCTCTATCCCGAGCAGGTTCGATAGGTCTGGCATGGCCTTGCACGGGACGAGCCCCACAGAGAGGACGACCATATCGTACCTCTCCTTCCATAGCTTTCCCGCCCCGTCTATCCATCTCACCGTCAGCTCTTTCGTTGCCCTATCCTGTTCGATCCTCGGGACCCTGCTCCTCCTGAAAACGACCCCGTACTCCTTCTCCGCCCTCTCGTAGTACTTCTCGAAGTCCTTGCCGTAGGACCGGACGTCCATGAAGTAGATGTGCGTCTCAAGCCCCATCTGATGCTCCTTTGCTATCACAGCCTCCTTGATGGAGTACATGCAGCAGACGGAGGAGCAGTACGCATGGTCGCAGCTCGAATCCCTGGACCCGACGCACTGGAGCCATGCGATCTTCTTAGGGGGCTTACCGTCGGAGAGCCGCTCCAGGTGGCCTTTGTAAGGGCCGGAGGCCGAGAGCATCCTCTCGAACTCCATGGAGGTGAGGACATTGGGATAGATGCCGTAACCAAGGCTGCTCCCTATGGGGGGTCTGTATGCCTCGAAGCCGGGGGATAGTATCACGGCCCCTACATCTATGGTCTGGACGCTCTCTATCATGTCGTGGTCAACGGCCCCTCTCTGACAGTGCTCCACGCACTGCATGCAGTCGCTGCAACCGCTGCAGCTCAGGCACCTTAAGGCCTCAGCCACGGCGGCCTCTTCCGATAGAGTGCCTTCGACTTCGGAGAAGTCCCTGGTCCTCTCCCTGACAGGCATGGTTGGTGTCGCTGCCCTGTCCATAGGCACCCTCTCGGCCCTGTCGGGCAAGGGTGCCTTTTCGGGAAGGGGTTCGTCACGTCCCTCCCTCAGGTCCTCTCCGTTGAGGAAACGGTCAATGGACTCTGCCGCTCTGTGGCCCGCTCCAATGGCCTCGACGGCCGAGGCCGGTCCGGAAGCTATGTCGCCTCCGGCGAAGACGTAGGGCAATGAGGTCTGCAGGGTCAGCTTGTCAACCTCTATCCAGCCACCCCTTGTGAGCTTGACGCCTTCCTTTTCAAGGAAGGAGGCATCAGGGGCCTGACCTATGGCCACTATGAGCTTGGTCCCCTGGATGCTTGCTGTGCATTCCCTGTTGAACGTGGGGTTGAACCTGTGGTCCCTGTCGAAGACCGAAGTGCACTCCATGCAGTCGAGGCCCTTGACCCGCCCCTTGTCCAGGATGATACCTCCCGGACCCAGGCAGGTATGGAGCTTGACACCCTCCTCCAGGGCCATCTCGACCTCCCATGTGTGGGCGGGCATCTCCTGCTCCTTCTCCAGGCAGACAAGGTGGACCTCCCTGGCCCCTAACCGGAGGGACGATCGTGCCACATCTATGGCCACATTGCCCCCTCCGACCACGATGACGGTCTCCTTCTTGAACTGGTCCTCCTTCAGCTCCCCGGCGTTAAGCTTCCTCAGGAAGTCAACACCGAGCAGGACATCCTTGGTGTCCATCCCTTCAAGGTCCAATCCCCTGCTCTTCGGGGCCCCAAGTCCCAGGAGGATGGTGGTGAACCCCTGCTCCTTGAGAGACCCTATGGTGAAGTCCTTGCCGAGCCGGGTCCCGTACCTCACTTCTATCCCGCCATCCTCGAGCAGGAGCGAGACCTCCTTTGCAAGGTAGTCCTTGGGGAGCCTGTAGGCCGGGATGCCGTAATGCAGCATGCCCCCGGCCCTGTCGGATGCCTCGAATATCACGGGGCAATACCCCCTCCTCGAGAGCTCGAGCGCGGCGGTCAACCCCATAGGGCCCGCTCCAACGATAGCGACCTTCCTTCCATCTCCCCTCTTCGGAAGCTCGAAGGGGTCAGACCTATCGCCGAAGTGCTCCTTCCTTGCCTCAATGTAGTCCTTCAGCTCCTTGGGGTTTGCATAGATATGGTCGGCTATGGTCCTCCTCACTGCGCAGATGGAGACGGGCTCCTCTATGTCCTTCCTGTTGCACTCCTTCTCGCATGGGTGGTAGCAGATCCGGCCCAGGGTTCCCGGGAGAGGGACCTTCTGCATGATGAGGTTGTAGGCCTCGGCCCATTTCTCTTGGGATGCCAACGCCACGAAGGCATGTGCATTGAGCCCTGCGGGGCAGGCGAGCCTGCAGGGCGATCTCTCCGGGAGCTTGTCTATCGCAAATACATTGGGTATGGCCTGGGGGAAGGGTTGGAATATGGCCTTCCTGGTCCCCAGCCCCTGGTCGTAATCGGACGGCAGCCTGACGGGACAGTGCTCCACGCAGTCACCGCAGCCGTTGCACTTCTCCATGTCCACGAACCTGGGGTGCCTCTTAAGGGTCACTTGGAAATCGCCGACATTCCCTTCGATACCTGTGAGCTCCGCATTCGTTATGATCTCGATGTTCCTATGACGCCCCGTGGTCACGAGCTTGGGGGCAAGGATGCACATGGAGCAGTCGTTCGTCGGGAACGTCTTGTCCAGCATGGTCATGACGCCGCCTATGGACAGCCCCCTGTCCAACAGATAGACCTTGAACCCGGCATCGGCAAGGTCTAGCGAGCTCTGTATGCCGGAGATCCCCGCGCCAAGGACCATGACAGAGCCGCGGACGTTATGCAATGACGGAGCGCTCGCTTCTTCCATGTCCCTACACCATCTCGTCTATCATCCTGATGAGCTGCTGTTTTGTGAAGTTCTTGTGAACGGAAGCGTTCGAAGGGCACGCCGCTATGCAGGCCCCGCAGCCTGTGCAGAGGGTCTCGTTCACCTCGGCTATCCCGGTCACCTCGTTCAAGGTCCTTGCCGAGTACGCGCAGACCTCCATGCAGACACCGCATCCTGCGCAGAGCTCGGGGTCCACCCAAGCGATGAGCGGGTCGTTCTCCAGGGTCTCCTTTGAAATGGTCCCCAAGGCTCTTGAGGCCGCACCGCTCGCGTGCGAAACGGCATCTGCAATGTCCCTGGGGGCCTGGCATGTCCCCGCAAGATAGATGCCGCCGACGAAAGTGTCGTTGGGTCTCAGTTTCGGGTGTGCCTCGAGAAGGAACCCGTCGGCTCCCCTGGAGAGGTGCAGGACCCTTGAGAGCTCCTCCGCCCCCTCCCTAGGGATGAGCGCCGGGGCAAGGACCAGGAGGTCGGTCCTTATCTCGAACAGCTTGTTGAGCGTCGTATCGTAGATGTCGAACTTGATGCCATCCTTCCCTATCCTCACCTCCGATGGCCTTCCCCTGAACAGGTTGACCCCCTCGCCCCTTATCCTGCCGTAGAACTCCTCGTATCCCTTGCCGAAGGACCTGATGTCCATATAGCATAGGTTGAGCTCGACCTCATGGCCCAGCTTCTCCTTGAGCAGGTGGAGGTGCTTAAGAGCGCTCATGCAGCCGATGCGGCAGCACCAGGGGTGGCTGGTCTCGTCCCTTGAACCGACGCAGAGGATGAAGGTCACCGATGCAGGCGTTTTCCCATCCGAGGGCCTGACCACCTTCCCTGCGGTGGGCCCTGAAGAGCTTATCAGCCTCTCCAGCTCCATGGTGGTTATCACGTCTTTGGAAAGGGAATAACCATACTCGTAAAGACCTGAGGGGTCCATGATATCATAACCGGTGGCGGTCACTATCGCCCCTACTTTGAGCTCTATGACCTCCTCCTTCTGGCCGAAATCTATGGCGCATGCCTCGCATGCCTTGACGCAGAGAGGGCCGTCACCGCACTTGCCGAAGCGGAGCATGAGGCAGTTCTTGGGGTCTATGGTGGCTTTCAAGGGGACGGCCTGGGGGAAGGGGATGTAAACCGCGCTCCTCTTGGAGAGCCCCATATTGAACTCGTCTTCTATGCGGTCCTTCAGCCTGCAGGCCCTGGTGCAATCCCCGCAGCCAGTGCACTTGTCGAAGTCAATGAACCGGGGCTTCCTCCTGACCTTGACAGTGAAGTTACCCACAGCCCCCTCTACAGATAGGACATCGGAGTAAGTGAGAAGTTCTATGTCGGGGTGGTTCTTGACCTCCATCATCTTGGGGGTCAGGATGCAGGAGGAGCAGTCAAGGGTGGGGAAGGTCTTGTCGAGCTGCGCCATCCTGCCCCCGAGTGTAGGCTCCCTCTCTACAAGGTGGACCTTGAACCCGGCATCGGCTATGTCAAGGGCGGCCTGTATCCCAGCTATACCGCCTCCTATGACAAGTGCGGTATGGGTCACCGGGCTCTTGGACCTCTCAAGTGGCTCGAGCAGTTTGGCCTTTGCGACCGCTCCTGCCACCATCCTCTTTGCCTTCTCCGTTGCCTCTTTTGGGTCCTCCGTGACCCAGGATACATGCTCCCTTATGTTCGCTATCTCCACCCTGTACGGATTGACCCCGCCCTCTGAGGCCACTCCCCGGAAGGTGTGTTCGTGCATCCTCGGTGAGCAGCTCGCTATGACCACAGCTTCAAGGTCGTGCTCCTTGATGGACGACTGGATCAGCTGGGCCCCCTGGTCGGAGCACATGTACTTGTAGTCCTTTGCCAGTGTAACGCCCTCAAGGGACGAAGAATAGGTCACAAGGGCATCTATATCGACCTTGGATGCGATGTTGATACCGCAGTGGCAGACGAACACGCCAACCCTGTTCAGAACGCCACCCCCATCTTCTCCATGAGCTTCACGACAGGGCTCTGGTTGAGGTCAAGGCCGAGCTTTGACGGCTCTATGCCCATGGCAAGGCCCAGGAGCTGGGTGATGTAGACCACAGGGACGCTGAGCTGGGCCCCGACCACCTCCCCCCCCTTCTTCTGTTTGGAATCGAACATCTTGGAGCACCAGGGACAGGCCAGCACCATCCCGTCGAACCCCTGCTCCTGGACGGCCTTGAGCTTCTCACCCGTCTTTGTCACAGCAGTATCTGGATGGTTGGGCAGGAGCGGACCGCCGCAGCAGTCCAGCTTCTCGGGGTAATGGCTGGAGCGGCCTCCCAAGGCCTCCAATATCCTCTCCATACCTGCCGGGTCCTCGCTGTCCTGGGGCCTGCCCAGGATGCTGGGCCTGATTATATGGCAGCCGTAATGGGTCGCCAGGTCCATCCCGTTCAAGGGCTTTGTGGCCTTGGCCTTGATAGCATCGATGCCGACGATGTCCGTAAGGAGGTCAACCGTGTGATAGAGCCTTGCGGTGCCCTTGTATGAAAGGTCCTCTGCAGATAGCTTCTCCTTCACCCTTTGGAGGAGCTCCTTGTTCTCGGACAATATCGCCTTCGCCTCGCTCAGGGCAAGATGGCACATGGGGCAGGGGACGAAGATGTCAAGTCCCTGGGATTCGCAGATGGCGATGTTCCTTGCGCTCAGGTGGATGGTCAGCATCTGATTGACGGATTTCAGCGGCTCTCCGCAGCAGGAGAATCCCTCGATATCGACCAGTTCGACCCCGAGGCGGGGGAGCACTTCGCGTACGGACAGCTCGTAGCCGTACTGTTCCGTGGGCATCACGCATCCGGGGTAGAGTGCCAGCTTTATGTCGGTCCCTCCGTCATACCTTTTCCACCGCCGTCCCCATGATGGCGGCCATGAAATGCTCCATGTCCTTTGGCCTTGGCGGCGGGGGGAGGCCGAGGGAATCCCTGGTCCTCACCGCGCCTTTTCTGTCCACAGTTTCCTGGACGTCCTGCACGAGCCCTATGGTCATGGCCGACTGGAGCATCGCTGTGTAATTACCTGGGACGTCCTTGCCATTAAGGACGGATAGGTTCTTCAGAGCAAATAGGATGTTCACGGGGGCGACCTTCTGCGGGCACCTCTCATAGCACTTGAAGCATGAGACGCATGTCCATATCAGGTCCGATGAGGTCATCTCCGAGAAAAGGCCCGCCTTGGTCAGGGCAACGATCCTGTGAGGCTCGAGCTCCAGGAGCTTGTGCGCCTCGCAGCCGGACGTGCACTTCCCGCATTGATAGCACTTCTCGGCGGCCTCCAAAGAGAGCTTGCGGAGACGCTCCTCCAGCTCCTGCCTGTCGGCCTTTTGGGCCTCGGCCATCGAAGTCAGGTCCATTATGCTCATATAGGGGCCTCCTGGGTCCCGGGGCGCCCTTTGATAGGGCAGTGACGCTCAGGTCCTTGCCTTTATGGCATTTATCAATTTAGGTAACACCTGGTACAGATCGCCCACTATTCCGTAGTCGGCGACCTTGAAGATGGGAGCGTTCGCATCCTTGTTGATGGCCACGATGAGCCCGGAATCCCTCATCCCGGCCACATGCTGGACCTGCCCCGATATCCCGCAGGCGACATAGAGCTTCGGCTTGACCTTGTGTCCGGATAGCCCTATCCAGTGGTCCTCGGAGAGCCATTTGAGGTCTGCCGCTATGGGCCTCGAGCATCCCAGGGTGTAACCCTTGAGGGCACCTGCCAGCTCCTCAATGAGCTTAATGTCCGCGCTGTTCTTGAACCCCCTGCCGCAGGAGACTATCTTCTCAGCGTCCTCCACGTTCGCCCCCTCGCTCAGCATGGGATCGACCTTCACTGTCCTGGAACCGTAGGTTCCATACGGCAGCTCCTTCCTGACGGTCTCTCCCTGCCTCCCAACATCGGCGGGGAGGGGGTCGTAAGCTTTGGGGGGCACGGTCACGACGGCTGGTCTTGAGGTGAACCTCTCGACGGCCACACCGTTCCCGGAGAACACGACCCTCTCCGAACAAATGGACCCGTCCCTCATGTAGAGCTTCTTTGAGTCGGTGGAGCATCCGACACCCAGCTTGGACGATACCCTGGCTGCCAGCTCCTTCCCGTCCTTGCTGGAGCCTATCATCATGAGACCGGCCCCCTCCTCCTTTGCCAGAGCGCAAAGCAGGTCGGACACCTCCTCGGCCTTGAGGTCCGAAAGAGATGCACCGGTCATTACGACCTTGTCAGCACCATGGATTATGAGCTCGGATGACAGCTGGTCCTTCCCATTTCCGATAAGGACCGCCGTCACCTTCTCGTTCAGCTCCGCTGAGAGCTCCCTTGCCTTGGAGAGCATCTCGCAGGCCAGCTTCTGGTTCTCGCTGTAAACGACCACCATCTTATCACCCCAGTAATCCTTCCTTTGATAGGCTGTCAGCAAGCTTAGAGACCGATTCGTCAAGGTCGTCCTTGAAGACGATGTTCTTCCTTGACATGGCCACACCCTTGATGTCGATGGTCTCTATACCGGGTTTCAGGTCCGCTGCCCCGATGTCGGACGTGCCCCAGACCTCTATGGGCTTCTTGGCGGAGCCGAGTATCTGCATGAGGCTCGGGAGCCTCGGCTGGTTCACCTCCTTGGTCACGGTGACAAGGACCGGGTAACTGCTCTCGGAAGTGACCAGCCTGTCTCCTAGGTTCCTCTCCGCGGTCAACTTCTGAGGTTCGGCCGTCACTTTGTAACAGTAGGTCAGCTGGGGGATGTTGAGGAGCCCGGCCACCCTGGGCCCTATCTGGCCCGAGAACTGGTCAATGGAAGCTTCGGCGCAGATTATGAGGTCGGCGCCGCCCATCTTCTGGATGGCCTTTGAGATCAGGGTCGATGTCACAAGGTGGTCGGCCTTGTCCGGTACTGTGACGAGCACCCCGTTGTCAGCGCCCATGGCAAGAAGCTCTTTCATCCGCTCCTTGGCATCCGGCGTACCGACGGTCAGAACGGTGACCTTGCCACCTACCTTCTCGCGGACCTTTATAGCCTCCTCGCAGGCGTTCTTGTCAATATCGCTTATCTTCTTCGGAATGCCCTCGAGCATGGGCTTCCCGGAGGACGGGTTGACCTTGATCTCCCCCACGTCCACCACCTGTTTTGCGCATACCACTATGTTCATTTTAGTGCACCTTCCCTTAGGGCCGCTTCACCTCAAAAGTGAGCTTGCTATCACCATCTTCTGGACCTCTGAGGTCCCTTCGTAGATGGTGGTTATCCTTGCGTCCCTGTAGAGCCTTTCGACAGGGTACTCCCTTGTATAACCGTAACCACCGTGTATCTGAATGGCATTATTGGTCGCCTCGACGGCGGTCTCCGAAGCATAGAGCTTGGCCATGGCGGCCTCCTTGCTGATGCGTGCGCCCTGGTCCTTTCTGATGGCCGCCTGATAGGTAAGGAGCCTGGCCGCATCTATCTTTGTCGCCATCTCCGCGAGCATCCACTGGATGGCCTGGAAGCTCGAGATGGGCTTCCCGAACTGATGTCTGGCCTGGGAGTACTTTATGCTCTCCTCGAGAGCGGCCTGGGCGATCCCCACCGCCTGTGAAGCGATCCCTATCCGTCCACCATCAAGGGTTGCCATCGCTATCTTGAAACCGTCCCCCTCCTTGCCGAGGAGGTTCTCCTTGGGGACGGGCATATCCTCGAAGATGAGCTCGGAGGTAAGGGATGCATGGATCCCTATCTTCTCGAAGATGGAGCCGACCTTGTAGCCCTTGTAACTGCTCTCCACTATGAAGGCGGAGATGCCCTTGGTACCCTTTGACCTGTCCGTCACTGCGAAGACTATCACTATCCCTGCCCTTGGTCCGCTGGTGATGAAGGTCTTGGTCCCGTTTATGATGTAATTGTCCCCATTGAGCTCTGCAACGGTCGACAGCGAGCCGAGGTCCGAACCGGCATCGGGCTCGGTGGCTGCGAAAGCACCTATCCTATCTCCCCTGGCCAGTATGGGAAGGTACTTATCCTTCTGTTCTTCGCTGCCATAGTACATGATGGGCCATGAGCAGAGGGAATTATGGACCGATGTGACCACACCGGTCGAGGCGCAAGCCCTTGAGATCTCCATGATCATCATGGCGTATGTTACCGTGTCGAGACCGGGACCGCCGTACTTCTCCGGTATTATAGCCCCCAGGATGCCAAGCTCAGCCAACCTCTTTATGGCCTCGTCCGGGAACTCCTCATTCCTGTCCAGCTCCGCGGCCTTTGGGGCTATCTCCTTCTCCGCGAGCTCCCTGACCATGTTCCGAATCATCGTCTGCTGTTCGCTGAGCTCGAAAAACATGGGTCCTCCCAAAGGGGTTAAAAAAAATAAACCTTTCCCCAGGACGATGGTAGCTAGGATGGGACATGGGAGCAAGGACCGACCACATCATCCATGTATGTTGCGAACGTGTACATGGGGTCTTTCTACCATTATCCCCTGCCTCACAGAAGGGTTTTATAGTCTTCAAACCGTTCGTTCAGCAGGTTGTGTCCTGCAATTATCGGACGGGGCCATGACCGTGAGGTAACCGGCCGTTCAATGAATAGGACCTATCGGTCAACCATAGGAGACAATCGATATGAAGAGGGCTTACTTGGTCGCTGCCATCGTGGTCTGCATCATCATGGGAGCACTGGGATACCTGGTCGGGACCTATCGGGGATCGATCGACCTATCGGGAAAGGACGATGTTCAGGACCAGAGGATAGAATGCCCCGTCTGGGGGCTCGGTATGTTCTGGACATATGCATACGACACCGTGGACATCAGCCCGACGATCGCAAGGACAGTGGTCGCGACCAGTAATGCGACCCAGTACCAGCTTGGAATTGATAATAGGCTCGATGCCCAGAAGCATGCGGTCCTTAACTACAACCCGATGCTGGGAAGGATAACCGTCGATAACTTGGCCGTCTATGAGAAGGGGATACCACAGAACGTCTTCCAGTTCCCTTTGAAAAAGGGCAGTACCTGGACCTTCTCTCTCCTCGGAAGGGAGAACTGGGAGGCAAAGGTCACGTCCATCGCAAGGAACGCTATTTCGAAAGATGACAGTGCGGTCATAGTGAACATCGAGGCGTTGTCGGGTTCGGGCGACACTATGAGCTACTCCTTCGATACCGAAGCCGGTTGGTTCCGCTCCCTGGTGCTCACCAACGCCGACGGTGTTGAAGAGCTCAGCATGGTCATAGTCGCCCACGGTTCAGGATTCAAGGGGACGGTCTATTTCGTCAGGGGTGTGGACCTTTACGATAAGGAATATTCCTCTTCTACCGGTTCACCCGCTATAGACATCTACGATTCGTTCATTGACCGGGGCCACCCTAACTGGGGCCCTTTCGATAACCTGATCTATTTCTACGAAGTGGAGCTCGGGCCTCAATCCAATGGTCTCCTGACCATAAGGGACCATTCCACTACCACGGTCCTCAGAAAGGTTTATGACCCAGGCACCAGCGAGAACAGCCTTGGGTCCCTGCCGAGCTCTGGGGGCGAGGTAGGACTGACCATCGTACTTCAGGGGACGGCTTCCCTCCATCTCATGATGGCCGGCGGTATCGAGTACAGCTGGAACGTATGAGAGATGACGGCCTCCGAGTTGGTCCCCGCATGGACCTAAGAAAGAAATATAACAGACGAGCCGATTAAAGAGGTCTGTATGGCCTTCGAAAGGGGATACCTCCAGGTCTATACCGGTAACGGAAAGGGAAAGACCACTGCGGCGATAGGGCTCGGGGTCAGGGCCTCCGGTGCCGGCTTGAAAGTGATAATGGTACAGTTCATGAAGGGGCGGAGGTACAGCGAGCTCGAAGCATTGAGGAACATCCCCAATTTCGAGGTCCAGCAGCACGGCAGGGACGAGTTCGTGAGCAAGGAGCATCCGGAGCAGATAGACATAGACCTTGCGAGGGAGGGTCTATCCCATGCCAAGAGGGCGATGATGAGCTCGAAGTACGACCTCGTGATACTCGACGAACTGAACGTCGCCCTGGACTTCGGACTGGTGCCCATCTCCGAGGTGGTCGAGATGCTTCGGACGAGACCGCGCCATGTGGAAGTTGTGATAACGGGGAGATATGCACCGAAGGAGATAGTGGAGATGGCGGACCTCGTGACAGAGATGAAGGAGATGCTGCATTTCTACAACAACGGGGTAAAGGCTAGGAAGGGAATCGAGTTCTGACCATGGAAGGTTGAGCCGATGTACGACAGGAAAAAGCTCGAAGGGATAGCAAAGAAGCGGAAGGAGTGGGAGAGCACCTGCTATGTTCCGTTGAAGGAGAAGGCCCCGGAGGTCAGGGAAAGGTTCCAGAACCTCTCATGGACCGATCTCAAGGCTGTTTACGGACCGGATGATATCCAGGGGTTCGATTACATAAAGGATTCAGGGTTCCCTGGAGAGTTCCCCTATCTTAGAGGGGTCCACTCCACAATGTACCGCGGCAAGACATGGACCATGAGGCAGTTCGCCGGGTTCGGGACAGCTGAGGAGACCAACAAGAGGTACAAGTATCTTCTCGAGCACGGCGAGACCGGCCTTTCTGTGGCATTCGATTATCCGACCCTCTACGGATACGATACGGACCACCCTCTGGCAAGGGGAGAGTTCGGAAAATGCGGGGTAGCCATATCCTCCCTCAAGGACATGGAGCTCCTGTTCAAGGACATCCCCGTCGACAAGGTGACCACGTCCATGACCATCAATGGTCCGGCCCCCATCGTCTGGGGTTTCTACATAGCGAACGCTGACAACAGGGGCATTCCCAGGTCCAGGATAGGCGGGACCATACAGAACGATATCCTGAAGGAGTACATAGCCCAGAAGTCGTTCATATTCCCCCCTGAACCATCAATGAGGTTGATAGTGGATACATTCGAGTTCGGGTCCAAAGAGGTCCCCCGGTGGAACACCATCTCGATATCGGGGTATCACATAAGGGAAGCGGGGTCGACCGCCGTACAAGAGCTCGCCTTCACACTGGCGGACGGGTTCGAGTACGTGAGGTGGGCCGTTGCCAGGGGATTGAGGATAGATGATTTCGCCCCAAGGCTCTCCTTCTTCTTCAACGCCCACAACGACTTCTTCGAGGAGATCGCAAAGTACAGGGCGGCCAGGCGTATATGGGCAAGGGGCATGAAGGAGATGGGAGCGAAGAAGGAGCGTTCCCTCCTCATGAGGTTCCATACCCAGACGGCCGGGGTCAGCCTCACTGCCCAGCAGCCCGAGGTCAATCTGGTCAGGGTGGCACTGCAGGCTATGGCGGCTGTTTTGGGAGGGACCCAATCGCTCCATACCAACTCAATGGACGAGGCCCTGGCCCTGCCTTCCGAGAAAGCGGTAAGGCTCGCACTCAGGACCCAGCAGGTGATAGAGGAGGAAACGGGGGTGACGGGCACCATAGATCCGCTCGGTGGTTCTTATTACGTAGAGTGGCTGACCGACAGGATGGAAGAAGAGGCCCTTCGTTACTTCGATAAGATAGAGAAGCTCGGAGGGATGCTCCCGGCCATAGAGAAGGGTTTCTTCCAGAGGGAGATAGCCGAGGCGTCCTACAAGTTCCAGAGGGAGATAGAGTCGGGCAAGCGCATAACGGTCGGGGTCAATAAGTACAAGATGAACGAACCCGTCGAGATACCGCTCCTGGAGATGGACAAGGAGGGTGAGCGTGTCCAGTTCGAAAGATTGAGAAAGCTCCGTAAGGACAGGGACGGACCCAAACTGGAGAAGGCCTTAAAGAGGCTCAGGAAGGCCGCGGAGGGGACCGAGAACACCATGCCCTTCATCCTGGACTGCGTCCATGCCTACGGGACCCTTGGCGAGATATGCGGTGTGTTCAGAGAGGTCTTCGGCGAGTACAAGGAGCCGGCCATTTTCTGAGGTGATGACGATGGTGAAGAAGATAAGGGTGCTGATAGCGAAACCGGGACTTGACGGTCATGACAGAGGCGCGAAGGTGGTCGCAAGGGCATTGAGGGATGCCGGCATGGAGGTCATCTACACGGGGCTCCACCAGACCGCGGACATGGTCGTGCAGACCGCCATCCAGGAGGATGTCGATGTGGTGGGTTTGAGCCTGTTGTCGGGGGCCCACATGACGCTCTTCATAGATGTCCTTGAGCTCATTAAGGATAGGAAGATGGATGATGTCCTGGTCATTGGCGGCGGCATAGTCCCTGAGGGGGACGTTCTGAAGCTCAAAGAGGCTGGTATGAAGGGCGTGTTCGGACCTGGCACCTCCATTGAGGAGATGGTTGACTTCATAAAGGAGAACGTCAGGAAATGAGCGAGCTGGCAGAGAGGGTCCTCTCGGGGGACCCAAGGGCTATCGCCAGATTGATTTCCTATTCCGAGGATGGTGACCCTCGGGGTGCAGAGGAGATGAAGGTGATCCACCCCAAGGCCGGGAATGCCTATGTTATAGGGGTCACGGGGGTCATGGGTGCAGGGAAGTCCACCCTTGTCTGCGAGATGGCAAGGGAGCTGAGGCGCAGGGGGAAGACGGTGGGAATAGTGGCAGTGGACCCCACAAGCCCTTTCTCTGGCGGTGCCCTTCTCGGGGACCGCATTCGCATGAACGAGCTGGTATCGGATGAGGGCATCTTCATCCGGTCCATGGGGACCCGGGGCATGCTGGGAGGCCTCGCTTCGGCGGTATTCGATGCTGTAGAGATATTGGACGCCTCGGGGAAGGATGTCGTCATCGTGGAGACCGTCGGGGTGGGGCAGGCAGAGGTTGATATCATAAAGATAGCCGATACCACCATGGTCGTGCTTGTTCCTGGGCTCGGCGATTCCATCCAGACCATCAAAGCCGGGATAATGGAAATAGCTGACATTTTCGTCGTGAACAAGGCGGACAGACCCGGCATCGAGAGGACTGTCGCGGAACTAGAGAGCCTCATAGACCTGAGCCATGGGCCGGGGATCAGAAGGGTCCCGGTCCTTCAAACGACCGCAAAGGATTCTAAAGGGGTAACGGAGCTATTGGATGAGGTGAATGCGCACGAGGCCTATATCCGTTCCTCTGGAAGGTTCGATGAGAGGAGGAAGGCCCGGTACCAGGCCGAACTAGTGGAGATCATCAGGAAACGGCTCATGACATTGATCTTCGATGAGGATAAGTTCAAGGGAAGGATCGAATCATTGCTGGAACGCATCCAACAAAAGGAGATGGACCCATATTCGGCAGCGGAAGAGATACTTGCGAAGCTCTTGAAATGAGCCAATGATAAAGTACCAGTGACATTTTTAAACGAAGTCCATGATATGTCCTTATGCGTTTGTTCGCCCTGGACGTGGCGATGGGATTGTTGTTGGTCGCATCCCTCCTGTCACTGGTCCTGAACCTCTTTCTTTATCGATACCGAAGGACCAAAGGACCTTTGGTGATGATGGGAGCTTGCGCTTCCTTTCTCCTTGGTTCACTGTTCCATGTCCTGGTGACCTTCGAAGTGCTCCCGCTCGGGACCGTTCCAACCCTGGTCCTTCTGGCGGTCGGCGTCGTCATGGCGGTCATAGCGGTGGTCCTCTGGAGGAAATGATGTTGAGACAGGACCTCCTGGACCTACCTGCCAGAAGACGCATCTACGAGTTCATCAGGGCCAACCCCGGCGTCCATTTCAGAGAGGTCCAGAGGCATCTCGGACTTGCAGTGGGACAGCTCGATTTCCATATGAACACCCTTGTCAAAGGGGAAGTCCTGGTCAGGGAGTCGATATCCGGAGAGGTGAACTTCTACGTCAGGGACAAGTTCAGCCCTGATGAGAAGAAAGCGCTTTCCATCCTCAGGAGGGAGATACCAAGGGGTATCGTCCTTTTCCTTTTAGAGAACCCTGGAGCGAACCCTGGAACGGTCCTAGAGCACTTCACCTTCACATCGGCGACATTGTCGTACCATCTCAGAAGATTGGAAAAAGCGGGGATATTATCAGCGGACCAGCAAGGGCGTGAGAGGAACTACAGCGTGAAGGACCCTGAACTGATGAGGTCACTTCTGATCATGTACCGAACATCAATATTTGATATGATCATCGACCGTGTCCCTTAGGTCCTTTGTAATATCTGTTCCGCTCTAGGACCAGGCCATCTGCACCGTCCTTTCTCTTGAGTGCCATGACCGCTAAGATCGATACTGTAATAATGGTTATTATAGTCCCTCCAATAAGGAAGGATAGGATATGGTCCATCACATAATCCACACCTTCCTCCACTTTCTCAACGATCCCTAAGATGAAGGGATCAAGGAGCGTAATCGAACCCTCCAGTTCTACTGAGGTGATATCGGACCTGACCGCCCCTTCCGTTATCAGCATTGCTTCATCGGTAGATGCGATGCCCGATACCGATAGTGGACCGGTCTTATTCTCCTCATCGATGGTATATGTGAACATGGAACTATGGTTCACTTCGCAGAATTCGACCCCATCGTCATTACCGAGCGAGAGCTCTCCGTTACCTGACCGCCAATGACCAGATCCCCAGGAGCTCGCCGATTCCGATTGGAACCTGTAGGTGAGCCTTAGTGTCCCATCACCTGGTAGTAGGTCTATATGGAACCGGAACATCATCATCCTTGAAAATTCGTTCCATATCAGCTCAAAGCTAGATGTAAGGTTTGCCACCGGTCCGCCGGGGGACCAAGCGATCTTTGATCTATAGGCTCTATCGATCTGACCGGCAGGACTCGTGCTTTCGTTCATGTACCAGGTATGGTTCTCGACATCCAACCCAAAGTGCTTTTCGTTCCCAAAGAATTCGATCGAGGACAATCGAATGGAGACCCCACGTGATGAATTGTCCACTAATGCTACTTCGGGTCCTGAACCATTGCCGTTGAAGGAGAAACCTTTGTCCAGGGGTCTCTGGGTCCCGGTCCCTTCCCATTTAGGTCCTCCATCCCCCTTGCCGCCTTGGCCTTTGGACTGGTTGCCCCCGGTCTGATAGTTGGATCCAGCGCTGCCACCTATAAAAGCGTTCACGGGCCCCGCCACCAGGAGAAGGGCTAAAAGGGGCAGGATGAGGCGGGCAAAAGACTTCATGATATGAAGTAATATCATACGGTATATAACATGGATATGGAACAAAGTTCTAGAGAAAGGTGCGGTGATAACTAGAGGTTTGTTCCACTCCTAGAGGTCCGTTCCAGAAGGTGGTTAAATAGCTGGAGCAATGGTTCGAACAGGATGTCCCAAGAGGCGTCCAGGAGGTAAGAACGAATGAGAACGACCATGATGGTTGCGGGCGGTCTGGCGGCTTTAGGCCTCCTGATCGGGGCTGTGTTCCTAATACCGGTCTCCGCCATAGGGGGAGAGGAAGGTAAGAGGGATGTGACCGAAGGGAGCACTGTCGCCGAGATCGTCCAGAATGTAGCAGGTAACCTGTTAAGGGACAGGGACCAGGATAGGGACGGCAACTGTGGCCTAGAGGAAATGGACAGCAAGAGGGAAAGGACACAGGACCGTGGACAGGATGAAAGCAAATTAGAGAGCTCCGTCGAGCAGACCAAGACGCAGGAAAGGGCCCAGGAGCGGTCCCAGAACGGGAGCTGTGAGGAGACCGAGCCTGAGCAGACCAAGACGCAGGAAAGGGCCAAGGAGCGGTCCCAGAATGGGAGCTGTGGGGAGACCGAGCCCGAGCAGACCAAGACGCAGGAAAGGGCCCAGGAGCTGTCACAGAACGTGAGCTGTGGGGAGACCGAGCCTGAGCAGACCAAGACGCAGGAAAGGGCCCAGGAGCAGTCCCAGAATGGTAGC
>JALOTP010000008.1 GCA_025457865.1 Thermoplasmatota archaeon | reverse complement strand
GCAACGTTCATACCCCTGGGGATCAGATCTCAATTTCAACGCCGACCTTGACGACCCGCAATCAGTCAGCGGGTTCGGATGGCTCGATTCCAAGTTGCTATGGACCGCAGGTCCTTCGGATAAATATTCGGACCAGGTCATAAACGGGTCCGTGGATTCCTCCAAGTTCGGTCCCGGTGGCCATCAACTGAGACTATCTGTCCTTGACCGCTCAGATAATCTAAGGACCATGACCTTCCCTACCTCATTCGTTCCCGGTCCCCCTCTCTTGAACATCACTTCTCCCGCTCCTGGATACGGTCTCGCCGATGATCAGCTCGTTGTTCGCGCCCAGGCATACGACGATGTCGAACTGACCTCTTTAACAGCGGATGTGAACGGCACGAGATGGGACCTTTTCAGTTTCCTTGATACGAATGGTTTCCTTGAGACGGTACTTGACCTTGACGAGGTCCCGGGTCCGTTGACCCTTGTGTTGACCGCGACCGACAACGTGGGTCTGACGACCCAGACCTCTGTCAACTTCACCATCCTCGCACCTCCGGACACGACCCCACCTATCGTCGAGATCACGGACCCGTCATCCGGAAAGAAGGTCACCATAGGTGACATGCTCACAGTCAGGGGGAGGGCGATGGACGAGGTATCCTTGGCCCAGCTCAAGCTCCAGTCGCCGGGAGGCATCGTGGACCTCCTTCCAGATCTCAAGGGGAGCTCATGGTCCGTCCAGTTGGACACCATATCCTGGCCTGAAGGGTCTGTACCTATCTCAGTAAGGGGCATCGATCAAAAAGGGAACATAGGGTCCGACGAGATGACAGTCACGGCCGTCCTGGATATCTCACCCTTCAGGGACAGGATGGACCCTGTCATAACCATCTCAGCACCCGGTGAGAGAGACCCCATAGAACTAGGGTCTGTGATAACGCTGGTCGGCAGCCTAGAGGATGACGGGACCATAGAAAGGTTCGAGATCTCCATGGACCTAGGTGAGAACTTCGATGATATCACATCGGCACTTGGAGATGATGGGTCCTTCTCGGTCCGTATTGACACAGCATTGCTTCCCCGGCTCCTATCCCTAGAACCTGTCAAGGCAAAGGATGTCCTGGGGGATTACAGGATATATCTCTTGGCACAGGACAGCGCGGGCAAGGTCACATACCTGGACAGGAGGCTGGAACTGAAGGACACCAAAGCCCCTGATGCAAGACTGGAAAAGGTCAAAAGCGACCTATCCTCCGAAACAAAGAAGGTTTCCATGGACCTCGTTCTCAAGGACGGTTCCGCCCCGGGACCAGCTACCATCTCGATCATGAACAACAAGGGAAGGACGGTCTCGGTCTGGGAGGTCGCTTCGAAGGATTTCATATTGGTCAACGACGAATGGAAGGCCAGTACCCTTGAGAGCATCGACCTTGGACCGGGAGAGTACGAGGTAAAGGCCGTGGTCAGGGATGTTTACGGTAACACTGCTTCGGTCTCCCAGAACCTGGTCGTTGAGAAGGGACCGGAAGCAAGGACCTTACCTCTGTGGTTCTATCTTTCCGTCGGTGGAGGGGCGCTCCTCCTCCTCTTGCTCTTGTTCCTCTCCGTATCCCTAATCCTCTCAAAGATGGAAAAAAGTCAGAAAAAAAGCTCCCCAGACGCTGAACGGTCCACGAAAGATTAAAAAGGGGATATTGCAATGCAACGTGGGGAAAATCAAGGGTCCCCGACCTAAATGGGATGACACCGAATCGATGGAGGTATTACCGTGGGCTTCAAATCCATCATAAATGAGTACATGAACAAATACGACAGACATACCGGACCAGAAGAGACGAAGAACAGGGAGATAGAGGTGCAAGAGGTAGCTGCACTGGTGGAAGCGAACCCTGAGGACGAAGAGCTCAGGCGGATACTATCCACCTTGAAGACGAACATCAAGATCGTCGGATGCGGCGGAGGCGGCTGCAACACCGTGAACAGGATCGTTGAGGAAGGCATCATAGGGGCCGACCTCTACGCCATGAACTCGGATGCGCAGCATCTGCTTACGATACATGCCCCTCACAAGATCCTCCTGGGCAAGAGGACGACAAGGGGCCTCGGAGCCGGGGCTGTTCCCAACATAGGCAGGGAATCGGCCCGTGAGGCAGAGGAAGAGATAAGGGCTGCCCTGATGGGCGCGGATATGGTCTTCGTTACCTGCGGCCTTGGCGGAGGGACCGGGACCGGTTCCGCACCCGTCGTGGCCGAGATAGCAAAGCAGCTCGGAGCCTTGACCATTGCCGTCGTCACCAAGCCGTTCGCTGGTGAGGGTGAGGCAAGGATGGAGAATGCCGAGTGGGGGCTCTCAACGCTCGAGGATTCCTCTGATACGGTCATAGTGATCCCCAACGACAAGCTGCTCCAGCTCGTTCCCAGGCTACCGTTGAACGCCGCCTTCAAGGTGGCAGATGAGATCCTGATGAAGGCCATAAAGGGCATAACCGAGATGGTCACCAAGGTAGGTCTGGTCAACCTGGACTTCGCCGACCTCAAGACCATCATGAAGGGAGGCGGGGTTGCCGTGATAGGGATCGGAGAGTCCGACGACGGCAACGAGAAGGCGTTGAAGGCTGTCGAGGAAGCGATAAACTCCCCGCTCCTCGAGTACGATATCTCCTCGGCCAACGGAGCGCTCATCTGCGTCACGGGTGGAGAGGATATGACCGTGACAGAGGCCGAGATGGTCGCAGAGTTCATCAACACCAGGATAAACAAGAACTCCTCCATAATCTGGGGTGCTTACATCGACCCGGAACTAAGGGGTGCCATAAGGGTCATGCTCGTGCTTGTCGGCGTCACATCCGAGCAGATATCCGGCCGGAGCGTTGGCAAGTTCGGGGAGAAGGAGAAGGGCTACACCCGAAGGGAGGAGCGCTTCGGTATCCAGTTCGTCCGCTGAGCGGGATCGGTGTTCGATATGTTGAAGTGTCCCCGCTGCGGGGCCGAAAACTCCGATAGGGAGATGTACTGCGCAAAATGCCAGAACAGGCTCCCATCGATAACGGCCCTGAGATCAACCCTCCGTTCGGGCCTTGAGGCCCTTGATAAGAAGGACTTCCGGAAGGCCCAGGACAGGTTCATGGACGTTGTCAGGCAGAACCCGGCCGACCTGGACGCATGGTTCCTCCTTGCCGCTGTAAAGATGAGGACCGGCAGGGGTTCGGAGGCGTGGGACGATCTCACTGAGCTCAAGCTTGCTAGGAACACGGGTCAATGCAGTAAATGCAGGGGTATCAAGAAGTGCAAGGAGTGCGGGGGTACAGGTATCTGCATCATGTGCAGGGGCACCAAGAGATGCTCATACTGCGGAGGGGTGGGGGACTGCCCCACCTGTAAGAACCAGAACCCCAAGGCCTGCACCCACTGCAAGGGAACGGGGCAGTGCATCCGCTGCAAAGGGTCCAAGGAATGCACATACTGTAACGGATTCGGTCAATGCATCTCATGCCGCGGAACGGGGATCTGCACCTTCTGCGGAGGCACCGGGACCGGGCACGAACTGGACCTTTCCAAGATATCCAAGGAATATCATGAGCTGAAGGCCTGGTTCTGAGAACATGGGATAGAACATAGGTCAAGATACCTATGATATCTTCCTGCCGTACCTCAGCCACCTTCTGGTATCGGCGTGAGGATCGGGGTCGGATGGTCTCTGGGGCTGTTCAAGGATGTTAAGGGCCCTCTTTACGGCTATCCCCTCTTCGAAGAGAGCAAGGGCCTCACCCCTTGAAACCGGGCATGAGGAGAGCCTTTCCCTGATGTATCCGAGCCTCTCCCTTAGCTTCGCCTTGAGCAGGTCCCTCCTCTCGGGATGGCCCCTTACAGCATCCACTATCAAGTTGAGGTCGGTCCATTCGTCATCTATCAGGGCGAAGTTGGCCCTGCTCGCACCGATGAAGGAGAGCGGTCTGTCCAGTCTGCTTAGGAGCTCGTAGCAGTAATCCTCCATGGTATATGGTTGGCCGTCGCTGGTCATAGGGGCATCGTTCTAAGGTAAGGACGGAGGCATAATAAAGTTTTGACCTGTTGGCACATTTTTTATATAAGTAGTATAATCAGCCAAAGCCAAGGCCAGCCGTGGTAGCTCAGCTGGGAGAGCGTCTGACTGAAGATCAGAAGGTCGGGTGTTCAAATCACCTCCACGGCACTCAAATGATCCATGGGTCCACCAGGGGAAATGAAAAATGGGCGATAACATTTACGACATAGAGATATTCCAGGGAACCAGCAATTACACTGCCAGGATAGTCGCTCACCTGTCCAGGGACAAGCCCATAAGGGAGTACAAATCCCAGACCTTAGAAGAGCTCCTGGAGAACATCGCCAAGGATATAATGGAAGAGAACGAGTGAGATCTAAAGAGCACATTTCTCACAGTTTGCCCGAGCGCGCCCATGAGCTGAGCCTTGCCCTCTGCTTCCTGTCAAGATAGAACCTCTTCTCGGACCCCTTACCCTTAGCGGAAATGGCATCCTTCAAAGCAAGGAGCGACAGCTCCTTGTTGACGCTCCGGACAGATAGTCCGCTCCTCTCCGACAGCTCGCTCGAAGTGAGCTCTGCCCCGCCCTTCAAGAGGTCCAGGATCATTCCCTGGGACCTGTCCAGGGCAAGAGGCCCCCTTACGAAGGAACCGACGGTCGGAAGGAACCTCAGCATAAGCCCGTCGGGTACCGCCCTTATGTGACCGCTCGAGGTCAAGGAGAGCAGACCGGAGACCAGTTCCCTGCGGTCCATAGCGAGCTCCCCCTGGAGCTCCCTGAAGCGGACCCCGACCCTCCTCTGGACCAGGGAGAGGATCACCTCATCGTTCCGGGAGGACCCGCTGGCGAAAAAGGACTGGAGCCGGTACGACGTCCTTTCAATGGATAGAAGGACCCCTAGCAGGACCAATAGTATGATCGATATCAGAAGGATGGATATTGCAATGATCACCCACGATAGACCATTCTGGTCTTCTTTCCCCTTCCTCAGTTCGATCTTTATCGAGCTAGATAGGGTCCTGTTCCCATCCTTCGTATCGAGAAGCTCCATCTCGGCCGTGATGACAAATGACCCATTGAGCCCGGGCACATCAAGGACGATGGGCGAGCCTATCAGACCCTTGAGGTCCAAAGCCCTAACGACCTGCTGGTCGGAGGCCCTTACGATAATGAGCCTGGCACCATTCAGGGGAAGGGAGCCGTTCGTTCCCACGACCCTCAAAGCAAGGGAGGAACCCTTCTGACCCATGGATGACAATATAATGGAAGGATCGGTGAAGGAATCGTTGCCGACAACGGTGAACTCCCACCTATGGACCGTCAGAGAAGGTGCGCTCGTACCTATGGAGATGTTCAGAACGTATTGGCCGATGTCAACGTTCCAGGGCCTCATGGAAAATATTCCGGAAGTGGAGAACGTACTGTCGGGATGGAGGAAGGGCAGCTCCCTATCCAGTGAATAGACGAGGTCAGTGGTCCCTTCCCCTGTTGAGGCAAGATCTATTTGGAGGACCTCTCCGGCCTTCAGTACGGAGGGGAGCTCGCTCAGGAGGACCGGCGCCGAGGGGATGACATCTATCTCCACGTCCGCTCTGTCCGAGCCACCGTGACCGTCCGTCACACCCGCTCTGAAAGAGATACGGTCCACCCCGTACGGGACTATGTAGGATATGATCCCCGACGTCCTGTTAAGCGCCATCCCTTCGGGGGCTCCGACCAGGAAGTACAGGGTAAGAGTGTCCGCCTCGTCCGAACAGTTCAGGTCCAGATGGAGAGTGCTCCCCTCCTTGACAGGGACTGTTGAGGGGACTTGCAGCACTGGTAATACGTTCTCGACGACGACGGACCACTTGTAACTGGTGTTCGCCCCCTGCAGGTCGATAGCTGTTACCTTGAACCCCCATGTGCCAACGTCCACATTGCGCGGGATGCCCTCAAGCGTTCCGTTGGGGAGCAGGTCCAACCAGGGCCTGCTCGCCGGACCGGAGAAGACAAGGGGGGACAAAGACCCGTCGGTCCTGAACGCACCGTAATAGACCTCTCCCTCATCCAAGGATGATGGGACCGAGATCGGCTCAAGGACCGGTGGTTTGTTGAGGACCGATATCGAGAGTTCAAGAGAGCCATTCCTTCCGTTGGCGGTGACCTTCACCGCTATATCATGGATGCCGACATCGGCATCGGTCGGTGTCCCAGAAAACAGTCCGTCATCATGGTCCAGCCAGGAGGGCAGTCCCTGGATGCTCCATTCGATGAGGTCATTCTCGGGGTCGTAGGCATGGAGATTCAGACTGAAAGGGATCCCCTCGATGGCCGTGACATTACCCTCGGGAGCCTCAATGTAAGGAGGATCGTCCTGACCTGTCCATCCCTTGACCTTCAGAGGTCCCGAGACCACCCCGCCCAAGGATAGTAAGAGCACACCTCCCTGGTTCACGGAGACGGACCTACCAGGTATGGTGCCTTCGAGGAGTCGGACCGTTCCGATGTACAGCGATGTATCGGACCCGGTCTCCTTGAGGAGCGTCCATGAGGGGGAGGACCCGCTGGCATCGGTGGATATTTCGACCCTGACCACATCAGGATAGGGAACGCCTCCGCCGGTCGCTACCAGTCTGATACCGACGGACTCCCCTATCTGAGCCCTCTCCTGGCTGGTATCGGTCCCAGGCACCACGAACCGGAGGACCAGAGGCTGGGTGGGTGGTGAGTTCGCAGGGAGAGCCCATCTCATCAGTTCGGGACCGTTGTTGAAAAAGATGTCCGGGAGCATATCCCCGTCATGGTCCAAGGATGAGATCAAAAGGCGTCCGAGCATAGAACCAGGTGCGCTCCCGAGGATATCGGCATCCGGGAACGCATATTTCCTGTCGGTCGATAGGTCCATCTCTGAGCCGCCGTAGAAGAGGGAGACCCTCCCCCTCCCTCCGTCCCAGGATGGGTCCCCAATGATGATATCTTCGGCCATGTCACCGTCAAGGTCCAGGAAGGCAAGGGACGAATCGTCATAGATGGGGGCGGACGGTTCTCCATCTATGGTCCATGTAAAGGCTGGGTCTAGGAAGGTGCCCCTCATACCATTACCGAGGATGGTTAAAAGGGAACCCCTCGGAGGGGTCCCGGGTAGTAGTAATAACATATCATCGAGCCCGTCACCGTTCAGGTCACCATGGTCCAAGGAACTGACCATGCCTGGCAGGGGTAACGAGGCAATGAGCGAGTGCGTGTCCCCGTCGTAGACAAGCAGAGTGGAGTTACCACCCACCTCTCCCGAAAGCACCAGTTCAGGAAGGCCGTCACCTGTGAGGTCCGGGAACGGGTCCAGGCCGCTGCATTCGAACGGTAGTTCGATCTCGAAGGACCCTGTGGGCGCGGTGACCGGTCCCTCAATGACCCTGAGCAAAGTTCCTCCGGCCTCAATTATGGCCAGGTCAGTGATGCCGTCCCCGGAGATATCGGATAGGCCTACTGTACCATTTAAGCCGTTGAGGACGGCATCATCCGGTGAAAGTTGGACCTCTCCTTCCGGGAATACGTTCCCGAGAAGGTAGAGGCGTCCCATCATATCGGTTATGAACAGGTCAGGGGCCCCGTTCCCGTCGGCATCCGACTCCCAAAAGAGCTCACGGGGTATGGCAGATGTGTTATCGAACCCTCTGATAAGACAAGTTACAGAACCATTTCCCGCCGATATCACACCTACAGCCCCCTTCCCTCCATCATGGTCCTTGAAAGGTACGGCGATGTGAGATATGGAACGGAACGAGCCGTTGTCGGGGGCGGTCTGAACGGTAGATATGTCAATGGGGTTCGACCTCAAGGCCGCATCGATGCCATGATAACCTATCTTCACCGAATGAACGGCTGCTGCAGAGAACAGCAGGACCAAGACCGCCAGAAGGACAGGGTATCGTCTCATCGGACCGGGTATCGCAATGAGATATCATCTATTTTACCCTGGTAGTCCCCGGACCATGACAATAGGTCATAGCCACAAAGGTTTATCTATGGAAACGTGTTTCCATCTCTCCCGAGGGTGTCGGGAACCGTACCGCACCCTCCACGACGCGATAGCGGGGTGGGGTAGCCAGGATATCCCGTCGGGCTCATAACCCGAAGACCAATAGTTCAAATCTATTCCCCGCTACCATCCTTTTCTAATTAAAGGGGAACAGATTTGAACGGGTTCACCTTGGCACTTGCCTTCATCAACAAAACACCCAAGTGACAAGGCCAGCCAAATCACCTCAGTGATTTGAGCGCGGATCTATTCCCCGCTACCATACTTTTCTGATCAAAGGGGAATTATTCTGGACCGATCCGTCCTCGGACCCCTCATTCTTCCCTATCTGGGCTTGTCTCCTTCTTCTTCCTGGTGCCAAGGAGGTACAGGAATAGAAGACCTATCAATAGACCTACGAGCAGAGAGCCTATGATCAGTTCCAGGTAAGGGAACCCATCCTTCTCGGGTCCGTCCCTGTCAATCTCGATGACAAGGTCCTCGGAGAGGAACTGCCCCGCCGATAGGACCAAGCTCCTCTCAAGTGACATCCTATCACCCATGAAAGCCTGAACAGTGTAGGTCCCGGAAGGAAGGTCCTTGAAGATGATGTTCCCCGAACCGTCGGTCCTCAGGGTCAGGTTCACAGGTCCTTTCAATGTGACGTTCGCCCCTTCAACTGGCATACCTTGACCATCCTTCACTGTCACGGAAAGGGTCGAAAGCCTTACCACCGCCAGTTCCCTGTGAACGAGCTCTACCTCGTAGAGAAGTGTCTGGGCATCTATGACAAGCTCGCCCTCGTATGGAATATAACCGGACCTGACCTTTTCGATGAAAGCGCTATCAAGCGGTGGAGAGACGACGACGGAGTAGGTACCCGCCACCGGTACCTCCAGGTCCATAGTCCCTTCCATGTTCGTGCTACCGAAGGAAATGACGGTCCCTTTCGAACTGACCGTGATATTGGCCCCGACCAGTGGTTCATCGTTAGGACCAATGACCTTTATCGATATAGCAAGCGGTGGTGCTTTCCAGAGGGAACCGATCTCCAGCGGGGCCGAGGCCGTACCCCCATCACTGTCCCTGACAGTGACGGTCAGGGACCTGGTCCGGTTATCGGTCATATCGACGAATAGGAGGCCAGAAGGGTCCCTGAAATATGCGTTGAGTCCGGTTTCCATGGGAGCTCCAAGTGACCATGTCAGGTTCCCTTGGTCTTCAAGGTCAGAGCCCTTATCCCTGAGATCGATGATACCGCTCAATCCCTGGAGCACGAAGGAGAGTGCTCCATCTATGACCGGAGGGTTGTTCCTGACCTCAACTGGTCCGTCGAGGGTGCATTCATCGTTCCAGGTCCCATCGGTCGAGATCATATCGAGGGAATAAAGGCCCACTTCCATGTCAAGAGGGACGGTCATGTTCACGATGGAATCACCTGTTGGCAGGTCGGTCATCAGATCGAGCATTCGGGTCCCATTTTGGAGCCTGAGCTCGATGGATGTGGATGGCATGTCGCTATCGATGGAGACTCCTATGGGGATATGGTCACCTCTTAGAACGAAACCTTCCTTGAGAGTAATGGATGTCTTAAGCCTCCTTGGTAGGACCTTGAAATCGAGCTTCTGGCTTTCATTGTAGGCGCCGTTGTCATCATGCACCTCCAATCTGACCGAATTGGTGAAGAAGTTAACATCGGGCGGGACTATGAACTGTCCAGTGAACTGTCCTGTGTCCTGGATCGTAAGGTTCCCAACAATTTCCCATGATGAACCCCTCGATAGCATCATCCGACCCTTGAGGTCGGCTTGGTCGTCGGGATCGATGACCCTGCCTTGGACGCTCAACAGGTCGCTTCTAAACAGCTCGCTAGGGCTCAGAGAGGCATCGGTGAAGTACGGGAAGAAGTTGAGTATGGTGGAAACACCATAGAGAACGAACGGTTCCGAAACGAGCCCGAACGTGTTCTCGGCCGTGACCATGATGTCCATCGAACCGGTCCCTATATCCGGAGGTATCGTGAAAGTGATGAACGTCGACCCGTTGTAGGGCGCCTCATATGAGAAGTTCTGGACGGTCTTGGTGACCTTCGGGATTGTCCAGGAGCCTAATCCAGTCCTGATCTCCAGTGATAGCTCGATGTACCTCGGATAGTTCTGGGGGTCCCTGGCAAAGACCTCTATTGTGGGCTGGTCACCGCGTTTGCATTCATCTGGCAACCCCTTGATGCCAAGGACCTTTGGCCCATGGAGCTTGAGCCCCATTATGATGTAGAGATCTATGTACAATGATTGAGGGCCTGTCTGAACAAGGAGCTCATCCCTTCCGTCCCCGTCAAGGTCGCCTGAGAGGAGGGTCCTTCCTATCTCGTCATTGGTCCTTGCCCCCATCACGCTGACGCTGCTTAGGTCGGATGTGGCAAGAGGGAACTGGGCCTTTGAGATATCGAGAGCGAGCCTGAGGACCCCGCAGGATGTCCTGCTCAGGACGGTCTCCTTGTAGTAACCGACCACCAGGTCGTCGTTCCCGTCACCGTCATGGTCCAGGAAAAGTGGGTTGAACCCCTCTATGGTGGTCGAAGGGGGGTTCAGTGATATGTCCCAAACGGGAGGCAGTGTCCGGTTCCCCTTGAAAACCAGTATGAACTGGTTGGGAAGGTTGGCCTGGATGGACTGCTGTGTGACAAGAATGTCCGAGTAACCGTTCCTGTCCATATCGCGAACCATTACCCCTATCGAGTTCCTTGTGGTGGACCCGTCATAGACCACCCCCATGATCGTGGTGGAGACGTTGCCCCTGACAAGGTACCTGGGAATGGAAAGGTCCAGCGGTCCGACCACAAGGACGGCCCCCCTGAGGCTGCCGCCTCCCGACAGCCTGAAGTTCCTCTCGAAGGATACGAGCTCCAGACCGTCATCCCCCTTGATATTGCCAGAGACCAGAGGGTTGTCGAGATAATAGAGGCCATAAACGGCGCTGTCCTGTCTCTCAGCTATTAGCTCGGTGCCTACATCGGTCCTTGACAACCTTCCTGACAGTGCTCGTGTTCCGTTCTTGATCAGATATTCGTTGGTCGGCAGGGCCCAAAAGTCCTGGGGACGTTTTCTATACCATGTCCTTGTCTGAAGGAAAAGGTCCCTGGCCCCGTCACCGTCAACATCCTGGAATGAAACGTTCTCAGCGGTCCTGTTCTCCTTCGGGTCGAGCCAGACCGTGAACGAAACATCGCTCCATGGGAATATCTGTCCCGAACCAGCCTTACCATCGAAGCCCATGAAGGAGGAGTTCCGTTTGATATCCTCGCTCTTAAACTGTTTCTTCGAGACCACCAGATCGGACATACCGTCCCCATTGTGATCACAGATATGGAGGGATTTGACCCTGAACGGGAGCGTCCAACGGGGCAGGGCCGTTAGGTCGTAGGTTGCATTTTCATTGAGGGGTCCGAGAACTGCAAGGATGTGCGTCCTATCCTCGTTCGAGGTCAGCGTTCCGTTGATCTGCCTGAAGACCATATCCTCCAGGGAATCTCCGTTTATGTCGATGAACTGGTACATGTCCGTGTACTTGCCGGTGGCCCTTGCGAGCCTTATGAGATGTTCTGCGTGAGGATTCTCGGTGGTCGTATTGAGGTCCATGACCTTCCCTATGGACCTCGTTGGTGCCTCTAGCGATGTCGCATCGGATCCTCCGTTACCCTGAGGCAGGGACATTACATCGAGCAACATCAAGACCAACAATGCTGCGAGAACGACCGCCTTCCTATGCCCCAGGACAATGCCTCCTGTCCCAGAGAACAATCAGCAATGGAGCTTATTTAATGATATCGGAGCATTGTTCGTTCCGACCGGTCAGGGGAGACCTTGAAATATCTTCGTCACATCTTGTCGTCCATGGGCAAGCACCCTGAGCGGACATCGAGCGAGAAATTGGTGCTAAGGGAGGTCAGGACGATCGAAGAGTTCGCTCTGGAGAGGTCCATCAGGGACGAGGTATTCATCAAGGAACAGTCCGTCCCCTACGAACTGGAGTTCGAGAACGAAGATGTATCGACCCATTTCCTCCTATGGGCCGGTGGAAGGGCCGTCGGATGCGGTCGGTTCCGGTGGGTGGGCCCTGATATCAAGCTCGAAAGGATAGCCGTCTTACGGTCCGAACGGGGCAATGGATATGGCAAGGTCATCGTAAAAGGATTGCTGGAAGCTGTCAGGGGCAAGGGCGCCTTCTGCATCTACCTGAACTCTCAGACATCTGTAAAAGGGTTCTACGAGAGATGCGCGTTCAGGCCTGTCGGGGAGGAGTTCCTCGAAGCAGGGATATGGCATATCAAGATGATGATGGATAGAGGAGGAAAAGAAGGATGACGGAAATCGGGAAGGTCAAGGAGAGGTCCGAGGTCCCTGGGAGCATGAAATGGGACCTGAGCAAGCTCTACGGGAGCACCGAGGAATGGGGGTCCGACCTGGATCTATTGGAAGCCCAGGTCCCGGACATTGGTAGGTTCAAAGGACGGTTGTCCACATCAAAGACCGTCATCGCAGAGTGTCTTCGCTCCCAGGACGACCTCTCGAGAGCGCTGGGGAAGCTATACACCTGGGCCCATCTGAAGCATGATGAGGACCTGAACGACACCCTCTACCAGTCCCTCCATGACAAGGCCGTTAACCTTATGACACGTATAGGGACCGAGACGTCCTACATGGTCCCCGAGCTGCTGTCAATGCCCAAGGAGGACCTAGAGTCCCTTCTCAAGGACCCGACCCTCGAGTTCGCAAGGGTCCCGTTGAGGTCCATCATCAGACAGAAGGACCATTATCTATCGAAGGAGGAGGAAAGGCTCCTTGCCATGGCAGCTGAGTCACTGGAAGCATCCTCCAAGACCTACAGGATGCTGAACGATGCAGACCTGAGGTTCCCTTCCGTCGTTGATGATAAGGGGGCAGAGGTCGAGATATCCCACGGCAGGTTCATATCGCTCCTTATGAGCAGGGACCGGAGGGTCCGGAGGGAGGCCTTCGAGAGGTTCTACTCCGTTTACGTATCGCACAGGAACACCTTCGCAGCTGTCCTCGAGGGTGAGCTGAAACAGAGGTCCTTCGTCTCGAGCGCAAGGAACTATCCCTCAGCGCTCCATGCCTCCCTTGACGAGGACGAGGTCGGGCCCGAGATATACAATGGATTGATAGCTGCGGTCAGAGGTTCCCTCGATGTATTCCACAGGTACGTGGGCATCAGGAAGAGGTCCCTAGGTCTCGACGAGCTTCATATGTACGATGTCTACGTCCCGCTCGTCGAGGAGCTCGACAGGACCTTTGAATGGGATGAGGCATGCGAGCTCGTTATATCCGGGCTCCAACCACTGGGTTCCGATTACATAGAGCTTGTGAAGGAAGGACTGTCATCTAACTGGATAGACGTTCTCGAGAACAGGGGCAAACGCTCCGGAGCCTACTCGTCCGGGTGTTACGATTCCCCGCCGTACATACTCATGAACTACCAGGAGAACATCAAGGAGCTCTTCACACTTGCCCATGAGATGGGCCATTCCATCCATTCGCTCCTTTCCCACAGGTCCCAGCCCCATATAACGGCCGATTACAGGATATTCGTGGCCGAGGTGGCATCCACATTGAACGAATCCCTGCTGATGGAGAGGCTCCTCAATGAGTGGGGGACCAGGAAGGAACAGGCGTTCCTTGTCAACCACTATCTCGATTCCTTCAAGGGGACCGTGTTCAGACAGACCATGTTCGCCGAGTTCGAGAGGGACATATCCGCGATGGTCGAGAGGAACATACCCCTGACCCCTGCGCTCCTTACCGACCATTACCTGAAGCTCAACCGTGACCACTTCGGGCCCGATATGGTAATGGACCCAGAGATAGGTCTGGAATGGGCAAGGATACCACATTTCTACTATGACTTCTATGTCTACAAGTACGCTACCAGCTTCTCGGTTGCCAGCGCAATATCCAGCAGGTTGCTTTCGGGGGACAAAGAGCAGCTGGGGAGGTACCTCAGCATGCTCAGCGCCGGAGGGTCCAAACCTCCCCTGGAGCTCCTGAGGGATGCAGGAGTTGACCTATCCACACCGGCGCCCATAAGTGAAGCGCTCAGGGTCTTCTCCGACCTCGTTGACAGGTTCAACGGTCTGTCATAGTTCAAACTGGCTTGTATGCGCCCCATTTCTCCAAGGCCTCGTGGAGCTCCCTTGCATGATGCGCCTTCTCTTCCAGCGTGACCCCCTCCATCACGGCCTCTATTGCCTGCATGGAAGCAGTGGCCCCCGCCCTTGTCCCTTTCGGATGACCGTGTATCCCGCCGCTGACGAGCAGGACGAGCTCGTTCCCGTAGATGGACATGACATCGGGTATCAGACCCGGATGGAGGCCTCCCGAGGAGACGGGGAAAGCTGTCTTTATGGTCCCCCAATCCTGTCCGAGGAGCGTTCCTTCGACCTCTGGCGATATCCGTTCCCTAAGGATGTCGGCAACGGCCTTGACCTCGCTCTTCTCACCAACGAGCTTACCGACCGCCGTCCCTGAATGGATCTGGTTCACACCAATGAGTCTCATGGTCTTGGCAAGGAAGGGCATGGAGATGCCGTGCGTTGCGTCCCTGGTGAAGGCAGCGTGCATCGCCCTGTGGGCGTGAATGGCCATCCCCAGATCGGTGAGGTGGTCCCTCAGTTCCTGAACGGCGGCGTGCCCCACTATCACGACATCCATCATCGCATAGCGGAAACCGTTCTTATGGAGCAGGTCGGCCCTTTTCTTCATCTCGGACACCTTTGCCGTTATATTGACGTAGGCGTCCTTTATCTCCCCTGTCCTCGCCTCGGCCCTGTCCCTCATCCTGGCCAGGTATCTGACCCTTCTCCCGAAGCTGTTGAAGGGTAGGGACGATAGGTTCTCATCGTCCTTGACGAAATCGAAGCCGCCCATCCAGGTCTCGTAGCCTACCCTTGCATGCTCAAGGGCCGAGAACCCTATCTTGGGCTTTGGAACGGCGCCTGTCAGGGGCCTATCCCGGACCCTCATCATCCTTCGGATGCCTTTCATGGACATGTTGGGGCCTGGGAAGGAACGTACATACTTCAAGGGCAGTCTCGCGTCAATGAGCCTCAGTTTTTTGACCCCCTTCATCCCGAAGATGTTGCCGGCTATACCGGAGAGCAGCTGACTGATATTGCCCCTCTCCCAGAGGTCCAGCGGATATGCGACCTTGACCAGACCCCCATCCATCCAGAAGGCCTTGGCCTTGAGAGAGTCCATGCGGGCCGGATACTCGGAAAGGGTCGTCCAGGTGCCCGTAGAGCTCTCCGAGGCTATCCTTCCAGCGGCCTCTTTGGGTTCCATGCCATCGGCTGGTTCGAAATGGAACAGGGCTATGACATCGTCCTTGTCAGGGGTGTGTTCGAGGTCAACGAACTCATCGTACCAATCTATCCCGCTCATGATATCTGTAAACATATCACCATAGATAAAGTTGGGGCTTGAAGGGTCCTATCAGGCATAGCCTGTAAGGTCATAGCTGAGCACGGTAGCGCTGTTGACGCACTTCGCCCTGTTCTGCGCCATGTCCACTATGGTGTTCCTCAGTAGAGTCTCGTTCACAGCGCCCACGATCTCGCCTACAGGCCTTCCCCTGCAAAGGAACTTGAAGGTCGGGACCGACTGTATCCCATATCTCATCACAAGCTCCATGTGCCCCTGTGCATTCACCCTGGCACAGTATGCTTTTCCTGCGAGGTCGGAAGCGACCTTGCGGTAGATGGGCTCCATAGCCTTACAGTTGGGACATGAGTTCGTGTAGAACTCAACTATCATGAGCATCTCCCTAGCCCTTACAGCCTTTTCGAACCCTTCGGTATCGAGCTCCTCTATGGCGCCTTTCCCTTTATCGCCCATCCTCACACCCATGACCGTATTGGATTGAGGCATAATAATGCATATCGGTCCCTTTCAGTGGACTTTAGGGGACCTAGTAATAATGTTTATATACTAAGGTTTGCTCATCGCCTTGAACACATAGAAACGAAAAAGGACTGGAAAGATGGACCGCAAGGACCGTTCCCGGTCAGGACGACCCGGAATGGATGCGGATCCGGTCGAGAGGGCTCTTTTTTTATAAAGGGGGCCTTTTGGCATAATCCCTCTCACGGGTCCCTGTTGGGGAGCGGACCCCGAGGTCTCATCGAGGCGGGGACCTTTTAGGTCGATCCGTTCACGATGGCAATGTCCGTCACAGCCCGGCGTAGCACTATGTGGCCGTGGTGAGTACATATGGCAATGGAAAGGTTCGAGACGGAATATTCCGGTAAGAGATTGGTGATAGAGACTGGCAGACTGGCCAACCAGGCCGGAGCTGCTGTAACAGCAAGGATCGGGGACACTATGGTCCTCGCATCCGCGACGATGTCGGGCGGTGCGAGACAAGCGATGGACTACTTCCCCCTGATGGTCGATTACGAAGAGCGTTATGCGGCCGCCGGTAAGATAAAGGGCCCCAAGTTCATGAAGAGGGAGGGAAGGCCCTCATCTGAAGCGATCCTCATCGGCAGGATGATAGACAGGGGCATGCGCCCCTTGTTCCCCGACGGGCTCAGGAACGAGGTCCAGGTGGTCATCCTTCCGTTGAGCATAGATAACGAGAACAAACCCGACGTGGTCGGGATGATAGCGGCCACCATGGCCGTAGAGATCTCCAACATCCCCTTCGACGGCCCAATAACCGGGCTCAGGGTGGGTCTGGTGAACGGCGAGTTCGTGGCCAACCCCTCCGTCGAGGAGATAGAGTTCTCGGAGCTCAACCTTGTAGTGATGGGCGACGGGAGCAGGATAACGATGGTCGACTGCGACACCAGGGAACTGGACGACGATTACATGCAGAAGGCCTTCAGGTTCGCTCTGGATACGATGGCCCCGCTCACGGAGTTCATGAAGGAGGTCAAGGCCAAGGTCGGGAAGATGAAGGCGGCAAAGGAGGAACTGGCCTGGGCGGCATCGTTCAACGATGACGAGCAGAAGGTCATAGAGAAGATCAAGAAATTGGCCATACCGCAGCTCGACAGTTACCTCTTCAACACCCCTAAGGGGTCAAAGGGAGAGAGAAAGGCCATAATCCACAAGCTCGAATCCTCTATATTGGATGAGCTCTCGGCGAAGATGAAGGTCAAGGAAATGGACGGGGACCAGGTCAAAGCCTATATCAAGGGCATCATGGACAGGTTCTTCTTCGATTTCATAGAGGAACAGGTGACGAATGCCATTCTCGACAGGGACCAGAGGGTGGATGGAAGGAGGCTTGACGAGATAAGGCCCCTCTCCGCTGAAGTGGGGATCGTCCCCAGGACCCATGGGACAGGGCTCTTCTCAAGGGGTGAGACCCAGATCCTAAGCTTCGTAACGCTGGGGGCTCCGGGTGACGACCTGTTCATAGAAACGATGGAAGGGGACCATAAGAAGAAATTCTTCCATCACTACAACTTCCTTCCCTTCAGCGTTGGGGAGGTCAAACCTCTCAGAGGTGCCGGGAGGAGGGAGATAGGGCACGGTGCATTGGCCGAGAAGGCCTTGATGCCGGTCCTTCCAAGGGAGAGCGATTTCCCCTACACGATACGTGTCGTCAGCGAGGTCATGGGCTCCAACGGCTCATCCTCCATGGGATCCACGGTCGGTTCCACCCTAGCCCTCATGGATGCTGGGGTCCCTATCAGGAAACCCGTTGCCGGGATCGCAATGGGGTTGGCATCGGACGGCAGCAGATGGAAGGTCCTCACTGACCTCCAGGACCTGGAGGATGGGAAGGGCGGAATGGACTTCAAGTTCACTTCGACCAGGGAAGGGATAACGGCCATCCAGATGGATACCAAGACCAGGGGCCTTACCATGGAGATGATTTCTGCCACCTTCCCGCAAATGAGGAAGGCCATCGATGAGGTCCTGAACGTGATCATCGGCTGCATCCCTGAGCCGAGGAAGGAGCTCTCACAGTACGCTCCCAGGATCATCGCCTTGAAGATAGACCCAGAGAAGATAGGTGAGGTCATAGGTCCAGGAGGAAAGGTCATCAGGGGCATGTGCGAGGAGTACGATGTCCAGATAGACGTCCAGGACGACGGGACGGTCACCATCACTTCCGTCAATATGGAGGCCGCTAAGAAGGCCGAAAAGGCTGTAAGGGACATCGTAAGGACCCTTGAGGTGGGAGAGATATTCGATTCCGCCAAGGTCGTCAAGATAATGCCTTTCGGTGCCTTTGTGGAGCTGACGGGCAAGACGGACGGTCTCCTGCATGTCTCGGAAATTGACTGGGTGCGGGTCGAGAAGGTCACGGACAGGCTTTCCGTCGGGGACAAGGTCAAGGTCAAGGTGATAGGCATCGATAGGGGCAAGGTCGAGGTCTCCATGAAGGTGCTCATCCCGAGGCCTGATAATGTGCCAGAAAGCCAACCCCGGAGGTCTGGCCCTCCCGACGATAAGAGGAGGCGCCCCCACGGTGGTACCGGCGGCAAGGACAGGGGTAGGTCAAGGCCAGACAGACGCTGATCTTGCGGACGCACAATCCGCATCATTAAAATATACCAGTTCACGTTCCTGTTGGAAATGGCCCTCCTACGAGGGAGAGGTGATCGGATATGGCCGGAAATGGCACCATAGTCGGATCGGAAAAGCTAGTGAAGGTGTACGATACAGGGTCGGTCAAGGTCGAGGCACTTAGGGGGGTCGATCTCAATGTCAACCGGGGCGAGATGGTCGCCATAATGGGACCGTCCGGCTGCGGTAAGACGACTCTCCTGAACTGCTTGAGCGGCCTTGATGAGCCCACCTCAGGCAAGGTGCTCATAGAGGGGACCGACCTTGCAAAGATGAAGGACAACCAGAGGACGGAGTACCGAGCAAGGAACATGGGTTTCGTCTTCCAGTTCTACAACCTCCTCCCCGTTCTCACGGCCGTTGAGAACGTGGAGATGGTCCTTCTCCTTAGCGGTGTCAGGTCCAGAGATGCAAGGGCGCGGGCAGAGAGGGCTCTGGAGGTCGTCGGATTGAAAGGCCTTGAGAAGCACAGGCCGGCACAGCTCTCCGGAGGGCAGAGACAGAGGGTCACCCTTGCTAGGGCATTGGTGAACGAGCCCAAGATAGTATGGGCCGATGAGCCCACAGGGGACCTGGACAAGAGGAACTCGAACGAGGTCATGTCCCTCATGCAGGAGCTCAACTCCAAGCTCAAGATGACCTTCGTCATAGTCACCCATGACCCCGACGTAGCGTCCAGATGCAGGAGGATAATCCATATGGAGGACGGGCTCATAGTGAAGGATGTCCCCATAACGGAGAAGGATGCATTGTTGCACCCCCGCGGAGGGGATTATTCGACCTGCGGGGAGAAGGACCGGGGAGCGGCAAGGATAAGCATCGAACAGCAGGGTTCGCTCTGAGGGAGGTGGTTCCATGGCAGGTTTGAGACAGGAGATCTCCGATTTTGGGGCCGAGCTCAGGAAGGTACCTCTTATCGGTTGGATGGTCGAACATCTGGGAGACATTATCCTCGTAGGCTTGCTCCTCTATCTTCTTATGATGGTCCTTTTAGCGCTCTATGTGGTGCCGGCGGAACTTAAAGGATTGATAGTGGCATCATCTCTAATATTTTTAGGCCTGGTCCTGGCCTTCCTCGGCATGATGGCCTTGTTCAACAAGCTCATGTTCAGGATGGGTCTGAGGAACCTCATCCGGCATAGGACAGATTCATTGATAGCGATCCTTGGCTTTATGATTGGAACATCGATCATCTGTTCTTCGCTAGCTATCGGAGATACGATGACCAATATGATCGAGGGGATAGTCTATGAAGGTTTCGATCTCTATGATGAGTATATAACGGTCGAGGACCCGGACGGGAACCCCCAATATTTCAATGGGTCCGCCCCGAACGACCTGGCATCTATAGTATGGTCCCTTAACGATGATGAGGAGCTCATAGACGGGGTCACTTGGGAGGTATGGGAGAGCGGTTCTGTCATCGATACCATCTCCGGTCTCTTCGAACCCTCAATGAGCTTGAGGGCAGTAAGCCCCTATTCTTTCGATAAGTTCGGGACCTACACTTCGAAGGGGGAGAAGTTGACCTTCGATCTTGGCCTTGATGAGGTCTATATAGTTGATGATGCGGCGGAAAAGCTGAATGCGGAACCAGGGCATAAGGTCATGGTCTCATCCAGGGGTGGGACACTCGAGTTCACGGTGAAGGGGATCATAGATGGTAAAGGAAGAGGTGCGACGTTCTCCACCGATACCATCTATTTCTCCTACGAAGGGATCTGGGCCCTACTAGGTCACCGTTCGGATGGAGAGACCCCGAACGGCCAGGCAGGGAATTGGTCTGGTGGGAACTACAATGTCCTGCTCATATCCAACAAAGGGGGAAAGGTCGCCGGGGGGGAGCTCTGTTCAGAGGTCAAGGAGAAGCTGGAAAAGGCGTTGATTGGATACCCCCACCCATCGGGTCCCGGGGCCGTCTGGAGGATCACCAACGATAAGGGCAGCAATGTTGAGCAGGCCAAGACATCGATGGAATCCTTCACCAAGCTCTTCCTTGTTCTGGGGACCTTCACGATAATCGCGGGTATAACCCTGATCATAAACATCTTTGTGATGCTTTCCGAGGAACGGAAGGAGGAGATGGGGATCTCCAGGGCCATAGGGATGAGGCGAAAGCACCTGAGGCGGGTCTATCTTTTCGAAGGGACCTTCTACAGCATCATCTCCTCTGTCATAGGGGTGATGTTCGGTGTCCTGGCAGGTTACCTCATAATCTTGGGGATGCAGAGGATATTCGAACAGATGGGGGTAACAGGCTTCAGCATACTCGACAACTATACGGTGACACCGGTCTCGCTCTTACTATCCTTCATCGCTGGCTTCACCATAACCATAGCCACGACCCTGATGATCACACAGAGGGTGGCCGTCCTGAACATTGTTACGGCAATAAGGAACACACCCGAACCCGTCAAGGAATCCGGCCTGGTGAGGAGGTTGCTGCGTCTCACCGGGACCCTTGATCCAAGGACGAACACCGGAGATGGCTCAAGAACGGCAAGGATGGTATCATCCATATTCTCCCGCTCTACCATAGCCGGGGCCATTTTGATAGTCATAGGAACGCTCCTTGCCTTATCTGGACTGCCGGGAAAGATCGCATGGTCCACCTATCTTGGGATATCACTTGTTTTGGTGGGCCTCTCTCTCCTCTTGAAGAACCTATTGGGCGACAGGATAGCTTTCAATATAACGGCCGTACTGTTGCTGGTCTTCTGGATAGCGCCCATTCCTTTCTTCATGGACTTCAAGGGCGATATGGAGATGTTCGTACTATCGGGGGTCTTCATGGTCTCTTCTGGCGTGCTCCTACTTGTATGGAACACGGATATCATCCTTTGGGGACTAGAACGGGTCCTTTCCTTGGTCAAGGTGTCCCCCGCCTCCATCAAGATGGCCATATCCTATCCCATCAAGAAGAGGTTCAGGACAGGTACGACCATCTTCATGTTCGCCCTGATAATATTCACCATAACCGGGATGTCAATGATAGTCGAGATATTCAACGTCAACACCGAGAGCTTCGAGAAGACCATAGGTGGAGGTTACGATATCGTTGGCATCTCTGGGATATCCGGCATAGATGACCTGGATGCAACGGTCATGATGCTAGACCCTGTCAATCATTCGAAGGTGGATTGGGAGAGGACCTCATCATTGGGCTACGGATATCTTAGGATAAATTATACCGTTCCAATGCTCGGGACCAAGGACGAACTTATCTACCCTTGTGCAGGGGTATCCGATGATTTCGTCAATAACAATAGCTACGGGTTCAGCGAAGTGGCCTGGGACCTCATTGATGACGGGGGACGGTTGGAGCATTCTGATTCGCTCGTTTGGAACGCTCTCAAAGGGAGCTCGTTCGTGGTACTTGACGGGAACCTGGCCGGTGGGATGTTCGGACCTCCAGCCCCCTTCTCCACCAAGGTCGGGAAGAAAATGACGTTGGTGAACTACAGGAACGAGCATATCAACAGGACCGTAATAGCGTTCACAAGGCAGATGGGCGTCAGCGGTGTGTTCATGCATCAGGATGAGGCGAATGCCTCCTTCTCGGTCATGGAACGGAAGGTCCATCTGATAGTGGTCAATGAAGATATCGACCCAAGTGATGTCTCCGATGGTTTGAGGCGGGTCCTGCTCCCATACGGTTTCTTCACTTTTATCGTCCATGACCTTGTGGAGGAGATATTGAAGGCCAATAACGCATTCTTCGACCTCTTCAACGCCTTCCTATCATTGGGGCTCGTGATAGGGATCGTGGGGCTTGGCATTGTCACTCTCAGGTCAGTTTACGAGCGCAGGCATGAGATAGGAATGATGAGGGCGGTAGGGTTCACCAGGGGCATGGTGGTCGGGTCGTTCCTGGGAGAATCGGGTTTCATAGCCGGTTCGGGGTTGATAATAGGATCATTGCTGGGGGTCATACTGGGTTGGATGCTGTGGAGGGACGGAGGGTTCGGGTCGGACTTTGACAAGTTCGGTATTCCCTACCTGAAGATACTCCTAATTGTGATGATCGCTTTCCTCTTCGCGTTGTCATCCTCCATACCTCCATCTTTGAAGGCGGCAAGGGTCACACCAGCTGAGGCTCTGAGGTACGAGTGATATTCACTGATGAGTGTTCAAAAGGCATATGAGAGAACGCTCATGTGTACAATAGATAATTAATAGTTGATAAAACCATATTATCATATCCATTGGTTGGAGATGGAAGCATGGATACCGGGAGCATTCGATGGATAGTTTTACTATGGTCCTTGATGTTTGTCTGCCCATCCCTGATCCTCATCCCCTATGATGTCAGTGGTGACGGTGGTTTCATCCCATCGAACAATTTCCCCGTCTTCGAACCGGGTCAGAACGCGATAGTCTGCTGGAACGGCACTTATGAGAGGATGTACCTCTCTGTGAACATACATTCCAAAGCGGATACGGAGGGATTGCACGTTGTACCGTTCCCATCGTTACCTGATGTCACTCTTGGCAATTACACGATCTTTGGGAACATGACAAGGGTCCTGAATACCCTATCAGATAGGACCAATTATGGGGATTGGTCTAATGATGGTGGTGGGACAGGTTCAAATTCGGACATCATAATAGAGTTCGAACGAAAGATAGGGTCTCATGACATCACGGTGATCAATGTCGTTGACCATACCGACTTCAAAGACCAGATAATGGACCTACTGATAAAGCTCAACATTCCGCTTGAGATGTGGCCTGCTGGATTGGACAATATCATTTCAGGCTACTGCAGGAGGGGGATCACCTATTTTGCGATCGATAGGTTCCCAATCAAGAAGGATGTCGGGTCCACGGAACCGCTGGTATATGAGTTCAGGTCAGATCAGCTGATCTTTCCGCTGGAGATATCCTCCATACTCGATGGACGCTCGACCGTGTCTGTTGCATGCATCACTCCATGGGACCTTCCCATCGATCTATCCTTGGCCGTAGGTCAGCTATCTTTGAGGACCGAGGTCAAGCTGGACCCTTATGCTCTCTGGGAGATAGATCAGAACATCCCAGATCTGTTCGATGGTGATGTGCTGGTAACCTACTTTTCAAGGACGGTCGATCTGAACAAGCTCAAGGGCGATATGGTCATTAAAAGGTACGAGGATGCATCATGGATGGTCGCAGGGGACGAGTTCAAGGAACTGGTCGTCGAGAGAGGACCAGGGGCCGGAATGACATCCCTGTTGTTCTATTCTCGCTCCCAAAAGGGGTCAAAGTACATCCATTGCGTGGATGCAATGACAGGTGGACTGGTATGGAGCGTCACTCCGTTCGATGGGATAGAAGGGGTTTACGTTGGTCGTTCATTGGTCATAGGGGATTACGATGACGAACCCGGACAGGACATAGTGGTCCTTGATATCACAAGGAGCCACGATATCAGTAGGTCTACCCTGTTCATGACCCGACTATCACCTTTGGACGGGTCGGTCGAATGGCAGAGCTGCTGGCATTTCCCTGGTACGAGCAATGTCTATTTGCGGGAACAGCAATGGTGCCTGGACGGCCCTGATGGCCGCTCGTACCTGATGGTCTTCGACACCAAGGGAACGGACCTCCTGGTAGTGGATATGGCCGATGGGGAGATGGTATCGAGGACCTATGAGGACGGTCCGTCTATCGATTATAGATTATCCTATAGTATCGTTAGAAGGTTGGAAGGTCCGTATGGTGACCGGGTCCTCATAAATGAAGTGGGCAAGACGATATCGCTCTGGGACCCCTGGATGGACCGATATATCTGGAGAAAGGTCGGAGACTATCGATTGATAGACCTTGTTATGTACAGATGGGATGCGAATACATTGATCCTTTTGAACGGGAGCGACCTCAGTTTGATGGACGCAGAAACCGGAATGGTGGTCTCAACAAGATCTCTGAGCGGGATCTCCGTCCACGTCCACACGGTCGGAGAGGACCTGGACCATGACGGGAACGAGGAGGTCATTTCCATAGATTATGGAGTTGATCCAGATCACCTATTCGATACGATAATCATCAACAGGGTCGACATAGGTAGCGGACATACCGCTTGGTGGAGAGAGATGCATTTTAACGAACATGTATATGTCTCTGAAATAAGAGACCTCAATAGTGATGGTATAAAGGATATCGTTCTCTTATCTGCGAATTATCCAAATTATCCATATCTTCCAAGTCAGATTGTTGTCTTGGACGGTCTCAATGGCAAGACCGTATGGTACGAAGGTACAAAAGTCAAGTTCCATAGCTTTACCGATATTGATGGCAATGGACTGTTCGAGGTCCTTTTTCAGAAGGATGGAATGCTCACAGCAACGGAGGCCGTCCGGAACATGACGGTCTTCAAGGTACACACAGATAACCTTGGAACGCTGAGCACTCCTCCATTGGTGTTCGATCTGGATGGTAATGGCGTTGATGACCTTGTCATGAACTACGAGCAAAGGGTCATTGTCATTGACCTGAACGCTATGAAGGAGCTAATGGTCATAGATTCTCCAGGGACCAATTGGAGAGATGTACATCCATTGAAGATGGAGAACGGTGCCAGCGGTCTTCTGCTCTCAAGCGGTGTCCGTTACTACTCCTTCCTATCGCCATACAGTTTGCAGATAGGTTCGGAAAGGAACCAAATATGCATTGGTGAGAAGGTTGTTCTATTCTGTCAGGTGCTCAAGAAGGGGGAGCTTATCGATGATGCGGACATCGTCTGGAGCTCAAGCGTTCCGGGATGTAAATTCTCTGAGACCTCACATCCTATGACAGGGATCTTCTCCACGACATGGGAGCCACCCAGCGGTTTTGTAGGTTCCGTGACCATTATGGGAAGCCTGATGGTCGATGGAAAGTGTGTTGTACATGCAAGCACGAAAATAGTGGTCCTGGACTCTACAACGCTCCTGCCAGGTCAGGAGGGTCTCACCTTCGAGGCGTGGCCCCTGGAGAACAATGTCCATGAGGGGACAAACGTCGTTATATTCGCGAGGATCGGCAATTTATCAGCCCTGGGTCAGATCGAGGTCTTGTTCATTGACCCTGATTCAGATAATGCTCCGATCGTGATGGAAAGGATATCGGACATATTATGGGCGATATCGGTCCCTGTAGGAAGTACCCTCGGGAGAAGGTATGCAGTGGTCAGGGTGATGAGCGAAGATAGGATACTCTGGGAGGGCTTCATAAGATATCATGTTGAGCGCAGGTTCTTTGAGGCCACCGGATCGGACCTATTCCATTTCCAGCTCTCTGTCGACCCTCAAATCGTAGCTACCGGGACCGCAGCGACCATCCGGATAGCCTTGTACGGTCTCGGGTCCGGGCATGAGGTCGAAATATGGGGCGATGATCACGGGTCGGGTGGTGACCTGACATCGGTCGAATGGATTGCGACCGATGTTTGGGAGTGCAGCTACACCGCACCGCTAAATCCTGGGCCAGTTATCATTACAGTAGGTGTATCTGTAGATGGGTCTTCATCCATTATGAGAGATGTGGAAGTCATGGTCGTTTATGAAAAATATATCAAGTACTTGGAGAGCCCACTGGAATTGAAATACAGGGTCGAACCCGGAAGCAGTTCTGTCTTCAGATCATTGGACATCTACATCACATCAACTTCGAACATGACCATGAACGATCGGCTGAACCTAATGGTGTTGGACCAACCCATGGAATGGGACATCGATCATAACGATCCAAAGATCGGGGGTACGGTCCATCTGGTCATAAACAGGAATACCAGACCAAACGGGACGATCGACCTCTTCGTCTACGATGAGAACGGACATGGCTCACTGCTACATATAGAACTGTCATCCCCTGGGGGACTCGTCGATACTGAAACAGATGTCCCGCACGGTCATAAGGATGTGTTTTTAGGCCCGTATATGATCACTGCTATTGTCATCATTCTCCTCATTTTAGCCCTCATAGTTCTCAAGATGGTAAGTTATGTTAAATATGGAGTGAGGAAGAATTCCGGTTATTAGCTGTGGCTCATTAAGCATCATCGTTCAGATACGATGTTTTCTACTGTCCTATACCTTCAGAGGTCCACCGAGCTTTCCCATACCCCGTGTATGTTGCAGTATGAGGTCGCTATGAGCGACTTGAAATCCCCTAATGGAACATGGAAGCAGGCACTGGGTTCCGTGTAGGCCGGTGCGAAATTGACCTTACCGAGGTCTATCACCAGACCGTTGGCCTTCACGCCCATGAGCTGTGCCCACACGATATGGTGTTCCACAAGGTTCGGATGGGGGACATCCTTGCCGACCACTATCTTGACTATGTCCTTGCCGCCCTTTCCCTCGCCCTTGTGGACCTCTATCTGCGGCACATGCTTCTCCTTTCCCTCGCTCGCTGCTCCCTTGTAGATATCGCACACCTTCATCATCGTCACCTTTCCCGGACCGCTCCCGGTCAGGTCATCATCCGTGACGAGACTACTTATTGATATCGCCTACACCTGAAATGTTAGCTCTTAGGACCTCACGGATAGGTTTTATCTATCCACAAGCAGATGGCCTCCCATGGACAGGAGGGTAGTCCTGGCATCGGCCGCGGCCGTCATGGTCGTTATCGTGGTCGCAGCCATCGCCCTTAACGCAGGGACCATACTGGGGGGCGACAGGGACTATGTCCTCATAGGTTTCGATGTGAGAATGGCCAGGACCGATGTCGAGACGCTCATCTCGAACGGTCCAAGGATGACAGGCAGTCAGAGCGAGTATGAAGCATGTTCTTACATCGCATCCCAGTTCAAGGAAGCGGGTCTTGTCGATGTCAATATCGAGAAATACGATCACATGCTCTTTTCGGTCAATGAGGTATCGGTCTCCATCATAGAATACGGTCCTATGATGAGATTGCCCAAGGTCGGAGGGGAGCAGAAGGAGTTCAGGCACATAGAGGACTATGTAATCCAAGGATTCTCAGGATCAACGACCTGGAACAATTTCAGGGATGACCTGGAGATAGTGAATGTCGGGGACGGGAACGATGCGGCCGCCTTTTCCGCAGCGAGCGGAAGGGCAGCCTTCGTGGAACAGACGGCCGAGAGCCCCCATAATAACGACCTCTTCGATATCGCTTACCAGAGCGGAGCGGAAGCTTTGGTCCTCCAGAACCTTTTCCAGGGGGAGGAGGTCGGTTACCTGCCGTTCTTCAAATCGACAATGGCGCCCGAGCCGGGACAGGATTATCCAGATATCCCGTTCTTCATGGTCTCTAAAGATGTTGGGAACGAGATGCTCTCTAAAACCATGACGCATAAGCTGAGATTGGACATAAATGTGCAGATAGGCATGAAAAGCCTCAATGTCGTTGTCGGGGACATAAAAGGTTCTAAAGAGCCCGACAGGATGGTCGTTCTGGGTGCCCATCATGATACCTGCTACAATACAGTGGGCGTTGTTGACAACACCGTAGGCGTCGCATCCGTACTGGGCATGGCAAGGTCCCTTGCGGGATACAGACCGGAGAGGACCATCAGGTTCCTGACCTTCGGAGGGGAGGAAGAGGGGTTGTACGGTTCGATAATGTACTATCTGGCAAATGAGGCCGAATTGGACCGCTGCGTGGATCTCTACATGAACTTCGATATGCCCCATGCGGACAGGGAAGCGCTCCGGGTCACCATGACGACGACCGCCAATTCATCCATACCTGTTCTGAACTCTTTGAAATCCCAGCTCCTGGACAGGGAACCAGAGCTGAGGAAGTATTCCATAAGCATTGTCCAGGACGATATGTACTGGGCCGGATCGGACCATTGGCCCTTTGTTGAGGCAGGGCATCCTGCAATGGGTGGATGGGGCTCAGGGAGCGCGGAGTACCATACATATAAGGACGACATCACACAACTGAACGAGGAATCGCTCCAGATATGCGGGAGGATAATAGGTTCCTATGCCCTCTATGCGGCTACATAAGGTATCATTATGGCTGCTTTAATCTCTATAAGAACGGAGGTCCGGCCCGGTGATATAGGCAAGATAGTGCTCATGCATGCGGAATACTACTGGAAAGAGCATAGGTTCAATGAGGAGTTCGAGGCCTATGTGGCCGCTCCACTTTCCGAACTCGTCCTCAGGAAGAGGGAGGACGAAAGGCTGTGGATAGTCGAAGGGGATGGGATCGTCAGAGGGAGCCTGGCTCTAGCTAGGGTGGATGGGTCCGCGGCACAGTTAAGGTGGTTCTATCTGGAACCCGAGCTCAGAGGCAAAGGCCTGGGCAGACAGCTGATGAACGAACTGATCGCCTTCGCCAGGGAGAAAGGATACAAGAGGATCGTCCTCTGGACCGTCGATACTCTCTGGGATGCCATAAGGATCTATGAAAGGAGCGGTTTTAAAAAGGTCGAAAGGAAAGCCCATAGATCGTGGGGACTTGACCTTGTGGAGGAGAGGTACGAGCTCGAGCTCTGAGCCCTTAATCCTCCCAAGTTTGTGGACCATATTATATTAACCATCTATGCAATCATGTGGGAAAATAGGTGGATAGATGACATTTATGAAGGACCTATCCGGCAGAACGGCCCTCATCACCGGAGGGTCCAGCGGGATAGGTCTGGCCATTGCAAAGAAGCTATCTGAGGAAGGAGCCTTCGTCATCGTCCTTGCCAGGGACAAAGTGAAGGCGGAGGCAGCTGCCCTGACAATCAAGGGAAAGAAGCTCGTCATAACAGCAAATGTCACAGACCCAGTTTCACTATCTGCCGCTGTAAGGGAAATGAAGGAGAAGGGCATATCTGTGGACATCCTTGTAAATTCAGCTGGCGTCGTACATCCCGTTCCCCTTCTTGAACAGACCCAGCAGGAAATAGAGGCGACTTTGGGTACGAACCTGCTAGGCGCCATCAACTCATGCAAATATTTCGTTCCCTTGATGAGGTCTCCGGGTTATATCGCCAATATATCAAGTATTGCGGGTATTGTCGGTCTCTATGGGTATTCCGCCTATGGGGCGAGCAAATTTGGGATAGTTGGTCTCTCAGAGGCCCTATCACTAGAACTGTATGGCAGAGGTATCAGGGTCGGGACCGTCTTTCCACCAGATACGGACACTCCCCAGCTCGAACAGGAGCTCACAAGACGACCAGAGCCTCTGAGGAGGATGGTTGGGGTGGGAGGGGCCATAAGCGCTGACAAGGTGGCTCGTTCAGTGATAAAGGGTATCAAGGATGGCAGGGCAATGATCTACCCGACGGCGATGGGCAGGTTCCTTCGCCTGGTCGTGGGACCGGCCGGACCGATCGTCAGGTGGTATCTGAGGAGGAAGCTCTATGGTTGAGAGGAGGTCCCTATCGAGAACATCGCCCAGAGACCTTCCAAAGGGGCCAGGCTCCAAAGGCCAAAGGACCAGGCCCTGGACCGTCGCTGTGGTCCTAGTGGTCCTGCTTGTGACGATCGCCTTTTTGACATCATTTCTGGTATGGGGTCAGTTAAGGTCGGCAGGAGCGAAGGTCGAAAGGGTAGATGTGAGGATAGCTGGCGATGTATGCAATGTGTCCGTGGACCTTGATGTACATGCTCCTAAGGGCCGTCTCGGAAGGACAGTGGAAATCGTTCACGGGAACGGGACGGAGAGGCTTTCCTTCGATGGAGAGAAAGCGACCGGTTCGGTCTCGGAACGGGCATTCAGGTCGATGATGGCGGACGGGTGCGTTGATGTCAAAGGAAGGGCGGAATTCGAGTTATTGGGGATCATCGATATCGACCGCAAGGTGACCTCGACCTTCGATATATCTTCCATAGCATCCTCCCTACGGAACCTCACGGTCACCAATGTTACGGTGACACCGACCCTCAAGGGCTATATGATACTGAAAATGGACCTTAAGGTCAAGATGGACGAGAGGCTCGACCTTGGGATAATTAGAACTTCAGCGGACCTTGTCCTATCCACAGGGACCTACAAGGTCACTATTGATTCACTTGTCATCACCGGGTCCACCGGGGTAGGTAAATGCACCATTAGCGTCCCTACTGCCGCCATTCTTTCCTTAGCGTTCATGGACAGGGCGGTCACCTTCGATTGTTTCGGCATCTCCGGGAGCTTTGTCATTCCTCAATGACCCATTGTCAATCCGCCGCTCATGTCAAGGGTAGTACCGGTCGAATAACTGGATAGGTCTGAAAGGAGGTACAGCACACCACTGGCCACTTCCATGGGGGAACCCACCCTTCCAAGGGGCACTTCCTTCCCCCTTTCTCTCCTTTTTTCCGGTGTATCGGAGGAGATGAGGTCAGTATCGATGAACCCGGGGGATACAGCATTCACCCTGATATCAGGGGCCAGTTCCAACGCAAGGGACCTTGTGAGGCCTAAGATGCCCGCCTTGGATGCGGCATAGTCGGCCCCGTGCCGTGTGCCTCTGAACGCTATCTGCGAGGATACCAGGACGATGGACCCTCTTTTCATATTTGGCAGGACCGACCTGATGGCAGTATAAGCGCCTTCCAGGTTCACCCTCATCGTTCGGGCCCAATCGTCTGGACCAAGTTCCTTGAAGCTCCTCCTGTTGTAGATACCTGCGCAGCATACGAGACCGTGGATGCCTCTGATATCGCCCGAACCGTCAAGGTCCTTGACAACGGACCTCATGGATGTCTCGTCCGTAGTGTCCGATCTGAACGACCTTAAAGAACCATCGCCCAGTTCATCGACCAGGACAGAAGCGGCATCATCGTTCTCGATATAGGTGAACCCTACCTGGGCAGAGGAAGCGGCGCATGCCCTGACAACGGAAGCACCAATGCCCCTTGACCCACCTGTTACCAGGACCTTCCTTCCCCTTAGAAGGCCAGGGATACCTACCCCGCCATCGCATTGATAGGTCAACATTCTTCCGGTCAAACCTATTCCTCCCCCTGCATGGGATTTTCGCTCCCGCAGAAGGGGCATTTCTCTGTCCAAAAAGGATAGTACTCCTTGCAGTCAGGGCATTCGACAGCATCCTCTTTCTCCAGCTCCCCTTGTACCTCCCATTCATCATCTACGGTCTCGGCCAATCCCTCATCGAGTTCGAACGTCGGCCTCCTGTTCATCCTGATCACCAGGAATGCTGCGATGAGAAGGAGCACCACAACAAGAGCGATTATGAGGATGATCAGCCCGATCGTAGCCACTTCGTTCCCTTCCTCCTCTTTGATGTTTGGGTCCGTACCCCTGCGATACTCTTCAAGGTTGGTCAGGGCGTCCTTATCAGGGTCCAAGGCCGCATCCAAGGGGTCAAGAGGGTCAAGTAGGTGGACGATCTCCCAAACGTCGGGCATTCCGTCCCCGTCATCGTCCTCATCAAGATAGTCCAAGGTCCCGTCGGAATCCGTATCCTTGGGGATCGAGGCAGCTGAACGAGGGTTAGATCCAGCAGAGACCTCAACGGTATCGGGAAAACCATCATCGTCATCATCATCGTCCGAATTGTCCCCTTGGCCATCGGAATCGGTATCGTTCCATTCGTTCCTGTCCTCTGGAAACCGGTCCCGGAAGTTAGGGACCCCATCTTGGTCAGAATCAAGGTCCGGGTCGAGCTCAGCCCAGATGGAAAGGTTCACTCCCATACTGCTCCTGTCTAGCGTTACAGTCAGTACGCCAGTGGTCCTGTTGAAGTAAGGGACAGATACCTCTATGATCGTGCTCCCGGAGGGTCTGTACAACCTTGAGGTCTGTGCGATGATATCGTTCCTGAACTCCGTTATCTCCACCCTTACCAAGAACGTCCGTATCTCCCTTCCGACGACATCCAATCTGAAGGAGCATCCTATCGATACGGCACCCTCGACCTGTCCATCGATCGCTACGCCGGTCGTAAGGACCGGAACAGGGCCCTTGCCCACAGAGGTCGTTGAGATGCCGAGCAGGCCGTCATAGCCCCGTAGCTCATCATAGAGAAGGACCTCGGGTGTGGTGAAGTAGCCACCATCAAGGGTCTTGGCTATCCGACCGTCCGAACCTATGAACGAGTAACTGTGGTTCCCAGGTTCAAGCTCCATGACCGCTTTGAAGACCTTGCCGTCCGTCAGATCGGTATCGCTATCGTCCGCTCCGGTCATCGGGAGAAGGGTACCATCGACCGAAACGTAAAGGTCCACGGGCTGGTCCCCATCCACATCGAGATATGTGACCAGGAAGCGATAGGTCGCCCCCTCCAATGGTTCTACCTTGGGTGAATCGAGCAGGGGGGCGTCGTTCAAGGGGTCTATTCGGACCCCGGTCTCTATGGTCGTGTTCAGCCCCCCTTCATCGGTAAGGGTGAGAGAGACCCTCCCGGTCCCATATGCATCTTTTTGAGGTGATATGAGCAGGGTGTAACCTTCTCTCCCAGGTGAGATCTCGTCAGATATGACCCCTGTCGAGAACAGGGAGGCGTTCAATGAGTCGGCCTTTAGATATATGCCTTCGTTCAGGTCCCGGTCGATGATGAACGGGGTCAGGTCGAAGAGCATCTGGGTGTCCTCTGTAAGGACAAGTTCCGTTGGTAGGCCGTTGAAATAAGGGGGATAGAAGACCCCTGTGAATATGAAAACGAGCTCCTTGACGGAGTACGATGTCCCATCGGTGACGGTAACATTGATCTCGAACTGGGGCGCTGCGCCATCAGGGAAGACCGCTAAAAGGGTCGTATTCGTGGAAATATATGTGATGTTCATGGGATCCTCCGTTGCTACATCCAGTAGTTCCAAAGGAGTATCCTCGTCCGTCATTTCAAGCTCGATGTGAACAGGTATGTCCTCGGTGACCTTGATGAACCTGTTATCTATCTCCAGCCTAGGACTATCTGGCCAGAAGGAAACAAGGACCTCCACGGTATAATTGGTCCGGTCATATCCATCATCGAGCGTAAGTTGTACCGTTTCGTTCGATATGGTCTCATCCCTATAATCGAACTTAAGCTCCTTATTACGAACGTCATAGGTGACATGGGAGGACGATGTGTTCAGGGAAACGGAACCTGCTCCATTACGGTCCAGGACCTCGGTCCCATAATAGGTCGGATGGTCCTCGATTGCTTTCATCGATACTGGGACTTTCGTCAAAGCCGGCGGCCAGTTGAACCTCCAGGTGACCTTCGAACTGAACGTTCCATTATGCTCAAGGGTCAGGTTCACATAATGGGTGAAGGGGTCATCGGACATAGCTACGATGTAGGTCCCAGGTGCACGGTCCCTGCCGGAAGAATTGATCGTGAACCCCTGGAGCAGGAATGGTGGGACCTCCCCGGTCTGGTTCACGATATAACTGAGCATAAGGTCATCATCTTTGTTCGTGACCTCGACCCTCAGACCTCCCCTTGGAGCACCTGCATGGTCCACGGTCAGCCCTTCCAGGTAGGAGAAGGTAAGGACTGAACTGCCTGGGTCCACGATCCTCACGTTATCCCAGACAAGGGTCGAGTTGGAGACCGCTGCTCTGGAGGAATTGGTCAACTTCAAAGGGTGGACGCTGTATCTGATGGTAGAGTTCCTGATCCAGACAGGTCCGGATGAGTTGAGGTCGAACCCGATCTTGGCAAAGGTCGAACCTACCCTTTCGAATACACAGGTCGAAGTCCCATCGAACCTTATCCCGTTCCAGTTGTTGGCCCCTGCAGCTGGCTTGAACCAGGTCTCACCGCCTTCATCTCCTGCTTTCAAAGTGCCCTCCACAATAAGGCCTGCACCTTCAGAGAAATGGACCTCGGTCCCATGGATCACAGTGAGCGTCGCACCGGTCAGGACCCGTATGGTAGAACCGACCATATACGGCGAACCTGACGGGTCCCAGGTCGTATCGATGTCCACATCCTCGTCTACGATATCGTTAGGTTTCGCCTTGGGCAATTCCAGGGCTGTCGATGCCGTGAGCAATGGGCCCATGAGCGAAATGCTTAAGGCCAGGCTTAGTACCATGGCCCTGAGCTGCATTTTTGTGGGGTGCATCTGGTCGAACTCCCGAGATAACAAGTCATTGTCCCCCATGCTTAATTATATTTTTCGAAGGATGGCGCTATCACCCACCTGATCGAATGGAACGGCCAGGACCGTTCGAAACATCTTGATCCCCTGAAAAATGGTTTAGGAATAAACTATTTAAGTGACGGAAAATAGAGGACAGATAAAATATATAAATAGGAGTAGGTTAAAGTGATTAGAAAATCGGTCTGGACAGAACCTCTTTCTGTATGACCGAACGGAACATGCTCGGAAGTAAAAGACCGGAGGTAGTATAATGGTTAGGTCCTTGGCCATAGTTCTCGTAACGTTCATGATGATATCTGGCTCGCTCGTTTTCCTCTTCTCGGGGAGAGGGGAATACGTGGACACCTTCAATGGAAAAGGAGGGTTAGTCGATGAGACCTTCAACCTAAAAGGCTCCGGGGCGACCCTTTACGATGCAAACTCCTATATTGAGGTCGAAAAGAACGTACCGATCATATCTGCAACTATGAAGGTGGAGACCGTCAACGCTGCTACCGGTCCCTGGATAAGGAACCCAGCTCTTGATATGGGTGCTGACAACAGGGAGGATTGGAAGTTCGGCGGGACAGGTTACGGCAGCTTCGGAAGGAACACAGTCTTTGCGGACGATACCCCTATAAATACCAACTCATATTCTACATCAAGCTCCAAGCTGATAGGGGAGATGAGGCTTCCAGCTGACGCTGAGGTGCTCAGCGCCGAGATGTCCTTGAAGGGGCGGTTCGAGGCGACAGTAGGTTCCATGACGAACCTCTATACCGGTGGTGGTCTGGGTTATACTCCTCGCAATGTCAAGCTCGGGGACATAAACAAGGATTCGGTCAATGATGCAGTAGTATCTACGGCCGTTTCAGGGAGCTCGGGGAGCATCTACAGTTATATCAGGCAGACCTCCGGAACCTATGTAAGGAACCAGATCACCTCGATATCCGGGGTCTATGATTATGTCATCTTCGATGCTGATCAGGATGGGGATAAGGATATCGTTTATTGTACTACTGCAGGCATATTTTGGATAGCAAATGATGGTACGGGGGTCTTTTCGGGTGTGACCACTATAACGACATCCTTTGTACCCTCTTTTTTGGCCATAGCAAATATGGACAAGTACGGTGAAGATGAGATCATCTGCGGAAAATCGTCCTTCTCATGGGGGACCACAGCAAATGCGATCATGATGTTGAAAAGGTCATCGGGGAGCTCCTTCAACCTCTGGCCTCTCTACGATACAGGGTCCGGTTCAGGTTCCTCCAACCTCCAGTACTTGAAGGTCGGGGATTGGAACAATGACAAGTACATCGATGTCTACGGAGGTTTCTCGGACTATAAGGTATACACTTTCCAGAACCCGGCCTACAGCTGGTACTACAATGATACCACCAACATAACGACCAAGACCAAGTGGTCCGCAAGGAACGTCTTCACGTCCCCTTATTCCATCCTGAGCATGGATGTGGGCGATATGGACCGTGATGGGAATGCGGATGTTGTGTTGTCTCCAAATTATTATTACAACCTTGGGGTCTACTATTATAGGAACAAGGGGACATCCTCCTGGGACAGGTACACTCCAGCGACGGGGACCCTTTACTATCCACAGTCGGTATCCATCGCCGATATTACAGGAGATGGATACCCTGACATATTCTATACGATGGGTTACGGCGATTATTACTATTACAATAGGGTATCATGGTGCACTGCGGGGTCCACCCCCAACAAGAACTCTTGGACCAATTACAACCTCATGAACCAGCAGACACTCACCGCTTACAGCGCCTTCGCCGGAGATGTCAATTCGGACGGTCATGCCGACGTGGGCTGCATATTCACAAGCGCCAGGCAGATACTGGCATGGGTAAGCAAATCCCCTCATGATGGCAGCAATCTTGAAGGCAACTATATCGAAGATGGCGGTCTTGTGGGAATGGACGACCTGGAAAAGTTCGATATGGACAATGATGGCGATATCGATATGCTCATTACGGCCCAGGTAAGTGGAACGGTGGCCTGGCTCGAGAACGATGGGACCCCTTTCACCGGAAACTGGCCGATGTACAGGATAAACTCTGCACTGGTGGGTGGGGCCAGAGAGGCCGATGCTGGAGATATCGATGGTGATGGTGATCTCGATGTTGCGGTTACGGCGTACGATTCATCAACGATAATGTGGTTCGAGAACACCGGCAATCCAAAGGGTATCTGGACATACCATTACGTTGGGTCCATGAACTACCCGTTCGGTATTGGTGTGGGCGATGCCGATAAGAACGGCGTCATGGAGATCTTCGTATCTGCGGGTTACTATTACTATGATGGTGTAAGGATGTACTATGCCACAAACCCGAAAGGTTCCTGGTCCTATCGATACCTTGCCTCTAATGTAGGTTACTGCGGGGCAATAGACCTTACCGATATGAATTTGGATGGTTACCTGGATGTTCTCGTGACCATCAACGGATGGGGTGGGACAGCCAACATCTACAGGAATCCCATGCCAAAGAACCCTATGACCAGCACATGGGTCACGATAAATGCGATCGGCGGCCTATCATACCCATATGAGGTAGTTCCCTATGATATCAACAATGATGGGAACCTGGATGTCGTATCCGCTTCTAGCTACAACTACGGAGGAGGAGCGAGCATCTTCTGGGGTGAATGCCCTCCTAACAGGAACTCGTCGAGCGGATGGTCCTCCTACGGCATAGATTCGACCGTTCAGTACCCATGGGGTGTGGATGTGACAGATGTTGACAACGACGGGTACGCCGATATATTCGTCTCCTGTCATTATTGGTGGGGGAGCCCATCCTACGTATATGCTAGAGGTGCATACTGGCTCGAGGAAACGGACAATCCGAAGGAATCCTTCACCAAGAGGACTCTCGATTCCAGCACTGGTGAGGTCTACGGTATAGAGGTCGCCGATGTCGATAAAAACAACCAACCGGAGATCTATATAACATCCCAGTACTCCAACGAGTTCAAGGTATCTAGACCGACCCTGAACTACCCTTCCAATATCTACATAGACCTAGGAGGGGACGGAACAGCGGACTGGACCATGGCCCCAGGAAGTCTGAGAGGGAACACCAAGGCCCAGTTCAAGACCAACCTCCAGAACCTTATGGACAATCCACCAGCAACATCGACCGTTTCAATGGACAAATACGGTAACATGATGATAAGGTTCCCCGTGAAGATCTATTCGGCCACACTTGGAAGATTGACCGCGATGGGGGTGGACGTAAGATATGATGTCACCTTCGATATCGACAATAATGGGAAATTGAAGGAATCCCTACAGAGGCTCGTACCGGATTATGGTGCAGATAATGAACCACTGAGGATATATCTGGTGTTCCAGGGAGAGACAGAGGGCTCGGCCCGTCTGTTCGATCTTTCCGTTGAGTACAATGCACCGCCCAAAAGGATAAAGGACCTACCTGCAAAGGTACAGGTCGGGGAGGATTCCTTAGTGCACAAGGTCCTAGACCTTTCAAAGTACTTCAAGGATGATTATGACCCGGCAAATATGCTAAGGTTCGTCCCACAGACCACAGGACCTTATAAGGACAAGCTCGTAGTCTACATGGAGGACGGAGCAAATCTTACCATTGATTGTACGACCACAAAGGATTTCGACAAGGATGTGACCATGTTCTTCACCGTCTATGATAACGGTGGTCCTGGTGGGGTCCCTCCAAGGAGCTACACGACCAATGAGGTCCTGATAGACGTCATTCCCCAGAACGATCCACCAGTAAAAGGGACAGGTAACCTTCCGCAGAGGCTGTTAGGCCTTGAGGGTGAGGAGGTCATGGTGATCGAGGACATAGGCAGCTATTCTCTCTTCGAGGACCCTGATGATCCAACAGGTTATTCGATCAGATACTACGTTCTCATGGACCCGCTCGGCCAGTACCCTCAGGACCTGTCGCAGATAACCCTCTCCCTTAAGGGGAGGTCGGTCTATGTGGACTCTGGTGGTGACTGGTATGGAGAGAACATACCGGTCTATGTCTATGGCTACAATGATATACTGAACAAGGCCACCAATGCCTACCATAAGACCTTCCTTGACATCTCGAACATAAATGACCCTCCTGAGATCGATCTGATCGATGATGTCTATATGGACGAGGATACCCCTGTCGAGAACGGCCTGGACCTCTCCAAGTTCGCGATGGATATAGATACTCCGCCCAAGGACCTGAAGTATTCCTTGGTCTCACAGACCAATAGCTCCTTCCTCAGGGTCAGGTTGGATCAGAAGGATACGAGCAAGGTATCGTTCGAACCGAGGCTCGAGAACTGGCATGGCAGGGTCGATGTCAAGGTCGAGGTCTCAGATGGGGAGTTCAGTGATGGTTCAGGTTTCTCTGTGTTCATAAACTCCGTAAATGACGTTCCGGGCATTACGATAGCATCCCCGCTCGAGAACCAGTATGTCAAACCCGGTGAGGTATCCGTGTTCGGAGAGGCCTACGATGTGGAGGGAGTGTCCAAAGTGGAGATAAGGTTCCTGGATAAGTGGTACGCCGCAAGGGGGACCAATGCTTGGGGATTGACCCTGCTTGTACCGGACTTTGGTAGGTTGGAGGAGGATGTACCCATCCAGGTCAGGGCAACGGATTCTGACGGTGAACAGGTCTATGCATATGTCAATATCACCGTAGAAAAATGGATCCCTCCAATGGACATGGACTATGATGGTGACGGTGTCATCAATTCACTAGATAAGTTCCCGTACGACCCGTCCGAATGGAACGATACCGACCGTGATGGCTGGGGTGATAATATCGATGATTTCCCGTTCAATAGGGAGTGGCATCTGGATTCCGATAAGGAGGGTGTTGCTGACCCTGCAGATACGCATCCTTTCGACCCGAACCTTTGGAACGATAAGAACGATAATGGCGTGAACGATCAAGACGAGGGAAAGGTCCAGATAAGGGGAACGGATGATGATGAGGTGGGGCAAAAGGACCTCACAATACCCATCATCCTCTATATCTTGGCAGTTTTCGCTCTTATCGCATTGATCGCATCGATCGTCCTTTTCGTTCAGAAGAACAGGGCCTCAAAGGACCCGATCAGATCGATAAAATTCTACAATATGATGGAAAAGCGCAGGCTATTCATAAGGAAGGTCACTGGTAGGGACAAGCTCGAGGTCCTGCTGGGAAAGACGCAGATGAAGGATGTGAGCCTGGGCAGACCGACGGCCATGAGGCCGGGTCATGTTGCGGCTCCTGCTAGAGCAGGCCCCTTCCTACCACCGCCCTCTGCAATGATGCAGCCGGCAAGACCCCAGCTTCCACCGGCCCAACCGATGCATGCTCAAGCATATCCAAGACCTCCTTTAAGGCCTTGAGGAACGATATAGTGGAATAACGCCTCTTCCAAGGTGATCATGTTGGAAGAGCTCTAGTAAGAGCAAAGATTAATTAATATGAAAAAAAGACCATAGCCTATTTATATAATGTCAAGTGAGCATTACACTCACGCAAATTATGTATGGCAGATGTATCGGAGGCTCAAAGATGAAAAGGGTCCTCGTTCTAACACTATTGGTCATATTGAGCACCGTGTCCCTCACGGCATTAACGATCGAAAATGGCAGCGGAGAGGTCACGAACGTTCTCTACGATGACACGACCAAAGAGGGTCTGGATGGCAAGGTCATAGATATCCCGCTTGAGGGGGGATCTGATTCAAATCTTTATTTCAAGGTGGGCATGAACGTCCCTATATCGGATGCACATCTGAACATATCAACTCACATGATAGACCAAGGGACCGCCACTACCGAACCTTATGTGGATGTTGGTTTAGATAACAGGCTGGAATGGATGTACAGCGGTACCGGTTACGGCAAGTTCGGGGACCAGAAATCTTTCTCTGATGGATTGTTAAGGAAATCGTTCACCTTCTCCTCGGGTGCGTCAAATAACGAAGGAAAGGTCCTATTGCCCAGGAATGCAGAACTGATCTCCGCTGATATGGATATGAGGGGAAGGTTCAGGTCCACTTCCGTTTCGAACTACCAGATAGAGAAGGACCCGGCCACCATATCGTTGAACGGTCATTCCGTTAAGGAGGGAGACATGAACGGGGATGGGTACCTTGATGTCGTCCTATCCGATACAAGGAACAGCAGGATCATCTGGCTTGAGAACCCGGACGGGAGCTCTACGGGGGATTGGACGCTCCATCTCGTCTACAGCGGTTACTACGCTTCCAACTGTTACTCGCTGGATGTTGGTGACATCGATGGTGATGGCGACTTTGACATAGCCGCGACCTCATACAGCTCCTATGCGGTCTCCTGGTTCAGGAACGATAATGCGGGCAGTACCTGGATAAGGTGCACCTTCTTCACCAGTTTCTATTATGCGGGTATGGTGAAGATCGCCGATATGGACAAGGATGGGAACCCCGACCTGGTCGTCTGCTCCTATTTCTATTATTATTATTATTACAATTACCCGTTCGTCCAATTGTTCAAGGCCCCCGACAATCCGATGTACAACGGGACCGTCAACCCTGGTGGTTCATCATCGGCCTGGACCAATTACAAGGTAGCTGGGGTCTCATCGAACTACTATTACGAATACACCTATTTTGCCTTCGATGTGGGCGACCTCAATAACGATTCATATCCAGATATAGTCATCGCCATCACCCCGCAATACTCCCCTACCTATTATGCAAACCAATTGATGAGGTTCCTGAACCCGAAGACCCTATCCACGTCGACATGGTCATCACAGAGCATAGATTCCTCACATAACGATGTACGAACGATAAATATCTTGGACATAACAGGGGACGGCCTCAATGATATACTCGCTGGGGCTTACGCTGGGAACATGATAAATGTCTATGAGAACTCCAATACGAACAAAGGCAGCTCATGGACCAAGAGAGGTCTGGTAAGCGTCTCCAATCCATTTTTCATGCGTACGAAGGATTTTAATGGGGATAACAAGACCGATATAATGGTTGGCGGCGGCAGCGGCATTTACGAGTTCGGCATATATACACAGGGTTCTTCTTATACGAGCTGGACCAAGAACAGTGTAACGAACGCGGTCATAGACCCCATAGCTTTTGCGATGCTGGATTTCGATAAGGACAATGATCTCGACTTCATGGTCGCAGGTACAACTGGCTCACAGCTCATCATTGCCCAGACCCTATCCAAGAGCCCTGCGACCTTCAATATCCGGTGGTTGGCTGACGGAGGTGTCAAGGATGTGAGGGACATAGATTTCACGGATCTGGATGATGACGGTGATACGGATATGGTCCTTTGCGCCTACGGAACTGGGTGGGTAGGCTGGTGGGAGAATGACGGAACGCCCTTCGATGGGGTCGGTGGGCTTTTCAGGATAGGTGCCCTGGGTAATGCCATTAAGATAATGTTCGCGGATGTGGACGGTGATGGGGACAAGGACGTAGTGAGCCTATCATCATCGAGGATCCTCTACTGGTGGGAGAACACAGGGACCCTTAAAGGTTCATGGCCAGGACGCCAGATAGCGAACAATATCGATTCTCCGTACGGGATGTATGCCGGTGATTTCACAGGAGATGGCAAGGCAGATGTGGTGACCTCTTCCTATGTAGGTTACACCAACTGTTATGTGAGGCTCTTCAAATCCCCCACGAATCCAAAGACCGCAGGGAATTGGCAGTACAACAATCTTGCTACCGGACTCTCCTATTTGAAGAACTGCTGGGCGGACGATATGAACCTTGATGGTGACCTTGATGTGCTAATCGTTTACGGCGCTTATGGGTCTGGTTCCGGGGCCATATTGACCAACCCACTAGGGTCCAAGGACCCTATGTCAGGGACCTGGAGCGCCACAAGCATAGATTCCAGCCTCTATTACCCTGAGGATATCAAGTCCATTGATATTACAGACGACGGGTATCCTGATGTCGTCCTGACAGGTTCATATTACTATTCACAGGTGTTCTGGTACCAGAGTCCCCTCGGAAAACAGGTGAGCAGCTGGGAGAAAAGGAGCATAGATACGTTCCAGTACTCATGGAACCTGGAAGTGGGTGATATCGGTGGTGACGGTTATGCTGATATTTTGCTCAACCAAGGCTCCTATTCCTCACCGACAGCCCTCTTCTGGTACGAGGAACCTGTGGATTATACCTCGAGCTGGGCAAAGACATCCCTTGGCAGTCATTCAGGGACATGGGGTCTGGGGATCGCGGATCTTGAGGGTGACGAGGTCGAGGAGCTCATATCCACTTCCAGATCACTAGATGAGGTCCGGGCCTGGAAGATCAATGCAGCGTTCCCAAGCAATGTTGGGCTCGATGTTGGGGACGATGAGACCTCCAATGATTGGTACAACAGCGGCACCCTCAAGGGGAAGAGGTCGGTCGATATCAAAAAGGCCCTGCAGGATACGATCGATGCAGAGCCTTCAGGGGTCATAATAACCCCGGATAAATATGGGACAGAGATGATGCTTATCCCATTCCAAATATCGACCGGAACGGCCGGAAGGGTCCAGATGGAGAACATCAGGATAACCTATGAGGCGACGGTGACCATAGACCAGGACGGGAAGGGGAACCCTCTCTCAAAGACCCTTGACAGATTGATACCGGACTATACCTCAGAGACGGAGGACCATATGAGGATTTATGTCCTTGTCGGGGCCGAATCCAAGGGTATGCTGTATGTGGATTCGCTCCATGTCGAGTACAATGCCATACCAAAACAGATCAATAAACTGCCACCTATAGCCGTTGACGAGGAGACCATAACCATCCTCCCGTTCGATCTCGAGGATTATTTCAGGGACGATTACACAGGATCGAAGGACCTGATATATTCCCTTAAATTATCGGGGTCGAACGCAAATAAGATCTCGGCCAAGGTCGTTGAGAACAAGATAGTCATAGACACGACCATTACCAAGGACTTCTATTCACGTTCTAGCGAACCTTATGACATCTACGGCAGGCTGCAGGTCACGGACAGTGGAGGGCCCAATAATGTTCCTTCGAGGACGTTGACCCTCAAGGAATTCCCGATCATCGTCAGGAACGTAAATGACCTTCCACGCAACACAGGGGACCGCCTCCCAACCCTCTATGCTTGGGAAGGGGAGGAAACGGTCATCGTCGACCTGGACGACCACCATCTTTTCATGGATGTCGATGGGGACCCCATACAGTTGCACCTAGAACCCAGGTTCGGTCCGACATATAACGAGACCGCGGACTTCAAGATCTCCTGGTCCAAGTCCACGAACGAACTGACCGTTTCCCTATCCGAATCGTCCGATTGGACTGGAAAGGTCGAGGTAAGGATGTACGCTTACGACCTGATCCTTGTCCCATCTCTGAACAGCAGGGTCGACTTCATTGTCGAGGTCGTCAATATCAATGACCCGATAGCGTGGTCATCCGATATTCCGGTCCTTGAGATAGATGAGGACAGTTCGCACTCAAGGGCAATGGAGCTCACTCAGTACGTTTTGGATATCGATACCTCAAGAGGCGATATAGAGATCGATATCATAAGACAAACGAACACCTCGTTCTATTGGGTCGGACTCGAATACCTGGACAATGACCTTGTTTACATTGCCATGGCGCCAAGGATAGAGAACTGGTTCGGCTCTATCGATCTGACCCTCTCTGCATCGGACGGTGAGTTCTCAAGTGAGGTCAAGATGAAGGTACAAGTAATTCCTGTAAATGACCCACCTGTGATAACGATAACCGAACCGATAGAGAACGGCAGGGTGGGGGGGAGCGAGTTCTCTATAATAGGGGAGGCGTTCGATGTCGAAGGGATACAATGGGTCGAGATCCTCTTCGAAGGTGAATGGTACCGCCCTACAGCGACATACTCATGGGGGTATACGTTGAAGACCCCCTCATATTCTGAGCTAACCGAGGACGTTCCACTCCAGGTCAGGGTCTATGATGGTGCGGAGTATGCCTATGCTTATGTCAATATCACTGTACTGCCCTATTCTCCGGTGGTGGATCCAGACTATGATGATGACAGTATTCCGAACAATATGGACAAGTTCCCCTATGACCCATCGGAATCGAAAGACTCTGATAGGGACGGTGTAGGGGACAACAAGGATGAATTCCCCTTCTCTGCCATATGGTGGCAGGACTTTGACAAGGACGGATATGCGGACCAGGCGGACACACACCCTAACGACCCCGAAAGGTGGAACGATAAGAATGATGATGGCAGGAACGATGACCTACCGCCACCGCCGCCCAGAGAGACGAAAACGGAGCAGAAGAACGATAGTATGATAGTGGCTGTCCTTTATGTTCTGGCCGTTTTAGCACTATTAGCGGTCATCCTTTCAAGCTATCTTTTCATGGTCAAGCTCAGGGCTTCCAAGGACCCCAGGAAGATGGCAAAGTTCTACAACAGACAGCAGAAATGGAGGCTGAGGAGGCATGAGCTCATGGAGAAATTGCCGCTCGCTTCCATGATATACGAACCTGCCAGCAAAGGATCCGTCAATCCGACCATGAGCGCTGGCTCGCCGTACCATGGTTTCAAACCGGCTCCGGCAAAGGCCCCTATGCATTCACCGCTTCCACAGATGCATAGGCCCTCCCTCCCACCGGTCAAGGGACCTCCCGGAAATATTTGAGGTAATGTCCCTTTGATCTCCGGGTCAGACCCTAAGGCCCATCCTCTATAGCTTAAAATAAATGTTACGTGTTGAATGCCTGAACATTGTGTTCCTTAACGGGGGTGCTCGACAGATGCTAATAGATGACCTGATAGGATGCGGTGCTTTACGATTCGGTGATTTCACCCTGACCTCCGGGGCAAAGAGCAGGTACTATGTCGATATTAAGAGGGCTTCCTCCATCCCTGCTATTCTGAAAAGGATAACGGAAGGTTTCACGGATCTGGGGGTTGAGGCCGACAAGGTAGCAGGTGTGGAGCTAGGAGCCGTTCCACTGATAGTGGCCTATTCTCTTCATAAGGGCATCCCGTTCATAATCATAAGGAAAGGGGAGAGGGAACACGGCACCAAGAAGAGGATAGAGGGAGAGATACTCCCAGGGGAGAGGGTATTACTGCTTGAGGACGTCGTGACCAGCGGCGGTTCGGTCATAAAGGCAGTGGACGAGCTCGAATCGGCGGGTGCAAAGGTCGTCAGGATAGCATCCGTAGTGGACCGTGAAGAGGGCGGGACAGAGAAGGTCGGTGCAAAGGCCCAGTTCACCGCCCTCGTCAGGGCCAAGGACCTTCTGGAAGAAGCTGGAAGAAGGGGATACTAAGGAGCGATGCAAAGGAACGGGGTCCAGCAATGCTGAAGGTCCTTGTGATAGGTTCGGGAGGAAGGGAGCACGCCATCGCCTGGAAGCTCAGGAAGAGCCGATGGGTGAGCAGAGTGATTTGCGCTCCCGGCAATGCTGGCACCGGCAGGATGGCCGAGAACATCCCCGTCAAGGACAGTGACCTGAAGGGCATTGTGGAGCTGGCTCGTGCCAAGGAGATGGACCTTGTCGTCGTTGGTCCAGAGGCTCCGCTCGCTCAAGGGCTCGTTGATATGCTCGAGAGGGAAGGTATAGGGGTCTTCGGACCTACGAGAGAGGCCTCGAAATTGGAGAGCTCCAAGGTCTTTTCAAAGAGGTTCATGGTCAGGAACAGGATACCGACCGCAAAGGCCGAGGCCTTCGACGAGCTGAAAGAGGTAAGGAAGTACATAAGGGACATTGGTGGTCCCATGGTCATCAAGGTGGACGGTCTTGCAGCAGGGAAGGGAGCGTTCCCATGCGAGACCGAGACAGAGGCCTACAAGGCCCTAGATAGGATATCCACTGGGGAGTTCGGGACCTCCGCAGGTAAGGTCCTGGTGGAGGAATACCTCAGAGGGGAAGAAGCGTCCATACTTGCCTTCAGTGATGGCAGGACCATACTCCCGATGGAATCGGCCCAGGACCATAAAAGGGCCTTTGACAACGATTCGGGGCCTAATACCGGTGGTATGGGTGCCTACTCGCCAGCACCCGTGGTCACGGATGAGATATCCTCACGGGTCTTCGATGAGGTCCTTCTCCCTACGGTCAAGGGTATGTCCAAACTGGGTACACCCTACAAAGGCCTGCTCTATGCGGGTCTTATGATAACTGACCAGGGTCCGAAGGTGATCGAATTCAACTGCAGGTTCGGAGACCCTGAGGCCCAGGCGGTCATACCCAGGCTAGCGACGGATTTCGTCAGGCCTCTCAAGGCATGCTGCGATGGGGAGCTTGACCGGGTGACCCTTCGCTGGTCCAGGTCGAGCAGCGTCTGCGTCGTAATGGCATCCCAGGGCTATCCGGGGAAGTACGATAAGGGGCATATCATAAGCGGGACAGAAAGGGCTGAGAGGATGGAGAACGTGGCTGTTTTCCATTCAGGGACCGCATTGAACGGTAATGGTGAACTGGTGACCAATGGTGGAAGGGTGCTCGGAGTGACCGGGATGGCCCCGACCGTCCCCGAGGCGATACGATTGACCTATCAGGCCGTTAGGAAGATAGATTTCAAAGGGGCCTTCTACAGGAAGGACATAGGTCAGAGGGCTTTGGACCATCTCGCATCGTTTTAGATCACTGGTCCTAAGCCTAAGGGCCACCAGTTTTGGGACCGTCTCCATCATCTGCAGAAGGGACCACAGTATTATTCTCTGTGGGTATTGCAGGTCCATCGGCCGAAGGTCCTTCTGCGTGCAGTGGCTCGATGGGATCCTTGACGATATTGGACCCATCATTTGGAGTTTCGAGCGTTCCCGAAAGCACAATAGGAACTTCAGGGTCCGAACCTGTAACCTCCTCGCTCCCCTCCGTATCCTCTATGGGCCTATCTGTCGTTGGTCCCTCTTCCTTGACCTTTGTGGACCTCCTGATCAATACGAAGATGAAGAGAATTAGAACAATGAGGACCAGAAGGGTTGTCAAGGAAAGGACCACTATGAGGGTCATCAAATTGCCGTCATCATCATCGTCATCATCCGTAGGCAGATCGATAAGGGACTCGATCTCTACCGTTCTGGGGGCCGTTTCGTCAACCTTGGTACCATTGGTCTCTATCCAGGCATCGTAGGTAAGATGGGTGAACTCTAAGATGTCGTCTCCCTGGACTGGTGCCCTGTAAAGCCCCTCAGAATATTTGGCAAGGGTCAGCTCCTTCGGTCCACCGCATCTCGCATCATCACCGTACAGGCAGGGGACTACCCTCCCCCTGACGATATCGTTCTCTGTAACGTTCGATGCCCTGACATAGAAGAATATGGAGAGCCCTTCCCCCTTCAGATAATATTCCTTGATCTCCGGGGCTTTGACATGACCATCGTACCCCTCAGTCACATCCAGCAGGAGGGTGACATCATATTCCCTATCCGGTGTGAGGATGGTCAAGGTCAACTCCTTAAGTCCCTCCTCTCCCGCCGAAAGGCGACCGAGTGTTCTAATATGCACCATTTTGGTGGTATTGAACCTGGTCCTCCCCACTGAAAGGACATTCCTGGTGGCAGAGGCCTTACTGAAGGTCAGGGAGAGGGAGCCATTGGTCCACGGCCCCGATGCCGTAGGACCTATGGACCAGTTCACGGGCAGGTCTCCTATCCTGATGCTGTAGGTAACGTCCTCCAAGTCAGCCTCATCGAGCGGGTAGCTCTCGATCCCCACGGGGATGACGGTACTGCCCGGGACATCCAAGGTCGCTAGGACCGCATCGCCCCTCACAAATAGGGCCGGTCGCTTCCCCATGTCAAGGCTCGCGCTCTGGACCGCCGAACCGTCAAGGGCGAATACCACTGCCAGAAGGGACCTGCTTTGGGGAGGGGTTGTTACGATAAGATCGAGACCGAACCCTGGTCGCAGGTCTGTGATATCGAGACCTCCTGAGGTCCCGAGGTACCTGCTAGCGATGGGGAGCCCTATATTGTTCCTGAGGTTCGAGTAGGGTTCTATCTCATACACCTGCAGGAGCCCGCTGAAGTTCTCTGGGTATTCAGCCAATAGCTGAACAGAAACAGTGGTGTTGGCCCCGTGAGTTGACAGGTCCAGGACCAGGGGTGGCGCCTCCCTCATGGAAGCTTCATCTATGGACCCATTGACCAGATCCATCAGCGAACTGACGTTCTCACCAGTGGGGACCCCCTCGATCCTTCCATAGGTCCTGTCGATGAGGACCTCAGGTGTCGATGTGACACCGTTCCTATTGAAAACCCCCACTGACACCTCATCCTCGAACACATAGAGCAAGAGCGACATCTCTTCGGGATTTGTGCTGTGAAGCCTTTCGAGCGCTTCCTCCATGTAGACACAGGGGACGCAGGTCGTCTGCGTGAACATCTCCACGAACGGGCGATGACCTGTCCAGACAGGTCTTGGGATGAAGGTGACCATGATGGTGAAGGGCTCGACAGGGACCTTTAGCCCCTCCGGGGCCATCTGATCGAAGGATGCGGTGATCATGAACGTGGTAAGACCTATCACATCAGGGTCCGGGAAGATGTGGTCCTCGTACCTCTGTGAGACCTGCAAGGTGCCTATGGAGACGTTCGAGAATATGCCGTTTCGTAGGTTTACGATGACAATGGTCACATTGTAGGCCTCACCGCTGCCCTTGTTCTTTACCTGATAGGAGATATCGGTCTCTGTCCCCGCATAGAGGAACGATCCGTCAGAGCCGGGAGGAAGGCCCGTTCCCTGGTAGATGAGCTCACCAGTTATCTCAAGATGGGGCAAGGGCCAGGAATCGACATGAACCTCCCATTCCTCGTAGGAATAGAGGTCCATGCTGGAGACGGTGAGGTTCAGTGTCCGGTCCCCCGTCTCCGATATCAGGAGAGAGATGGAGAAATTGCCATAGGTGTCCGTCAATGTCGAATTGGTCTGGGTGGTCCCTTCATGGGTCAACAGGACGTCCGCAACGCTGACGTTCTGGCCAAGGTCGTTCATGACCCTTCCCGAAACGGAAACGGTCGTGTTCGGGAACATTACCGTCCTGTCTATCTCTGAGGTCAGGAGAAGCGCTTTGGGCATTCTCCTGAGCGTTATGTTATATTCATGAGATTCCGGGTCCTCCGGCACAACTAGTGAAGAAGAGACCCCGTATTCTACGAAGAAGTGGAAGTAGATGAACACCTCCTCGTTCCCAAAGTAGTTCGCAGGATAATCTTTGAAGAAGGTGGTCCCGCTGCCATCTGTGCCCATCACGGCAGGAAGGTCGCATAGGTCCCCATGGCAGGATTGGACGGAAACCTGGGTTATTGGTTCTCCTGAGACCAAAAATGTCACACTGATATTCAATGGCGCATCAACATCATGGGATGTGGGTAGGAACGAGACGGAGGCCAGGACCGGTGCATCTGCCCCAGAATAGGGCAATAGGGTCGGTATGAGCAAAACCGACATGAGAGCGGTCATCATAGCGATGATGGTCCTGTTCGGATAGGTCCTATGCATAAAGCTGGTAAATATCCCTCCGATTAAATAGTAATCGGTACAAAAAAAAACCCTTCCCCGGAGGGAAGGGTAAAGTTCAGAGCTTTTCCTATGGATCTCAGGCGATACCATCGTTATCGGTATCGGTGACATGTCCATCAGTTGGTCCCAATCGTTGGGATCAAGACCCTTGGAAATCTCACCGGAGTCTATCAGGCCGTCCCCGTCCGTATCAGGGTTGTTGAAGTCGGTCCCGAGGGCCATCTCCTGCATGTCGGTAAGGCCGTCTCCGTCATCGTCGGCATTGCCGTCCCCGTCCCCATCCCCGTTCCCGTCCATTGCCGGACCGTTACCTTCTCCTCCGGAATTGCCACTCGGATTCCCTGATCCAGATGTTCCGTCATTGTCCGTGTCCGTGACATGTCCATCAGTTGAGTCGGTCCCAATCGTTGGGATCAAGACCCTTGGAAATCTCACCGGAGTCTATCAGGCCGTCCCCGTCCGTATCAGGGTTGTTGAAGTCGGTCCCGAGGGCCATTTCCTGCATATCGGTAAGGCCATCTCCATCATCGTCGGCATTGCCGTCCCCATCTCCGTCCCCCCCGTTCGCTGGACCACTACCAGCCCCGCCTGTATTACCACTCGGATTACCAGACCCACCAGACGTTCCGTCATTGGAGAAGTCCCATGGGAACGAATCGTCAGGGTCGAGTATGCTGTCACCATCGGTGTCAGGGTTGTTGGGATCGGTCGGGTAATAGAC
>JALOTP010000090.1 GCA_025457865.1 Thermoplasmatota archaeon | reverse complement strand
GCCAAGTTCAAGGACCAGCCGCTCCTCTTCTCCGGGGACGGGTCCTACGATGAGGACGGCGAGGTTGTCGGTTACTACTGGGACTTCGGCGACGGGACCCATTCTCCTACCGACAACGAGTACGCCGGATACATGCCCTCAAAGGTCACGAGCCACAAGTACGAGAAGATCGGCAAGTACGTCGTCACCCTCCGTGTGAAGGACGATGATGGTGCCACATCGTCTGACGCTAATGTAGCCAACATCAATGTCCAGGTAAGAACGACTGGTGGGGATACTGATACTCCTTTCCCCTACCTAGCTGTAGGAATTGGTATAGGTGCGCTCCTGGTCCTTTTGACCATAGCCTCCTCCTCTTTCATCTGGCTGAGGAAGAGGGTCTGAAGTATTGGAGCAATACAGGATGAAGGTCCTTGTCACGGGCTTCGGCCCCTTCGACAGGTTCGGGACCAACCCCACTGAGGAGCTTGTACGCTCCCTGGCAGCATCCGGGGATCATATCCGTTGCCTGGTCCTCCCGGTCGTCTATGGTAAGGCATCAGAGGTGCTGATGACCCAGCTAAAGGACCAGAGGCCTGACCTGACCGTCTCATTCGGTCTCAATCCCACGATAGGCCACATCGCCCTCGAGGAGCTCGCCGTGAACCTCAGGGCATCGGAGGTCCCCGATAACTCGGGCAGGACAGCTTCTGAGGAGCCCATCGATCCAAAAGGTCCCCTGGCTTTGAGGAGCCTGCTCCCCTTAAGGAGGATGATGACAAGGCTCCGGGAAGAGGGCATACCATGCAAGCTCTCCTACTCCGCCGGGGTCTATCTCTGCAACGAGGTCTTCTACACATTGACACGATGGTGCATAGAGAAAGGTAGGCTGGGCGGGTTCGTTCACATACCTCTCTCTTCCGAGCTCGTAGCCTCCGACAGGACGCTTTCAGGGTCCTCGAGCCTTCCGGCGGGAACGCTCCTGAAAGCAGGAAAGCTCATACTTGAAGAGGCCGAGAGCACCATCAGATGATATTGGAGGTTATGTTCTCCTGGTCCCTGCCACAGTAGAAGCAGCGGTAGTTCTGGGGTTCGTCCCCGACCTTCAGAAGTCGGCTGGGGACCGGTTCCCGCTGATTGGTTATGCAGTTGAGGTTCTCGCATTTGACTATGCCCTCTATCTCCGAGGGCAGCTCGACCTTGAACTTCTTTATGACCTTGTAGTCCCTGATGATGCTTATGGATGCGTTGGGCGTGACAACGGCCAGGAGGTTCACCTGCTTGGGCCTCAGCTCCATGTCCTCCACCTTGATTATGTCCTTGTACCCGAGCTTCTTCGAGTGGGCCCACATTGCGACGGATATCTCCTTGTTCTCGGTCACATCTATCTTGAGGAGGTCCAGCACCTTGAGGGCAGTTCCAGGTTTTATGTGGTCTATGACGGTCCCGTTCTTTATCGGATTTATCCTCAGGTCCTTCATATCACACCCCCATCACTAACTTGAGAATGGCCATCCTGACCGGCACCCCGTTGAACGCCTGGACGAAGTACTTCGCATGGGGGGTATTGTCCAGTTCGGGACTGATCTCGTCCACCCTGGGAAGCGGATGCATGATTATCATGCGTTTCTTTGCGGATTCCAATAGGGAGAGGTCCAACCTGTATGCTCCGGCGACCTTCCGGTACTCCTCCTCCTCAAGGAACCTCTCCTTCTGGATCCTGGTCATGTAGATGACGTCGGAGCGCTCGACCTCCCCCTTGAGGTCTGAAGTTACATGGATATCGGCCCCCATGGACCTCAGGTCTGCCACGATATGTTTTGGCATCTGGATGATGTCCGGGGCCACAAGGCTCGTTGAGGCACCGAGCCTTGCAAGGGCAAGGGACAATGAGTGGGTGGTCCTGCCGTACTTCAAGTCTCCCACTATGGTCACATGCTGTTTGGAGATGTCGCCGAGCTCTTCCCTTATGGTGAAGAGGTCAAGCAGGGTCTGTGTCGGGTGCTGCCCCGCTCCGTCCCCGCCGTTTATCACGGGGTTCCTCGCAAACCCGGCCGAGAGCCTTGCGGCGCCCTCCCTCGGATGCCTGAGCGCTATGACATCGGAATAGACATCGGCCATCCTGATGGTGTCGGAAAGGGTCTCTCCCTTGATGAGCGAGGTCCCCTCGGTCCCCGACATGGTTATGACGCTGCCCCCGAGCCGGTGCATGGCCGTTTCGAAGCTGAGCCTGGTCCGTGTCGATGGCTCGAAGAAGAGCGATGCAAGGACCTTCCCCTCGAGCGCCCTGCTCTTCTTCTGTCCCCTGGCGATAGGGATCATGGTCCTGGCCATGTCCAGGACGGTCAATATCTCCTCCTCGCTCAGGTCCCCTATGGTCACTATGTCCTTCCCCTTAAGTGACACCATTTCACCCCTGTTCGACTCCATCACGCCCCCACGATATAAAGACTGCTTCCAAGGGTTCGTACGCGGAAGGCCTTGATGGCATAGCTTTTATCCCTGCAAACGGTTCACGGAACGATCCCTATGGGCTGGCCGGACGGAATTAGGGTAAAGGACCTTCCCAGGTACAGGAGGATGATGCCCTTCTTCATGAAGCGCAAGTCCGAATCCATCGTCTATTGGAACCTCAGCGTCAAGGCAAGGGGGATGACGGATTTCTGCCACAGATTGACAGAGGAGTACGGCATGAAGGTCACACCCCTGATGCTGGTGCTCCATTCGCTCTACAAGACCTTCACCGTCTATCCCAGGGCGAACAGGTTCGCCAAAGGGGGCCATATCTACCAGAGGAGGTCCATCTGGTTCTCATTCTCGGTCAAGAAGGAATGGACGAACAAGGCGACAATATCATTAGTTAAGAAGGAGTTCAAGAAGGGTTTCACCCTCCGGGACACCGTCGAGGCCGCCAAGGACAAGATAGCGGAGGGCAGGGACCTGAAGAGGATGGACGAAGGGGAGAAGGAGGCGAAGAGCTTCCTTTGGATCCCATCCTTGATCATTAAGCTCGGTTATCCAATATACAAGGTCCTTGAGGAGAACGGTCTCGTGAGCTGGAGGACCGTGCTCAAGTCCCCTCTGTACTCGTCCGCCTTCTTCGCCAACGTTGGGGCTTTCGACCTGTCATCCGGTTACCACCACCTCTATGAGATCGGGAACACCTCGGTGTTCATTGTGATAGGGAGGATGGAGGACCGCCCCGTTGCCGAGGATGGTAAGGTCGTGGTCTGCCCGATACTCCCCATAAATGGTTCCGTCGACGAAAGGATGGAGGACGGTTTCTACCTGGGCAAAGCACTGAAGTACTTCATAGACCAACTAGAGCATCCGGAGAAGCTCCTGGAACCGCCTGGCCCACCAGAGGAATGATCGGATGGAAATGAGGCTCCAGAAATTCCTGTCCATGTGCGGCCTCGGGTCCAGGAGGGCTTGCGAACGTCTGATAGCCGGTGGCAGGGTCAAGGTCAACGGGTCCACGGTCATGGAGCCCGGTACGAGGGTGACAGATGGGGATTCGGTATCCCTGGACGATAAGCTAGTTATGCCCCTTGAACGCTATTATTATGTTCTGAACAAACCCCCCGGGACCCTTTGTGTTGACCGGGACAGCAGGGGCCGGACCTATGTCGTGGACCTGATACCCGGGGCAAGGGAACAGGGGTGCTTCCCGGTGGGCAGGCTCGACCTGGACACCACCGGGCTCATACTCATAACCAATGATGGTGAGCTTTCGAACAGGATAGCCCATCCGCGCTACAACATCACCAAGACCTACAGGGCAGTGGTGACCGGCACGGTTCTGGACAGGGATATCAAAGGCATGGAGCGGGGCGTCGCTCTGGAGGACGGAAGCTTTGTCAGGGACATCATGGTGCTCTCCATCAAGAGGCACCCAAAGGGCAGGGAGGTCCTCCTCTCCATCCACGAAGGCAGGAGGCATATCGTAAAGCGTCTGTTCCTGGCATTGGGCGGAAGGGTCGTCGAGCTCGAGAGGACAGGCATAGGCGGATTGAGGACCGAGGGGTTCAGGGTCGGCAGATGGAAGAGGCTGGATGCTGACAAGCTGAGAAAGGCCATAGGGATGGACCGCTGACCGTCTCAATCCTCCCATAGGGGCAATGCAAGGACCACCCTGAGGCCTTTTGAATGGTCTCCCAGGACCCTGTCCTCTAGCCTTATCATCCCACCATAACGCTCCATGACGGAGCGGACGAGCGAAAGGCCCATCCCCTTACCGTGTATATTGCCCTCCCCTACGACCTGTGCGTACCTGATGAGGGCCGACCTCTTGACCTCGTCCTTCATGCCCTTCCCGAAATCCTCCAGTATCACTTCTACCACCCCCCTGCCGGCGGTCCAACGGGCCGAGACCACGACCACGGGGGAAGGGTCGTTCTTTATGGAATTGGACAGGATCTGCACCAGAACGTCGTGGAGGAACCTGTCGCCCCTGACCCTCACATCAGGGGTCGAGCGGTCCAGTGAGAGCTCCAGCTCCCTATCGTCGAGATAATACCTTACGGACTCAGAAGCAATAGCGAGCCTCGTCCGGATCTCCACGGGTTCGGGGACGAAGGGCTCCGTAGATATCATGGTGATCAGGCGAAGGTTCTCTAGAAGGGCCGCGATGGCCCTTACCTCGCTCATGGAGTTTTTAAGGAACCTCTCTTTGGGCTCATCTCCCCGCACCATGGTCTCAAGGAGCTCCATGTAACCGGTCGCTCCATAGATGTGGTTGTTAATATCATGGGAAAGGAGGTCCATGAAGGTCCTGATGGTCCTCAGGTCCTCAGTCTCGCTGCCAATCGGTCGTTCTTCTTCCAAGGGTCCCACCCTGCGCCCCTTCATTGTCCTTGCGGATTAATTAATCTTGCAATGGGACCTGCCCATGGTTTCCTTTCCGAACGGATTATTAACGCTCAGTGCATAACCGAAGGTCGATGGACCCCACCCTATCGGTGCTCATATTGTTCCTTGCCGGGATGGTCATGAGCGCTCTAGGGGCCATGACGGGTCTTGGCGGGGGCTTCCTTGCGGTCCCGTTCATGATCTTCGTGTGGGGTGAGGGGCTGGCTGCTTCTGTCCTCCTTTCCCTCACCATGATCCTTGCGAACTCCATCTCCAGTTCCGTCTTCTACTTAAGGAATAGGATGGTCGATGTCAAGATGGCCCTATGGCTCATAGTCCCGGCCGTCCCGGGCCTCTTTGCCGGATACCTGCTACTGAAGAACCTCTCCCCGAGACCGTTCTATCTGATGTTCGCAGCCCTCCTCTTCTGCGTTACCACCTACATACTCATATCAAGGACGAGGAAGAAGGGGGGCGAGGGTGCTGAGAACGGCATACCCCATCCAAGGGAAGGGTGGAGGCGCCTGCTTGTCACAGCTCCTTTCTCCTTCCTTGCCGGAACGGCATCATCGGCCTTTGGCATAGGAGGGGGGGCCATATTCATGCCCCTGCAGGTCACATTATTGAAGAAGAACGTGAAGAAGGCCATAGCCACGACGATGATGGTGCTGGCGATGATGACCCTGTTCAGGGTGTTCGTGATATCCGGGGCGGATGTAGGTGCGCAGTTGGGAGCGATGATGGTCCGAAGGATCAAGGGAAGATATCTGTTCTATCTTCTGATCGCCTTCCTCTTCATGGTGGCGTTCTATACTGCATTGAGAGGTTTGGGCGTGGTTCTATGAAGGAAAGCATCCTATGCTGTCCTCGGTCCTAGTTCAGAGGTAGGTGTCTCCCAGCCTTCCCTCGTCCTCGACGGGTCCACCGTTGGCGATGTCCTTGAAATGGGCGATCCCGTCGCCGTTGTCGTCATAGGTCGGTGTCGCCAGATAATTATTCCCCGCTGCGGCGGAATTGAACGCTTCAGCGACGGACACTCTACCGTTCTTGTCGCGATCGGCGCCCGTCCACCATTTATTATCGAATGCATTGATGAGATTGTATGTGAAGAGCGCATAATTATCATCACAGAAACCATTTTCTTCTTCCATACAACATGTCATGATGATCCTATCAGTACGGCTGAGGTCCCATGTGAAACCTCCAGAATTGCACGTGTCTAAAATGATGATGGCTAATTTGCATGATATCGCATCCAATCCGGCTTTGAGCGTATCATCAAAAAACACATTATCATCCCATAGCCAGATCAGCTCATCATAGCTGTTGATGTCCCCTGGAGGCTCCACTCCATCTTGTTTTGGGGAATACCCGCCATGGTCCGTGACGTAAAAGAACAGGGTGTCATCTTCTGTCATTTTATCGGCTAAATGAGTGAGCACTGCCTTTACCTTGCTTGGGTAGGCGGGATGATCCACGGGGATCTGGTCGTCGTTTCCGATGCCGCCGTTATAGAGAACATAGATATTCGCTGGATCGTAGTGATATCTCTCGACCAGGACAGAGTACACCAGGACCAGGTCGTTCCAAAAACAAGGCCATGCGTCTTGAGCATCCCCTCCGCCGCTTATTAGTACCGCAAATTTTGTCGCTGAGTGCTCAGGCGGTACCACTATCGAAATATCTGGTATAGAAAGGGGAGGTTCGACCACGGGTTTGAGCTGCAGATAGTATTTGTCCTTCCCTATGTATATCCTCTCGTCGATATCTGGAGATTCCATCACCTTACCTTTCACAAGGTATTTCCCCAATTTTACCGGGTCATCAGGCAACGGGGCATCCAGGCGGATGTATTCCGAGGTGTTCATACGTTGTTTTACGTGCATGCGGTCCGGATCGGATATCAGGTATCCTGTCCTGTTCAGTTCGACATAATATCCCGTGACCGATACGGTCTTACCTACCGATGCTTTCCAATCTTCACCTTTAAGGGATGCAATAAGGACCGGAACATCCTCCTTTTTCACCCCTTCCTCCCTGTTGTAGCTGATCCAGAACTGATAGAGGTTCAAGCCCATCAACAATACTACCACAAGTAAAAGAAACACCGGAAATCCTTTACTTTTTCCCATTTTGTTCCCTCCAATAGGTTATCCTCAGAGATAGGTGTCCCCCAGCCTCCCTTCGTCCTCGACGGGTCCGCCGTTGGCGATGTCCTTGAAATGGGAGACCCCGTCACCGTTATCGTCATAGGTGGGTGTCTGGGCGGGTATGGACACGACCGCCGCATAATTGAAGGCCTCCGCGACGGATATCCTTCCGTTTTGGTCCTGGTCGGCAGACGCAAACCATTTTCCGTCGAATGCGTTGAACAGATTGTATGTGAAGTCGCCGTTCGGATGATCGGGATGATCGAACGATCCCTGCTCCTCGGTGCTCGCTGTCATGATGATGCGGTCCGTCCTGCTCAGGTCCCATGTGTAACCGCCGGAATGACACAGGTCCATGATCAGGATCGAGCTCTTGCACTTGATAGCATCGAACTTAGCCTTCAGCCAATCGTCATAATAACCTTTCTTGTTCCAAAGGCAGATGAACTCGTCCAGACCGGCCGTGTCGCTGCTGGACTCTGCACCGCTTGTACCGTAATGCCCTCCATGGTCCGTCACGTAAAAGAGGAGTGTGTCCTTATTCGTCATGATGTTGGCGAGATCATCCATCACGGTGTTGACATCATCCGGCAAAGCGGGATGGTCCACAGGGACCTGGCCATCAGGGGCTTTTCCGTCATTGTACAATACGTAGATGTTCGCCGGATCGTAGTGATATTTCTGGACCAGGACGGAGTAGACGAACTTCAGATCGTTCCAGAAGGACGGCCAAGCATCCTGGGGTGTCCAACCGCCGCTGATCAGAACGGCATATTTCGTCTCTGAATGCTCCGGCGGGACAACGATCGAGATATCCGGCATGACGATCGGTGGTTTGGTCACAGGTGCTAGCTGTAGGTGATATTCATCCTTCCCAAGGAATACCTTCTCATCGATATCTGAAGATTCGAGGACCTTTCCTTTGATGAGGTATTGACCCATCCATCTCGCATCATCGGGCAATGGGACGTCGATCCTGAGGTACTCTGACGTGTTCAATGGTCTTCTCGATCCTATGAGACCTGGATCCGATATCAACATCCCGATCCCGTTGTTCTTTACATAGAATCCTTCGACCGAGACCGTCTCGCCTATCATTGATTCCCAATCGCTCCCTTTGAGATCGGCCACCTGTATCGGGACATCTTCCTTTTTCACATAGCTTTCTTCATTGAAGCCTACGAGGAACTGATACATGTTCAAACCCAACAACACGACAATGACACAGAACATTACCAACAAAAGGGTTCCTTTTCGGCTCATTGGGATCCACCTCATTCCAAATAGGACCGAAAAAAATTCATGTTTTTTCCTCATCCTGTTCAGGTACCGTCCCTTCATCATCCTCTTCGACCTTCTGGTCGTCCCCTACCTGTTCCGTTTGGCTCACTTTTGCTTCGGTCTCAGTTTGAGCATTTGGCATTTCGCCCTCGAAGCTTTCGAGCGTAGCTTTCGCAACGGTCCTTATCCTCTCGAGCGCCTTCTCCTTCACGTGGCCCTTCACCTTGCTCTTCGTCACCGAATCTATCCCGAACACCTCGGAGAAGCGGTGCGTGGTCGATAATACCTTGGTGGGCCCTTCCTTCCTGGCCCTG
>JALOTP010000044.1 GCA_025457865.1 Thermoplasmatota archaeon | reverse complement strand
GACAGGAACGTTGAGGTCCTGCCCATGTCCATCCTCGTACCGAAGCTGGAGGCCAAGGAAAAGGATGACCTGGAACTCTCCTCCGAGCTGAGGGGAAAGCTCACCAAGCAACTTGCCCCCATAGTCTTCACCACGGAGAACGATATATTGGAGCTCTACAGAACGGCGGTGAGGCTGGATGGTTCCTGCCAGAGGACTGATGCATCCATAGGCCTGGACCTTGCCAAGGCCGACCTTCCAAGGGAGGCGGATATCATCTATCTCATCTTCGATGACGGCTTCAGGAAGATGGACCTCAGGAGCCTGGACAGTATGATGGACAGCGCCGTCACCTCTTTGAGGGATGGCGGCCTTTCCCCAAGGGAGATGGCCCCCCGGAGGCCGTTCACAACAGCATCCGATTTTGACGACGGTCCATTGAAGGGGCAGACGGGGACAGCTGTGGAACTGACCGACCCCAAGGTAGTTGCCAGGGAGTTCTCCAAGAACATCATATCCCTTGGTTACAGGAAGGACGCTGTCTTTTCCCGGAACGATGCCAATCAGTTCTTCTTCATAGGTATGAACCTCCCTGCGGTCTTCTTCAAGGTACTGGAGGACGAGGAGGAACTGTCCTCGTTCCTCAGGGTCCTCTCCCATCGCAAGGATGCCATTGGGATATTGATAACGAAGGAATGGTCGCCAAGGATGGAGGCGCTCTCCTTCAAGCACGGGTTCATCTACCTGGAGGCAGCAAGGGCCCACCTGGCCCATGAGGTCGTCATGGGGACCTTGAAGGAGGGCGGCCCGAGGTGACGCGGCTAGCTACCTCCTGCGCCTCGATAGACAAGCTCCTCGGGGGCGGCATAGAGAGCTCCGCCATAACCCAGCTGTTCGGAGAGGGGGGCTCGGGAAAGACCAATCTATGCCTCCAGGTGGCAAGGAATGTCGTCACCGAGGGTCAGAAGGTCGTTTACATAGACACCGAGGGCGTCTCGATGGAGCGCTTCCAGCAGATCTGCGGTTCCGAGAGGGATTACAAGAAGCTTGCAAGGGAGGTGCTCTTCTTCCAGCCCATGAACTCATCCCAGCTCGAGGATTCCATAAGGAACACCGTGAAGCTTGCAGGCAAGGACCTTCACATAGGATGCGTCATACTCGACTCCGCCACGGTATTCTACAGGATGCAGCTGGGCGGAGGCAAGGACGAGGAGGGGCGCAGGGATATATCCAATATCATCCTGGAGCTTATGAACATCTCCAGGAAGCAGGACATCCCGACCCTCATTACCACCCAGGTCTATTCCCAACCAGGTTCAGGTTCCGGCGATGTGAGGCCCATAGGCGGCCACTCTCTCGCCCACAACTGCAAGGCCATAATCAAATTGGAGAAGATGGGTGACGGCGGTTACAGGAAGGCCACGGTGGTCAAGCACAGGTCCATGCCCTCTGGCGCCACTGCGTTCTTCAAGCTGACAGGTTCTGGCGTCGAGGACCTTGAGAAGGACGAGATCGATATGTTGGAGCTAAGGCAGGTAGGGAGCATGGGCTCAAGGCCGATGATCGGCCCATGAGCAGTCCTGGAACTTGACATATGGTATCCCGTGCTCACCCGATGGCCTCTATCGATGATACAGAAGCGATACAGGACCATATTACCTTTATATAGTACCGGTCCCAAACCTATCATCCCCCTGAACAGGTGTTCCGGACAACCATTATCTATGATGGAAAGGCATCACCCTATCTTGGGGATACCGGGACGATCCCCTAATGGAGGTCTTGATATGGCAACCAAACCCGTTCTTTCGAGCATTGCACCCATGCACAGATATCTCGTGGTCGCTCTGACGGCACTTTTCCTGGCATCAGGGACGCTGCTTATTCTGCTACCGGCACCGGCGAACGCCGAGACAAGGCCTGGCGGAACGCTCCTGAACGATGAACCTGCAAGGACCTACACCACGGGGTGGTGGTGGACGGAGACGCCTGACGAACTTCAGTTCAAGGTCCCGACCAAGTCCAATTACTACACAGCCATCGCCTGTGTGAACCAGGCATCGGGAGAGGATTTCGACCTCTTCGCCTACTCCGACTATGATATGACCCAGAAGATAGCATCGTCCACCAAGGGCAGCGATAAGCTGGATGTGGTGGTCATTGACGGGCATACTTTTACAGGGAACAATCAATATGCCAAGGTCTACAAGTTCACCGGGTCCAACTGGAACAACGGGATAAGGATAGAATCGGACTACCACTGCGTTTCGGCCGACCTCTACGGGTCAGACACCGATGCGAACGGAAGACTGGAGATAGGGACCTACCGCTACTCCCTCTTCGAATACCACGGGACCTCCACATACACCGGGACCCTCAGGGGCGATTATCCGCTTGTGAACATGTACGATGTCTATCTCCATGCGGGAGGACAGTACAAGTTCGCCATTGACAGCGTCCCGTCGAACGAGAGGCTCTCCATGCACCTTTTCAGGGGATCCGGGAACCTGGACGATGCGCTCGCCTCATACACTTCCTCAACATCTGGAGGCTCCTTGACATTCAACTATAATCCCGAATCATCCGGTTACTACGGCCTGCTCGTTCTGGACGAGAACCTGGGTTACACGAGCTCGGACACCTATAGGATACTGATCACATCGGATTTCAACATGAAGGCGACCCCTGAGAGCAAGCTCATAGCACCAGGCCTTTCCACCTCCTTCGCAATAGATGTCGAGTCCCTTGGTATAACCAAGGACATCAACCTCCATTACAGGTGGCAGAGCGGGTCTGGGAACATCTCCACCCCGACAGGTGCACTTGCGAAATTGAACGTCGCAAAGGTCACGCCAAACGGCGTCGAGACCAAGAGAGCCTATCTCAACATCACGACCACTTCCTCCATGTCCGCCGGGACCTATTACCTGACCGTTTATGGCAATGACACATCTACCAACGGACTGAGGGACAAGGTCAGGGTCACATTGAGGGTCTCGACAAACCCAGATTTCTTCCTATCGACCACCCCCGATCTGAGGGTCATTTCCCCCGGTACCTCGGCCAAGTACACCATCACCATGTCCACTATCAACAGCTTCTCATCGAACGTTACCCTATCGGCATCCTCATCGCCCACTTCGAGCACCATAACGTTCTCGTTCTCTCCCTCCACCATCAATGCAGGGACCCCGACCTCCATCCTAACGGTGACCACGCAGACGACCAGCCCAGTAGGGACCTACGCATTGACCATTTCGGGAACTGGAGGCTCTCTGACAAGATATGCCAATGCTTCAATGAGGATAAAGGACCCCATAGTCATAGACCTCATATCACCGACCTCGGAAGAGCTCGTTTCAGGGGTCTATAGTTTCAAGGTCAAGGCGGGAACCCCCGTTGATGTCAAGACCGTCAGGATCACATTCGGAGGAAAGATGATCAATGCGGGGACCTTGAACATGTACTACAGCTCAGCGAGCGGGTTCTGGGAGAGGAGCGTGAACACCTATACCTATCCGGACGGAGCTTGCACCATGACGGTCCAGGCAGAGGATTATGCATCTGGGGTCACAGGGCTTGGACCTGTGAACTTCACACTGTCCAACTCCGCGCCCAATCCTATAATCCGGACCCCTCTCGACCGTTCATATGTCACGGGAAAGAGCATGTCCATATCGGTCAATACGACCTCCTATGTGACGTCCTGCAGGTTCAAGGTCGATCAGAACGCCTGGACCCCTCTCGCCAGGAGCGGCAATACCTGGACGGGGACATGGGACACCACTCAGATCACCGACGGCGCCCATACGCTGACGGTGGATGCCAAGGATACGGCAGGCCTCACGGGAGAGACCTCCGTAACCATTTTCGTCGACAACAACAGACCGACCTGCAACCTCAACTCACCCATTGACGGGCAGTACATAGAGGGAACGTACACCTTCAGGGTGGTCGCGACCGACACCGTCGGCGTGGACCATGTTGACATAAGCCTGTTCGGGGGGACGGTCACCATACCTTTCAACCCCATAACGACCTCCTACGAGTATTCGGTGACAACCTCCACGAAGCCCGATGGGATGTACACGGCCTACGCCACCGCTTACGACCATGTCAACCTGACCCAGAAGAGCGATACGATAACGTTCCATATAGACAACAACGATCCGGCCCTTACGATCAATGCCCCCATTGACGATGAGATCATAGGCGGCAACTATGCCATCTCTGTCTATGCATCGGACACTTACCTGAACCAGGTCGTTTACAGGATAGACTCCTCCGGCTGGCAGAACTGCACTGGATCCCAACCCAGTTACGGAGCGACGATGAACACCTCTGCATTGACGGACGGCGCCCACACCCTCACCGTGAGGGCCATGGACAACGCTTCCCACATGACCGAACAGTCCATAGGTTTCATAGTCGATAACAATGCCCCGACATGCAACATCGTCTCCCCCTTCAAGGATGCGTTCATGGGTGGCGTCCATGTGTTCCAGGTCTCATCCTCCGACCTTGTGGGCATTGACAGGGTGGTCCTATCGGTCTTCGGCGACCAGGTACAGACCACCTTCAACAGGCAGAACGGCTACTTCGAGACGATGCTCAACACCCTGAACAAGGCCGACGGTTCCTATTCGGTCACAGCTGTTGCCTACGACCTGAGCGGAAAGTCCACCAGTTCCGATACCATCCCCTTCAAGGTCGATAACAACCCCCCGGAGATGACGGTGAAAGGGCTCCAGACGGGAGATTACGTCTCAGGGAACATCTCGTTCGTTGTAAATGCCATCGATGCATTCCTCCTGGATGTGACCTATTCCATAGACGGTGGGGGCTGGGTGAACATCTCGAACGTCTGGGTCACAGGCAACCTGCTGGACGGAGGTCATACTCTCACGTTCAGGGCAAGGGACAGCGCCGGCCATTCGACCACCCAGACACTGAGCGTCATTGTTGACAACAATGCCCCGGTCTGCGCAGTGAACAGCCCTGTACAGGGGGAGTTCATAGGCGGGGCCTACAAGTTCAGGCTCTCGGCCAGCGACTCTGTGGGGATAGACAGGGTGGAGGTCAACGTGTTCGGAAGCTCGTTCGCTGCCATCTACTCCTCGCTTTCGGGCTATTTCGAGTTCAATTCCGACTCCTCGATCCAGCCAGACGGCATCTATTCCTGTTATGCCACGGCATGGGACAAGAGCGGAAAGGTCACTATCTCCTCACCCGTATCTTTCCAGGTTGACAACAACGCCCCTGTCCTGAAAGTGCTCTACCCACTGGACAGGATGTTCGTGGAGGGTACAGTGAACCTCAGCGTCGAGGTCTCGGACACGTTCATGGACAGGACCGAGTACGACATAGACGGTTCGGGATGGATAGACATCTCGGTAATGTGGAACACAACGCTGTACAGCGATGGTAGGCATACTCTCACGTTCAGGGCCATGGACCTCGCCGGCCATTCGACCTCGACACAGATAGAGGTCACCGTTGACAACAACCTGCCGTATGCCGCCATATCCGACCCGGTCCCGAACCAGTTCCTAGAGGGGGCGGCCCTCTTCAAGGTCGTCGCCTCCGACCTGGTCGGATTGGACTCGGTCAAGATCGAGGTCTTCGGAGCGGTACTGGACATGAACTACAATTCCGGGAGCGGTTACTACGAGTACAGGACCGATACAAGGCTCATCCCCGACGGTACCTATGAGATGAACATCACTGTAAGGGACATCTCCGGTAAGACCGTTTCCCTGGGGCCAAGGACCTTCAATCTGGACAACAGGGTGCCCTCTTTGGTCGTGAACGGTCTCAGCAGCGATGATATCCTCGAGGGCTCGGTCCTCTTCGACGTGAACGCAACTGATACGTTCCTTGACAAGGTTGAGTACAAGGTGGACGCATCGGGATGGACCGATATCCTGGACCTACTGGACACAACCACGTTCCAGGACGGGGAGCATACCCTGGCGATAAGGGCCGTCGACCTGTCAGGCAAGGAGACCTCGTTCACGTTCAACGTCCTCTTCGACAATCAGGCCCCGACGTGCACCATCAACACACCTGTTCAGGGTGAGTTCGTTGAGGGTATGATAACCATCAGGGTGACCGCCTTCGACCTGGTCAAGGTGGATTATGTGATGATCAAGGTCTACAACATAGAGGCAAGGGTCCCATACAATTCCCAGACGGGTTATTACGAATATTCCTCCAATACGATCACCTGGGGGGCAGGAGAGGACGGTGTGAGGAACGTGACCGCCAAGGTCTACGACCTGACAGGCAAATCCTTCTCCTATGGCCCGGTGGAGTTCAAGGTCGATAACAGGGCGCCTACCATCAATATCAGGTCCCCGAAGGAGGGGCAGGTCGTCTCGGGCATGTTCTTCTTCGATGTGGACAACAGCGACGTCTTCAAGAAGGGGACGGACTACAACATAGACGGGGCCTCATGGCAGCCCGTTTCCATAGGCTGGAACACGGCCCTTGTCCTTGACGGAAGGCATGAGGTGACCATACGGGCCACCGACCTCGCGGGACATATCACGACCGAGGTCCTTTATGTGATAGTGGACAACCATGAGCCGCAGATGGTCCTCATATCTCCCACTAAGGACCAGTTCGTCGAGGGAACCTTCGTCTTCAAGATAAGCGCATATGACGAGGTCGGAATAACCAGGGCCACGATATTCCTTGGAACGGAGGAGAGGTTGCTGACATTCAACGCACAGACGGGCTACTACGAGTACATACTGGACACAAGGACCCTCCTTGACGGGACCTACTACCTCAACGGTACGGTGACCGATGTTGCCGGACGCATGGTCAAGACAGGCACCATAACCTTCAGGATAGACAACAATGCACCTGACCTCATCGTCGAATCCCCGGTGAAGGACCAGCTCATAAACGGATTGTTCGTTGTCAAGGCTAGGAGCGTGGACAAGTTCCCCGGCCTCGTCAGCTACTCTGTCGATGGAACGACCTGGATAGAGGTGACGCAGCCCTGGGACACCAAGAAGGTCCTGGACGGTATCCATACCCTGACGATAAGGACCGTCGATCAATCGGGTCACAGGACGGAGTTCAAGGTGGATGTGGTCGTTGACAACAGCCCGCCCGTCATCTCACAGGCGACCATCACCCCCGGTATGGTCCTTTCCAATGTGCAGACCATCAGGTTCTACGCCTATGATTCGATAGGCATCAGGCAGGTAACGCTGTCTTTGGATGGGGCAAGCCCGTTCGAGATATACAGGGCCGAGGGCGGTATGTATTACGAGTACCTCCTGGACACCAGGACCCTGTCGGACGGTGACCATACGCTCACAGTCAATGCCATTGACAGGGCCGGGAACCTCGAGGGCTCGACCTACGGCATCAAGGTCGATAATACAGGCCCGACCATAGCCCTGGACTACTACTGGATAGAGGGTTCCTCCGCTGTCAGGATAGGCAAGGTCAAGGCTGGCAACTCGGTAGTGTTCGAGGCCACGGTCATAGACCCCAGCGGCGTTGGGTCGGTCATGGTCAACATAGACTCCCTTGGCTGGAGGGAGATGACCCCGGATTCCAACCTGTCGAACCCCGATACATACCTACTTTTCTGGCCCACAGCTGACGAGGGGGAAGGCGTGCATGTGTTCCAGATCAGGTGCACGGACAAGCTCGGGAACGAGAACTATGTCTCCGGCTCCATCAACGTGAAACGCGTCAAGGACGAAACGAGCTTCATTGACAGGTTCGTAAAGGCTCTCCCGGTCATCTGGCTCCTTCTCTTCATCCTGCTGGTCGTGCTCCTCTTCGTCCTCCTTTTCACCGGGGTCCTTACCAGGTGGGCAAGGGGTGAGGGGATGCCCAAGAAGGAGCGGACCCTGGATGCTCCCAAGAGCCCCTCCTCTGCGCAGGACAAGGGTGCTCAGCCCAAGAAGAGCGCACCGCTCATGGGGAAGAAGGGCTCGGACAAGGTCGAGGAATGGGAGACCGAGGACGCTTGAAGGCATCTTTTTGCGAATAACATGAAAAGATATAGATAAAACGTACGGAAGTGTGAGCGGATGATGGGGCGGGGTACTATCCTCCTGGTCCGGAAAAGATGTTTCCATCCTGTGATGACCATATTGCCGGTCATGCTTTTAGTGGCACTGACCATAGGGGCCGTCCGCTCCTCGGGCTCAGCCCAGGTCGGTGGAGGGTATGTATCGCCCGCCTTCGTCCTGGAGCATGATTCCATATGGAGGGCGGGCTCGGATAACTCACCCGACAACACGACCGTGACACTAAGCCTCTCCGGCGCAGGGACCAAAGGGATAACCCTGGCCCCTCAGGACGTCATCTTCATGATGGACCATTCAGGGTCCCTAGGGACGAACGACCCCCAGGTCCTTAGGATACTGGGGGCCCATTCCTACATAGATTCCATGATAGCCCCTTACGACAGGGCTGCATTGATCAAGTTCGACAACAATGCGGAACTGGTCAACGGGAACCATCTGACCTCCAATTACCCCCAGGTCCATGCGAACCTTGAGGCCCTGGCAAGATCTACCCCCCAGGGATTGACGGATTTCCAGGGTGCCTTTGCCCTGCTTCTATCCGAGCTTGCGACCTTCGCTGAACCTACGAACCAGAAGGTCGCGGTCCTCTTCACGGACGGGTTCCCGGACCCCCCGGAGAGGAACGTGACACCTACCCAGATGGACGAGCTATCCTCTCTCGGGGTAAAGGTGTTCTGCATAGGTCTCGGTGATACTGTCGATGAGGGAATGCTCCGTTATGTCTCCGGCAGGACGGGGGGTACATACTATAATGCGAGGACCCCGGAGGACCTGGTGGAAATATATCTTGAGATCTCCGACCAGTTCTACGACCAGACGGCAGGGACCGATATCAAGGTCAGGCTCGAACTGACATCGGACATATCCTACATAGAGGGCTCATCCTCCCTAACTTGGAACCTGAACGTGAACACATCGGGGGAAAGGACCGTCCTTGAATGGACCGCCGGGGACCTGATGCTCAGGGAGAACTGGACCGTCAGCTTCAGGGTCGCCGCGATAGATGGCGAGGGCAGGACGAGGGTCACGTCGGACAGAAGCTCGCTATCGTACACCGATTGGAGAGGCAACAACCTAACAGAGGACCTGCCGGAGCTCCATGTGACCGTTATCAGGTCGCTGCCTCCGCCCCTTCCACCACCACCGCCCGCCCCCCTCCCGGCCGCCCCAGCGCCGATCCCACCCCCACCCTCTGTGCCTGTCATCGCCCCTTCCGTTAACGTTGCACCGGTCATAACGGCCACCCCCAATGTCACCCCTGTGATGATGGGGCAGACGGCGGCCGTTCCGGTGGAGTACATGCTGGCCGGCCTGGCGGCACTGGGCATAGCGTCAAGGACCAAATTGAAGAAGAAGATAGCCGAGAAACAGAGGGTTAGCGTTGGAGCATAGAGGTGCGCATATGCAGGATCAATCGAAGGTACCAAGGGCCCTTATCGCCTCCGGTCTGGTGTTGATGTCCGTCCTCCTCTTGGCCTTATCAGTTACCAAGGGTGGCGATTCCGAATGGACGACGAACGTCTTCGAGGAGGCTATCCTGATAGAGAGGGAACCAGACCATCAGACCGGAAGGGCCCCACTCGACGGCGAACCTCTCAATATAACCATCAGCTCAAAGAGCGGTCAGTACATAAACGCGGCCGATGTGAGGTACACTGTAAGGTACAGTTCCCAGACGTCCCCCGAAGGCGGGTACCAGTTCACAAGGGTCAACCAGACGGTGATGAGGGTTGACATCCCGGGCTATCCCGGTGATGCAGTGATACAGTACAGGATCGTCGCTTACGACGAGAAGAACCATCCTCTGACATCCACGACCTATTCCTATACTGTCGTCAAGAACGGCTCGTGGCAGGGGTTCGATTTCGAATCCAACCTGCGCCTTGAATGGGGTCCCAAGGACCCGAAGATAGGAGAGCCAGTCACCCTGAACCTGACGACCAGGGACCCTCTGACCCCCATATTCAGGGCGGACCTGCTATACACGGTGAACCTCCCCGACCAGGACCCGCTCGATGGTGTTGCCTTCTTCGTGAAGCATAATGCCACCCATGCAACAGCCATCTTGATCCCTTACCCTCCAGGTTCAAGGGTGACCTTCCACATCGATGCTTACGACAATTACCAGATGAAGGTCACATCGAAAGCGCAGACATACCAGTACCCAAATCCGCCCGTTGTGGGACCCATATATGAAGGGATATTGTTCGTTGTCATCAGGGACAAGGCAGGGAACGGACCGGCCGATGGGGCAAAGGTGACCTTCTCCAATCAGACCTACTCCTTCGGGACCGAGGCTTTCCAGGGCATAGCCATGACGAACAGGACGGTCAGGATGGGCAACTACACCGTGACCATCGTTTACAAGGACCAGACCTATGTGAGGAAGGTAATGGTCCCCAGGGCTGACGGCAGCTTCACGTTCAGGTTGGATGTCAACGAGAAGAAGTTCATGGTGCCCTACTCCGAAGCGGAACGGCCAGGCCTCCTGGAGCTCCTTGGCGGTGTGATATCCGTAGCCCTCCTGGGTTCCATGGTCTATGCGGTCAATAAGGTCAAGAAGGCAAGGGAGACCCTCAACGAGAAGAAGAAAAGGTCCAGGAAGATGGACAGCAAAGAGGGATTGACAAGGCTCGAGGGGCTGCTAGCGGACGAAGAGAGGAGAACGCTCCTTCTGCGTGTCGGTGCGTTCCTTCTCATATCCATCCTCGGCGTCATGTTCGCACCGTTCTACCCCTGGTGGATGGCCATACTGCTCGTCCTCTTCCTTGTGTTCGTATCCGTCAAGTACCCCTACATATCCCTCCTTCTCCTGACGGTCATCGTGACCGCTGCCACCGCTTACCAATCCAGGGAGTTCGGCTGGGTCTATCTCGTCTTCTCCCTGATAGTGATGGTGGGCGGGTTCTTCGACTGGAGGTACAGCTATCTGACCATGTTGACCGTGTTCTCCGCGAACCTAGGTTTCGGATTCGCCGTTCCTGTGGCCGCCGTTCTGGCGTTCTCTCTTTTCATGGGATCGGTTGTCATGCTCTCGGCCGGAGGCTTCCTGCTGGTCACCGCGCCCTCAGGGAACTTCTCATGGTTCTCCTTCATATCGTCCTCGGAAGGCGGCAAGAGCTTCGTCACGTTCTCCAGAGCCGTTCCGTCAGGCTGGGGACCTGTTGACATGTTCGACGAGATATCTGGGCTGACCAATGTCGATACCATGACCATATCTAGCGTCCTCAAGGAGTCCATGGGCTCCATCGTCCCGCTCTTCGGTCTCTTAGGTTGGGTCATGGCCATGATAGCGGCCTACCTCATCTTCAGGAAGCTGGAGGACGGCAGGGTCCTCCTAGGGAAGGACCCCAAGGTATGGGCGATAAGGGCAGTTCCGGGCGTCCTGGTCTTCATATTCTCCCTGATATCCATCATATGGCTCGGGAACGGGCTCTCCTTCTGGTTCTTCCTGGTATCCTTGTTCGTGGTCCCCGCCGGGATGGTGGGTTTCGCTGTCAGGGCCTTTGGGGAAGAGACCCTGCCCTCGGAGTACGGCGTCATGGAGGTCAAGAGCTCGGACGTCGGCCGCAAGATATCCGACATGGTCGGGTTCAGAAAAGCCACGTTCAATGAGATAGGCGGTTTGGAGGATGTGAAACGGGAGGTCAAGAACTCCCTGATGGTGCCTCTCCTGGAGCCCGAGATGGCGACGAAGTACGGAGTGAAGCCTTCCAAGGGGATAATGCTCTTCGGACCTCCAGGATGCGGGAAGACCCTGATGCTTAGGGCCGTTGCCTCCGACCTCAACGTGGACATGATTGGGATCAAATGCTCCGATGTCATGTCCAAATGGTACGGGGAGTCGGAGAACCTCATAGCGAGCCTCTTTGCGGAGGCAAGGGCCAGGTCCCCCTGCATACTGTTCCTGGACGAGATAGATTCCATAGCGAAGAGGAGGGACTTCTACTCTACCGATGATGTCACACCAAGGGTCCTGTCCATAATGCTGTCCGAGATGGACGGGATGGACGAGGCCGAGGGGATAATAGTCGTAGGCACTACGAACATGCCCGACCTCGTTGACCCTGCCCTGATGAGGCCAGGGAGGTTCGATAAGATAATCTACATACCTCCGCCCGATCTGCCGTCGAGGGAGCAGATAATCAAGATACATCTGAAGGGGAAGTACGTCGAGAAGGACATCGACACAAAAGAGATCGCCAGGAGGACGGACGGTTTCTCAGGGGCGGACATTGCGAACCTGGTCAGAGAAGCCTCCTCCATAGGATTGGAAAGGGCCCTTGAGACAAAGAAACCACAGCCCATCACCCAGAAGGACATCTTCTCCGTACTGGACGAGATTAGACCCTCCGTGAGCCCGACGATGCTCAAGATGTACGACAAGCTGAGAAGGGAGTACGAGAGGAAGAAGGGCAACAGGTCCTCTGAGAAGGAAGATGGTACAGAGAAGGAGGGGGAGCGTATCGATGAGGAAGGTGCCAGGAAGAAGAACAATAGGCCCAGGAAAGGCTCCCGTCCGGTCCTTGAAGGGGAGTTCGAGGAGGTACAGGAGGAGAGCTGATTGGAGGTCCTTGACGTTACACTGGTCCTTGCAGCGATAGGGGCGCTGCTCCTGTTCTTCCTGGGGATGAAGTATCCACTAGGAGGGAGGGAATGGCCGTTCGACAGGCCCACCACGATCAGATATGTGATAAGCGGTCTTCTGTTCTTCATTATACTGGGGCTCATATACTGGGTGACGAGGTACTGGGACTATCCATTTTCAGGTAAGGGACTTGCCTATGTAGCGTTCATAGGCATGACGATATTGTTCGTCCTGGGTTTCATATTCCCGAAGGGGAAGGACATATGAATGGTATTTTGAATTTGTTATTTTGAAATCACTAATTTGAAATACCTTAAGGTCCATATCTTAGCATGAACATCAAGGTCCCAAGGAGCGAGACATCCTCAATTGGCAGGAATTGGACCCTTCTCTATGGTAGAAGAAAGACCGGTAAGACCTACCTCCTTAAGAACTATTTCAATCCCGATGAATACATTCTAGTAGGCAGGGAAGGGACCATCTGGATCGAAGGGAAGATAAAAAGGAAGCTGACCTCTGTCGATGAACTTATGGATCACATAAAGGAGGGGCTTTCCAACAATGAAAGGATAGTTCTAGATGAGTTCCAAAGGCTCCCGATGGACGTTCTTGAATGGATCGCTGCATCCCACCCTTCCGGTCAGCTGGTCCTATCGGGCTCATCACTGGGTATTTTGAAGCGGGTCCTGGGGCCGAGCTCTCCTCTGCTCGGCCGGTTCAAAGAGCTCAGGGTCTCGCTTGTGGGACCGGAGGACCTTCTCCCAAGTATATCGGAGAGAACAGGATTGGACCTGGCACCATATCTTTCGGATCCTTGGACCATGCCACTTATAGGTGAAAGGCCCGTATTGAATGAGCTATATGCACTTCTCTCCGGGACCGGTTATACGGTCCCTTCCCTTGTCGGAGAGATATTCCATGAGGAGGACAGGACATTATCAGAGCTCTATCAAGGGATCCTTTCATCCATAGGGGCCGGGAGGACTTGGCCCAATGAGATAGCCTCGGTACTCTATTCCAAGGGACTGATAAAACAGGATGGGGCGTCCCATCTCTCTCCGTACCTGAAAGCCCTCAAGGAAATGGGAATACTCGAAGAGATAGGGGTCCTTGGTAAGAAGAGGACCATGCTGAGGTTCACTTCACCTGTCATGACGCTCTATTATTACATGGAATCTATGTACGGTCTGGAAAGGGGGCTTCCGCCGTTTTCGGAGGTAAAGGAGAACCTGCTCCGGGTCCATTCGACGTGCATGGAGCAATATCTGGTCAAGGCTTTCGCGGGGAGGCTGGGTGGAGAGCTCAGGTACTCGTTCAACCCCGAACTCGACGGGATCGTTGTCGATAGGAAGGAGAGACCATTGGCCGTGCTTGAGGTCAAATGGAAGGCATTAAAGAGAGCGGATATCGACACCTTCAGAGATAAAAGTGAGGAATTCGAGTGTGATAAGTTCATATTGACAAAGGACCCGGTCAGGTTCGGAGAGGATGATATCAAGCTCATGGGCGAAAGGGATATCAGAAAGTTCCTTTCAGGTTGAGGTCCGCATTGGACTTTTCTCCATAAGTTATCTCGGTCCACATCGACGATCCTCAAATGGAACTTTACAAGGGAAAGGACCTCTTTGCAAAAGGTAGGTTCTTAGGAAAATACCTGTTCTTGTAGAGCGAGTAGCCTTTCAATGAGACAACGAGCCTCAGGTCGAACAATGGCGGTTCCGGAGGTTTCTCTCCCAACGCTGTGATAACGGGAACGCTCCTTTCGACGGTGATGGAATAGGTACAGCGGATAGGGAAAGATGAACAAGTTTAGGGTTAGATAACATCCTTATTATTGGACCGAACAGGTCACTTCGCAAAGGAAATGAGAAGGTCCAACGCCAGGAACATGACAGAACCTTGCACTGGCAACGCAAGGATTTGTATGAAACCTTGCATTCAGAACGCAAGGATTTACACAAATCATTGTAATGGTATCTCAAATGACCTTGATGGATATTGGTCCTAGAAGCTTAACATTGGTATTTTGAATTAGTTGTTTCAAAATCACGCATATTCTTAAAAAGTCGGGGTCAATTTTCATCCATTTATTGAATTGTTTTTATCCATCTGGTTAAGAAGTTTTTTCATCATGAAAATCGTGATAGGAATCGATCATTTTTCAATAACATTTTTTTTTCTTGAAGAAAGGTACAGCCAGTAAAGGAAAAATGACCTCAAACATTTACCCAAATCTGGAGAAGAGCCTTTTTTTTAATCTGGGTTCTTTTCTTTTTTGTGCATCAAAATGGTAGGAATCTCTCATCAGAGCATCTTTCCCTTCAAGGAGACCATCTCCTTGATGAGCGGTATATCCTTCCCGGACCTCCTTATGGCCTCCTCCGCTATCCTAACCATGCCTCCGCAGCAGGGAACTTCCATTATCGCAACCGTCAGAGACTTGATCCTGTTCTGCTTCAATATCTCCGAGAGCTTCTCCACGTATGCCCCGCTGTCATCGAGCTTCGGGCAGCCCATCGCTACCGTTTTCCCATGTATCAGCTGCTGATGCAGGTTGGGGTTCGCCACTGCCACACAGTCGGCAAGCAGCAGGAGATGCGAGTTCTCGAAGAACGGGGCCTTGGGGTGGAGCAGATGGATCTGAACGGGCCACTGTCTGAGGCTCGAACCCCTCTCTTCCCCCGTACCGCCCTCCTCCTCTTCAGGTCCCATAACCCTCATGGCCGTCCCAGGGCACCCGCAGGGAAGCTGTTCCGATAGGTCCGGAACAGGTGATCCCTTCTCATTGAGGACCTCTATCGCGATATCGAGGTATTCCGCCTGGGCATGGTCCTTTAAATGCTTCAGATGGGCTTTAATGACGTTCGGACCACCCTTGATTATGTTCACCATGGTGAGGCGCTCATCATATCCCTGGGCCTCTCTCTCTAAGGTTGAGATAGCTCCTTCTGGGCAGGTACCTATGCAGGCCCCCAATCCATCGCAGAAGATATCGCTTATGAGATGCGCCTTGCCATCTATGATCTGCAATGCCCCCTCGGGGCAGTCGGGGACGCAGAGCCCGCATCCCGTACACTTGTCGTGGTCTATGTTGATGATCTGCCGCTTGACCATTGAAATCACCATGGTATCTTTTATATACCATGGCTCCAAAGCTTCGGTGATATTTATACTGGAAGGTTACGAAGTGGTAACGATGCAAATCCTATATCCTGAGGTCGGTCCCCGACATGATGAGCCTTCCTACAATGTCCGGCATCTTGAAGGCAGAGGTCGGACCGTTCTTCAAGATGCACCATTTCCCCTTAGCCCCTACTATCTCCCCTTTTAGAATGTCCAGGCCTACCTTCCGCGGAGCGACATCGAGGACCGACGGGATCGGATATGGCCCAAGGACCAGCGGACGCACATCCATCTCCCGGGGCATCACTTCGACCCTTATCCCCCTCCCGTTGAGGATATCTCCCATCACGAGCTGGTCATCTCTGAGCCTCTCCATGAACTTCCAGGCCAGGTCCTTGCAGAGTTCTATATCCGTTCTCCTTGCCAGGTCCTTCAGCAGGACCTTCGAAGGATAGGCCTGGGGAATACGATACCTTGCCGATATCCATCCCTCGAGCTGCCTGGCGCTGTACCTGTCAGCGACCTGAACCAGCGGCTGGATGACATCAGCCCCCTGCTCCATCCCCCTCTCCTCGACACGGTTCAGCTGGGTCATACCTATCTTGAGCTTGTCCCCATAGACGGCGGCATACACAACGTGCGGTGCCTGGCAGAAGAACGCCCCGCACTGTCCGCTCCGGCAGTGCGGTTCGAATATGCAGACAGGGTCAGGAACGTCCTGAACAAGACAATCATGGCACTGGACGAACCCTTCCATGACGGCTCGGCCCGGGCATGGAACATGTGACACCTCCATCCTTCCTGTGCATCGGACATCCAAGGATACGTTCAGGTCCAGTGAACGGCCAGGACGAATATCCAATGATAGGACCTCTTCGATGTAATGATATGAACCAGCCCTCCCTTCCATAGCTCTTAGGTGAAGGACTGGCCCCTTCCGCTCCCACCCCATCCCCAGCACATGGAACACTTCCCCTGAGCTCTCCTCAAAGAGGGTCCCATGGAACCTTGAATTGAAGGGGAAGCCCCTGTCCGTCCCGTTGGGAATGGGATTCATCATCAATTTAATGTAGGCCTCCCTTTATTAGGCTAACTGCACGCGCTCCGAATGGACGCACAAGGTGTTCAACATGGACCTTGAAAGAAGGCTCGAGCTCGTAATGTCAGGGGTAGAGGAGGTCATCACCGAGAGCGAGCTCAAAGAACGGCTCCAGGCAAAGGAGATGCCAAGGGCGTATGTCGGCTACGAACCTTCCGGGTTCGTCCACATAGGGTGGCTCATCATAACCAAGAAGATAGAGCAGCTCATAGAGGCGGGTTTCCAGGTGGACATCCTTCTGGCCGACTGGCATGCATTCATAAACGACAAGTTCGGGGGCGATCTGGATAAGATCAAGGCCTGCGGCGAGTACATCATGGACTGCTACAAGGCCTACGGCCTGGGGACTGCCATCGATTCGGGCAGATTGCGTTTCGTCTGGGCAAGCGACATGGCTGACAGCGCCAAATACTGGGAGCGGGTCCTTCGGGTCGCCAAGGCCTCCACTCTGTCAAGGATCAGACGGTCAATGACCATAATGGGGCGCAAGGAGGACGAGGGGGATCTGGACTCATCGAAGTTCCTCTACCCGTCCATGCAGGCTGCGGACATATTCGAACTTGAGGTGGACGTCGCCATAGGTGGAATGGACCAGAGGCATGCCCACATGCTGGCCAGGGATGTCGCCGACAAGAAAGGATGGGTCAAGCCCGTTGCCCTGCACACCCCCCTTCTGTCGAGCCTCTCAAGGAGCGGAAGGATGGAGATGGTCACCGGTCCGACGGGTGGCCTTGACTATCCGGCCTTAGCATCCAAGGTGGAGGTCGACCTGGCCCTTTTAATGGTCAACCAGACCCTATCGGCAGAGACAAGAGCGCTCCTGGACGGACTGAAGAAGGATATGGATGTCGAGAAGAGACGCAAGGCATTGGAGGTCCTACTGGCGGGAAGGAGGAGAGTTGGCGGCAAGACCCCCATCTATTCCCTGCTGCAGAAGGATGATGCCGAAAACGGTTCGGTGACCACCGTGCTTGCAAAGGACCTGGAGAGGCAGATGGCGCTTGCAAGGAAGGAGCTGTTCGAATACCTTGGTGTATCGGAGGAGCAGGAAGGGGCCGTTCCCAAGATGTCCAAGTCCGATCCGGACTCGGGAATATACCTGCACGACCGAGAACAGGACATACTCAGGAAGCTGAACAAGGCCTGGTGTCCGGAGGGGGTCCCTGACAATCCGGTCATGGAGATCTGCCAGACCATCATCTTCCCTTACAGGGGCACCCTTGATATCAAGAGGCCCGAGAAATGGGGCGGGGACCTGCATTTCACCGAGTACGAGGCGCTAAGAGCCGCATTTGCGACGAAACAGCTCCACCCGGCCGACCTCAAGAAGAGCGTTGGAAAGGATCTGATAGAGGTGCTGAGGCCTTACAGGGAGTATTTCGAGGCGAACCCTGGTACATTGAAAAAGGTCGGGGAGCTATCGGCCTCCATAGGAAGATGAACCGAAAACGGTTAGTTTTACATAGAAAAAGCGGATTGGGACGGTACACGACGGAGGCAATGAACGGATGGAGGTCGTAGAGGGAATAAACCCGACAAGGATGGAGCTCCTTGCCATTAGGAAGAAAAGGACCCTGGCCGAGAAGGGGCACAAGCTCCTTGGCGAGAAAAGGGATGCCCTCATAGTCCAGTTCTTCGATGTAATATCCCGCAGAGAGGGGCTCAAGAACGAGACCTCCTCGGCCCTGCTCTCCGCCAAGACGAGCATGGAGGATGCGATGGCCATCCTGGGCTACTCCTCTCTGGAGGCCTTCTCCGCCGGAATAAAGCCCCACCCCCCACTGGACATCACGAACCTCAACATAATGGGGGTCAAGGTCCCTGTCATCGGGTCGAGCCAAAAGGGACCGTCACCGGCTCCATGGGGGCTCGGTAGCACGCCGCAAGCGCTGGACGATGCGAAGAACGGGTACGAGAACGCCCTGGGACTGCTCCTGAGGCTAGCGGAGGCGGAAGGGGCCATGGAGAGGCTGGCCCTGGAGATAGAGAGGACCAAGAGGAGGGTCAACGCCCTGGAGCACATCTTCATCCCTAGGCTCAGGAACACCGAGAGGTACATAACGATGCAGCTCCAGGAGCGGGAGAGGGAGGATTTCGTCAGGAGAAAGAGGATCAAGGCCCTCATGGAAGCC
>JALOTP010000043.1 GCA_025457865.1 Thermoplasmatota archaeon | reverse complement strand
CAGTCGAATATCGTACAGTTATCCAATGTGACCTGTTCGCACTGGTAAGCGATGAGCGCGTGGAAAGTTTGGTCAGAGATGGTCATGTTGCAAAGCTGGATGCCATCGCAATCCAGCAGAACGACAGCTTGGGAACCCCCCTCGACATCGAATTCTGATAGAGAATAACCTCTGGATGAGACCATGATCAGCTGCCCAACACTGCTCAGATCCTCATGTTCGATCTCATAGTCCATGTCCCAATAGATGAACAGGACATCTTTTCCTCCTACCTTGTTGCTCCTTGAGATGATATTGTATCTCACTGTCAGCGGTTCCATAGGGAAATAGAAACTGCAGTTCGTCATGATATTCCCATAGAAGATGTTATTCTCGGAGTCCCCTATAGCTATGGCCGATTCCCTGCAGTCCTTCATCATATTGGAAGAGATATTATTGTATTGGGACCCCATCTCCAGGTTCACACCATCATCGTTCATCACGAAGGTGGAGTTCCATACGTTGCAGTGATGTGAAGTATCGAACCTGACCCCATGGTCGTCGTTATCATGGCAGTAGCATCCCTCGACGGTCACATTGCTGGAAGTCGCTACATATATCCCGAAATCGTTCCATTCGACATTGCATCCCTCCACCCTGGTCCTATCAGCACCGAGGAGGTGTATCCCGTACATGTAATTCCAGGTGAGGTCCGAATCCCTGATGTTCACATTATCGGACTCTATCATCTGGAAACCTATCACACAGTAGGATGCGTTGCACCCCATTATTGTGACGTTGGAAGCGGAGAAGACCGTTATCCCCGTTCCTTCACCGTATGTTTCTGCAACGAACCCTGATCTAGCAAATGTGCAGTTCCTGATGATGACGTGCAGAGTAGTGTTCCCGAGATAGAGACAGGCCCCTCCCGTGTTCCCGGACATGTTCAGGTCCTCGATGATGAACGGGTCCATGATAGCCCCATTACCGCTCCAGCCGTTCGCCGAAGCGGTATCTATAAGGTCTTGGTCGCTGTCGATCCTCAAGGAGGATCCCCTTGTCAGAGGTTCTGTCATCTCCTCTCCGGCGTCTATTGGGTTTGTTAGAAAAGATATATTGAGCGCTATGAGCATGGAAAAGCAGATGGTCACAGCATATGCTACCCTTGACAGGCCACCACTTCCATCGTTAATGCATGGACCAGACTGCTTATAATTAATAATTATCGGTTCACAATCCGTTGATACAAGGCCTGGAATCCTCTCTGAATAGAACGATGTGGCAAAGAATAATTAGGGGCTGATGCTACGATATGTGGGACAATCCCCCTACCAGGAGGCCTATCCATGAGCCTGACCGATGAGTTCATACGGACCGACGAGACATTTGGAGCGCACAACTACCATCCATTATCGGTGGTGCTCTCCCGGGCCGAGGGACCATGGGTCTGGGACGTGGAGGGGAAGCGCTATCTCGACTGCCTCTCGGCATATTCGGCCGTCAACCAGGGCCACAGGCATCCCAGGATAGTCCAGGCCCTCAAGGACCAGCTGGACAGACTTGACCTCACGAGCAGGGCCTTTCATAACGATGTGATGGGCGCATTCCTGAGGAAGCTGTGCGACTACACAGGCTTCTCCTCGGCCCTCCCCATGAACACGGGTGCCGAAGCCGTAGAGACCGGCATCAAGGCGGCAAGGCGTTGGGCATACAGAAAGAAAGGGGTTAAAAAGGACCAAGCCGAGATCATTGTCTGCTCCAACAATTTCCACGGCAGGACCACTACCATCGTCGGCTTCTCGACAGACCCTGATGCAAACGAGGATTACGGTCCGTTCACACCGGGGTTCAAGATAATACCGTTCAACGATGCGGCTGCACTGGAAGGAGCCATTACAGAGAACACTGCCGCTTTCATGGTGGAGCCTATCCAGGGTGAGGCCGGGGTCATCGTCCCGGACAAAGGATATCTGAAGGAGGTTCGAAGGATCTGCACCAAGAACGATGTCCTGTTCGTCCTGGACGAGGTCCAGACGGGGTTCTGCAGGACAGGTAAGAGGTTCTGCTGGATGCATGAGGACGCAAGGCCTGACATCATGCAGGTCGGTAAAGCCCTAGGCGGTGGGGTCTATCCAGTATCTGGAATTGTTGCGGATAGGAGCATTATGGACGTCTTCACCCCTGGGTCCCACGGGTCCACGTTCGGGGGCAACCCCCTTGCTTCTGCGGTGGGAATAGCGGCCCTCTCGGTCCTGGAGGACGAGAGACTTGACGAAAAGGCCGCAGAGAACGGGAAGCATTTCATGGAAACCCTATCCCACATGCCGCAGCAGCGCATCAAGGAAGTAAGGGGCAAGGGCCTTCTCGTGGGAGTCGAGCTCCAGGTCTCGGCCGGTAAGGCAAGGCCTTACTGCCTCAAGCTCAAGGAAGAGGGCATCCTTGCGAAGGACACCCATGCCCAGACGATAAGGTTCGCACCGCCGCTAATAACCGAAATGACGGTCCTTAGGCAGGCTGCTGGGACGATAATGAAAGTGCTTGTACCCTAGATGTTCGTCATACCTCGATACAATCTGCCACCCCCCTCCCTGGAGAGGTTTATTAATAGTTTTTTTTTAGCACCATCACTTATCTACATCTTATCGTATCCGCGGGTGAGCCTTCATATGTCCGGAGGGAACATAGTCATCAAGGGTGCAAGGCAGCACAATCTGAAGAATATAGACGTGACCATCCCCAGGGACAAGCTGATCACCATCACAGGGCTCTCGGGGTCCGGTAAATCGTCCCTGGCGTTCGATACGATCTATGCTGAGGGCCAGAGGAGGTTCATAGAATCTCTATCCTCCTATGCCAGGAACTTCCTGGGCGTCATGGACAAACCGGACGTGGACTCCATAGAAGGCCTCTCCCCCGCAATCTCCATCGAACAGCACTCCGCATCGAAGAACCCCAGGTCCACCGTTGGTACATCCACGGAGGTCCATGACCACCTGAGGCTACTCTTTGCAAGGATAGGTGTCCCTCATTGCCCTGTCTGCAGCAGGGAGATAGAACGGCAGTCCCAGGACAGGATGATCCAGACCATAATGGAGGACGGGCCGCGCAAGGTCAAGGTCCTGTGCCCCATCGCCCAGGGAAAGAAGGGTACTCAAAGGGAGGTCCTGGACGACCTCAGGAAACAGGGATACAACAAGGTCAGGATAGACGGGGTCGAAACGGACCTCTCGAGCGTTCCGGAACTGGACAAGAACAGGAAGCACGACATAATGGTAGTCCTCGATGAGCTCATGGTCGATGAGGAGCACAGGGACCAGCTGACCGAGGACATCTCCCAGTCCTTGCACCTTTCGGAAGGGCTCGTTGCGATAGAGGAGCTGGAGGGAAGGAAGAAGGGTGAGAGGGAGCACTTCTCCGAGAGGATGTCATGCCCTGTCCACGGGATCTCGATACCGGACCTGGAGCCCAGGATGTTCTCCTTCAACACCCCATTTGGGGCATGCAAGGAATGCTCAGGGATAGGTTTCACCCTCGATGTGGACCCGGAACTGGTGGTGCCGAACAAGGACCTGTCCATATCCCAGGGTGCTGTTGCGCTCTTTCGCACGGACCCTGACGGTTCCTACTCACTGAAGCTGATCGAGGGTCTCGGACACTCCATGGGCTTCTCTGTCAATGACCCCTGGAAGGACCTCCCGCCTACGGCCGTTAATGCTATACTTTACGGTTCTGATTCGACCTACAACGTCAGGATAACGACGCCCCGTTATGATTGGAGCCATAATGTGAAGTACGAAGGTGTGGTCCCAGTCATCAAGAGGAGGTTCCATCAGACCCAATCTGAGATGGCCAGGGACTTCTACAGGAAGTTCCTGAGGTCCAATCCCTGCCCGTCCTGCGGTGGGGCCAGACTCAAACCGACCTCTCTTGCTGTCACTGTCGGTGACATGAACATCCATGAGCTGACCCAGCTATCCATCAAGGATTCCCTGGCATTCTTCGAGAGGCTCTCATCCTCCCTCTCCCAGAGGGATTCGACCATATCCAGGCTGATCCTCAAGGAGGTCAGGGCAAGACTGGGGTTCCTGAGCAACGTGGGACTTGACTACCTGACCCTTGATAGGCCTACAGGGACGTTGTCCGGAGGCGAAGCTCAAAGGATCCAGCTTGCGACCCAGATCGGCTCCTCGCTTGTCGGGGTCCTCTATGTTCTGGACGAACCGTCCATAGGGCTCCATCAGAGGGATAACCGGAGGCTCATAGACACCCTCATCAAACTCAGGGACCTGGGTAACACGATTATCGTGGTAGAGCATGACGAGATGGTCATGAGGAGCTCCGATCATATACTGGACCTGGGACCCGGAGCAGGTCAACACGGGGGGGAGCTTGTGGCTCAGGGTACCATCGATGACATCTGCTATGCAGAGAGGTCCATGACGGGACTCTATCTGTCGGGAAAGAGGTCCATACCCGTACCCACGGCCAGGAGGAAGGGTAACGGCCACAAGCTGGTGATAAGGGCCCCAAGGGAGAACAACCTCAAGGGAATGGACGTAGCCATACCCCTGGGCACGTTCACATGCATCACCGGAGTATCGGGCTCCGGGAAATCGACCCTTGTCGATGAGGTCCTCCACAAGGCCCTGATGAAGCACCTTCACGGTTCAACGGAACCACCTGGCCGACATGAAGGCATAGATGGGCTCGAGCATCTGGACAAGGTAATAGTCATAGACCAGTCACCCATCGGGCGCACCCCCAGGTCCAATCCCGCCACCTACACGGGGGCGTTCACTCCCATAAGGGACCTGTTCACAGGGACGTCCATGGCCAAGGCCCGCGGCTACAAGGCGGGGCAGTTCTCGTTCAATGTCAAGGGGGGAAGGTGCGAGAACTGCGAGGGGGACGGCATAATCAAGCTGGAGATGCACTTCCTTCCGGACGTGTACATCCCCTGCGAGGTGTGCCAGGGGAAAAGGTACACCAACGAGACCCTCGAGGTCAGGTTCAAGGGCAAGAACATAGCAGAGGTCCTTGACATGAGCGTCGAGGAGGCAATGGAGTTCTTCAAGAACATCCCTGTCATAGGAAGGAAGCTAAGGACCCTCTGGGAGGTGGGACTGGGCTATATAAAGCTCGGGCAGCCGGCCACGACCCTTTCCGGAGGGGAGGCACAGAGGGTGAAGCTCGCAACTGAGCTATCGAAGAGGGCGACGGGAAGGACGATCTATCTCCTTGATGAACCGACGACCGGTCTCCATTTCGATGATGTCAATAAGCTTTTGAACGTCCTCCAGAGGCTCAGGGAGAAAGGGAACACCGTCGTGGTCATCGAGCATAACCTGGATGTCATCAAGACCTCGGATTGGGTCATAGACCTCGGTCCGGAGGGGGGGGATGAGGGCGGGGAGGTGGTCTCCGAAGGGACGCCGGAGACAGTTTCGAGGTCCAAGAATAGCTATACTGGAAGATATCTCCGGGAGGCCTTGAAAAGGACCTCTCTCCATCGCTGAGCTGATTCCCATGACAGGCGATGGAGCGCGAACATGATTTATACCCATTATATGTTATTGATTACCGGTCCCTCATGGAACAGGGGGTATGTGGCAGTTGGTGGAAAAGCGCAAGGTCACGCTCAAGGCCTCATGGATGGAGGAATCGGACCAGTTCAGGGTCTCAAGACCGTCACCTCCCCAGTCCGAGCGTTGGAAATGCCCGACCTGCGATATCCCATTGAGGACATCACCTGAAGGTGCCCTGTTCTGCTGGATCTGCGAGAAGAAGTACGATCCGGCCCAGCTGAAGGCTGGTCAGGTAACGAAAGCACCTGATATTGCCCGCTCTAAGGACGGTCCTGAGGGAAAAGGTAACGAAGATGATGAGTTCGATGATGATGTGGATTTTGAACTGGATGGAACGAACGAAGGGGAAGCTAATGATGAGGAAGAAGGGCCGCCAGCTCCTGAGGATGGAATGGAGGTGGTGGATGGACCTGACGATGAAGGGGCGGAAGGGACCGGACAGGTCCCTAAGGACGAAGAGGAGCTCGAATTCGTGCTGGACGAGGAGACCCCTTCAGAGGATGAGGAAGTGGAGGTCCAGGTAGCTGATGATGAGGACGATGAGGTCGGAGATGTGGCAAAGGGGGCAACTAACAAGGCCGTTGAACATGTGGATGAGGCAACGTCCGAGGATGAGGAGATGGAATTCGAGCTTTCGGACGAAGAGGAGGAGGAGGAATGGTCTGAGGTGGAGGTAGGAAAGGTCGATAAAAAAGCCCCGTCCGAAGGGGAGGAAGGGACGGAAGGGGACACGGGAGCGTCCGAGGAGGATGACGGTTCCGATTTCGAACTGGAGCTCGGCCCGGAAGATGTTACCCTCGATGATGATGGCCCATCGGATGGTCCCGTAACCGAGGGAGAGAAGGAGGGGTTCCATTCACAAAGGCAGAGGACCAGGAAGAGGTTCGTTGACCAGGCCGAGGTGGAGTTCGACTGATAACAACTCGCCCCAGGTCCTAACGTCCCCTGTCGTTCTAATATAGATGGAAGTCCAATTCCCACACCGATGGTCCCGGACATATCAAGCCTTCCTGATACATGCGGGGTCTATCTCTTCAGATCTGACCAGGGTACCGTTCTCTACGTTGGGAAGGCCATCAACATAAGGTCCAGGGTGAGGTCGCATTTCAGCGACAGGGCCAATCCCAAGGAGGCCAAGCTCTGCTCCGAAACGGCATCCGTCGATCTCATGGTGACGGCGAGCGAGCTCGAGGCCCTTGTCCTGGAGGACACCCTGATAAAGAGGTATCTTCCACGTTACAATGTCCGGCTCAAGGATGATAAGTCCTATCCTTACATGGTCATAACCGATGAGGAGTACCCTTCCATCATCCAGACAAGGGGGATAAGACCGGGTTCGGGGGAACATTTCGGACCTCACGGGGACCCAGTTGCCGTCAGGCGGTCCCTGCGGTGGTTGAGGAAGTACTTTCCCGTCAGGTCCTGCAGGAGGGACATGATCAAACCGTCCAGGCCCTGCCTTGAGTTCCATCTCGGCAGGTGCTTGGCACCCTGCTGCGGCGGATTGGCCAGGGAAGAATACATGAGAGCGGTGGACGGCCTCAGGAGGTTCCTGTCCGGCAGGAGCGAAAGCCTTGTGAAAGACCTAGAAAAGGAGATGTGGAGGGCGAGCTCCGAGGGAGCATACGAGAGGGCCGCCCTCATGAGGGACCTGGTCCAGGGGTTGGAACGCATGAGGGAGGGCCAGAAGGTCCTTCTGGTCAAAGGGGGAGACCTTGATATCGTCCATGTGAACGGTGATGCAAAGGCCGCCTCCGTGCTGAAGGTCCGGGGCGGGAGGGTCGTTGACCTGCTCTCGTTCTTCCTGGAATCGGAAGAGCCCCTTGGCGGAGGGGTGGAGGATTTCATCACTCGTTATTACTCCGTCTCCGGGCAGGTCCCAAGCAGGATAAGGGTGGACCCTCACCTTCCCGATGACGATGTAAGGGTGGAGCTGCAGAGGTTCCTGTCAGCGAGGTCGGGCGCCCGTATAGACCTTCGCGGGGTCCGGGGCAAGGACCAGAGGGCACTGCTCGAGATGGCAAGAAGGAACACGGAGATGTTCATCTCCAGAAAGGAGAGGGAGGCCATGGGTGAGCCAGTCCTCGTACAGGTCAAGGAGAGGCTAGGCCTTGCCAGGGTCCCTTCGACCATAGAGGGATTCGACGTCTCGCACCTTGCTGGAAAAGGAACGGTCGCATCTATGGTCCAGTTCCGCCTTGGAAGACCTGCCAGGTCCAATTACAGGAGGTTCAGGATAGGAACGGAACAGAACGATGATACCGCTTCCATGACGGAAGCGGTGTCAAGGCGATTAAGAGGGCTCAAGGAGAGAGAGGAGCCATTTCCAGACCTTCTGCTCATCGACGGCGGCAAGGGACAGTTGAACGCGGTGCTCAAGGTGATCGGGACCTACGAGCCAGGAGATAGACCCGAGGTCGTTTCCATTGCGAAACGAGAGGAAGAGGTCTTCCTGCCCGGTAAGGGCACCCCGCTCAGATTGGTCAGGAGCGACCCGGCCTTAAGGCTCCTGCAGAGGGTAAGGGATGAGTCGCACAGGTTCGCCGTTTCATACCAGAGGAAGCTAAGGACGCTCGATCTCGACCTGCTCAAGGGGGTCCCGGGCATAGGGAACGCCCGGGCAAAGCGCATCATGACCGAGTTCGACAGCCTGGATTCGGTCCTGGAAAGCGGTGTCTCCGGACTTATGGAAAGGTGCTCCTTGCCCGAAGGTCCAGCTCATAAGGTGATAGAGGCAATATTGTCCAACAGGGTAAAATGATGAAAATTGCATCATTTGGACGGTTGGACAGGCGCATTGACACTAGAAAATTATTATAATCACTAGGTGTGATAAGGTCCAAGTCCGGAAACCCGCTGCTGGAACACGGGTAAGACCCCCTCTACGTTGGAGTGATCCAAATGATACATCGAATAGGTGCACCTGTAAAGGTCCTGATGAGCGTCCTAGTCGTCCTTCTGTTGTCCGTACCGCTTCCCTTGCTCGGCTCCGGGGAATGGGAGGACGATGAGAAGGTCTCCAAGGTAAACGATGATGGTCCAGTGGCGATTGAGGACCGGGAGAGGGTACTGAGCGATGAAGAGGTCCGGTCCCTGGGCCTCGAGGTCCCTGACATGCCCTCAAGGAGCGAACCCTGGGACCAGTGGGAGCGTTATCATTATCATCGGGGCGGGGAGAGCGGACTTGCCGTATATCATGCCCAGGGCAACAGGATATTCGTCTATGGCGGGGGGAGCCATTCTTGGAACGGCCAGCAGAACGTTTGGTCCCATTCGGCTTACGATGATTTCTTCTATTATGACCTGGCGACGAACAAATGGATATCCATTGAGAGGACCAAGAACCCGGGAGCCAGGGTCAGCTTCTCGTATGCGGTGGATGAGGGCCATGAGAGGTTCTACATCTACGGCGGTTTCAAGGACGGGTCCATGGCGAACGACCTCTGGTTCTTCAATATGTCCTCTATGGAGTGGAAAAACACCATCTTCGGCGGTTTCACGGTCAGGAGGTCGGATGCCCCCATGGTAATAGATACGACCGAAGGGACCTACGGCAGGCTGTATGTCCACATGGGCAAGGACGACGATCCGAACGATCAATTTGTCGATAACCTGACCGGGTTCTACAAGATAGACCTGGATGCACCAGGATATACCATATCTTCTCTCGAGGACGGATGGGACCACATAGCCAGGGATGGATTGCAGCCAAGGTTCGAGCATAGTATGTGCATAGACGAATCGAGCAAGACCATCTACCTGTGGGGAGGGATGAACAGGTCAAGGAACTATCTCAGGGAGTTCTGGTCGTATTCCATTGTCTCCAATACCTGGACGGAGCTTACGGTCGATCCGGCGATGTCACTGCTCTACGGGGCTCAACTCTTCTACAGGTCAAGGGACAAGACCGTGTACCTTTTCGGCGGGAGGAACGCAACGACAGGCCTTACGGTTTCGAACTACCTCTTCGGCTACAGCACCGAATCCAATACATGGTCATTGAAGGGGACAGTAAATAGAATCAATGGGAGGCTCCTTTTCGCAAATCATTATTCCAATTCAGCGGATAGGTTCGTTGCGTCCGGCGGAAGGTACTACTATTCCGGTTGGGGCGGACAGGCAACTGCCACCCAGTACAGGGACCTGAACTATCTCGACCTCTCGACCATGAGATGGACCGCTTTCCCGAACAACGTCAGCTATTCCAGTGTTTCGAACGGCATATTCGCCCTTGACAAGGCCAAACAGAGGCTCTGGTACGTCGGTCCGAACACGGCCCAGAACGGGAGCGCCTATACCTATTACTGGGACATACTTGACAGGAACTGGAAAGGGCTAATCTACAACAAGGGGACCGAACAGCCGGGCTCAAGGTCGAGCGCCGGGTTCGCCTTCGACGAGAAGAACCTGACGGTCTACATGTTCGGAGGCGGTTTCACACAGGGTCAGTTTCCCAACACCAGGTACTACGACAGGGCCGACCTCTGGAAGATAGACCTCAGGACCCAGGTCTGGACGAAGCTCTTCGATACGGCCGGAGCAGGGAAACAGCAGGGTTTCGACATGGTTTACTCGCCCAATGACGGGAATATCTACTTCTTCGGCGGCGGCTTCCATCCAACGGAGAGTTCGGACCTCGAAGCAAAGGGCGACCTGTTCAGGTTCAACCCCAATACCAACAGTTTCACCAAGATGCCGCCCGTCGGTACGGTCCCGGTCAAGAGGTATGCAGCAGGTCTGGTCATGGTTCCGGACATGAACGGTTTCTTCATGCTCGGCGGCGAGGACCCCAATGTAACGAACAACAAACAGTACAGGGAACTTTGGTTCTACGACATCGGAAAGAACAGCTGGACCCCGTTAAGGAGCGTCACATCCCCCCTCAATTTCCCGAAATTGGACTATGATCCACTAGTAAAGGAGCTTCTGCTCACCGGAGGGGATGATTCCATCATCCAGCGCTACAGGATACTCGAGAACGTCTGGTACATCTACGACCCGGACATAAATCCGGGGATAATGAGCGGTAATGCCCATTACTTCGACGCAGTGAACAGGGACCTATGGGTCTATGCGGGCGGTGCGAAATCGGGGATATGGAAGATGGGGATCCCAAAGCGGCTTGCCATCCAGAACGCATATTTCAAGGACCCCGAATCCGGAAAGGATGTGGCCTATGCGATGTATAGGCCCTACTCATTCGGGACCACCGTAAAGATGGTCGCAAGCCCCAACGAACTTTCTAGGATAACCTTCGACCTCTCCCATAGAAAAGGTTCATTCGTTCTCTATTACAACTATACAGAGGACAAGTTGGGGAACGATGCATGGACCGAAAGCGACCCTGGCGATTATGCCGAACTGGTCGGTATCCCGACCGTTACGTGGGACGGGCTCTTCGCCACGGTGGAGGTTCGTCTCCTCTTCCATTGGAACTTCTCCTCCAAGGGGAACAAGGTGGACCGGACATTATTGGTAAGGGCGAACGGAATAAATGTGGCAAAGGACCAGCTCCTCGTTCCAGAGGTCCTGACGGTCATGAACCAGGTCGAGCTCACTGGAGAGCTCAAGGTCAGCGCCGCGGTCCAGGGCAACCTGACGGAGGGTGACTGGGTCAGGGCATCCGAGAACCTGACCTTCACAGGTCCAATGGTCAGGTACAAGGGTGTCAGCAAATATCCTCCCGTCGGCACCTATACGCTATCTCTGTGGGAGGAGGATGAGAGGAAGTGGGACCTTGTAACGGACCCTGGTATCCCGATAGGTATCACGCTATCAACCTCTGGGACCTCAGAGAGGGATATGACCTACACCCTCAATTTCACAGGTACCAACCCCGAATCCGAGGTCCATAACATCCAGTTCAACGTTAGCATTGACGGTGAACTTCCCTCAGCGCCATCATATCTGGTTCTTCACGCCGATAGCAAGGACGACTCCAGGACGTTGTATGACAACGATAAGGAGGTGTTCCTTGGCTGGCAAGGGTCCAGGGAGGACCTATCCGGGCTCAAGACCTATTACTGGGCCTTCACCGATGGCGGCCTTACAAGGCTGGGGACCGCCATAGGAATTATCCAGGAGACCGTGATAGAGGTGCCGACGACCGGGACCAATACGGTCTATGTCTGGGCAGAGGACAAGGTCGGGAACATAGGACCTGCGGAATCGAAGTCCATATTGATAGACGAGGGACCAGCGGTATTCAGGGTGCTCAGCCCCGACCTGAACCTGACCATACCTTACCAGACCATAACGCTCGAAGTGAACATAACCGACCTGGGCGGCTCGAAGATCATATCCCAGACCATCCAGTACAGGCTCACCAATGACGGACAGAACAATGTTGACATGTGGACCGGAGCTGCCGCCTGGAAGGACCTCTCGGAGCTGCATACCAACTTCCAGAAGGAGAGCTTCCAGTTCCTTCTCAAGGTCGGCCAGGGCAAGCTGCCGAAGCTCAATGACCATGAGGAGAACTTCGTCCAGTTCCGCTGCCGTGATGGCGCAGGGTCCGATTACGAATCGCAGATTTTCAACATCAAGGTCGATACATCGCTACGTTTCCCGATGGTGAGACTGCTCGGACCCCTGAACGGAACGGTCTTCACGAGAGCGGACGATATCCAGCTGACCTGGGAGACCGATTTCTTCCTCCCGGGAGAGGTGAGCTACAAGCTCTATATCTCTAGAACGAAGAGCGAGGTCGTGAACCACATGGCCAAGGCAAGCTTCGATGTCTTCGCGACGGATTACAGACCTGTCTGGGCTACCCATGGGACCTACTACTGGACCGTCATACCGGCGGCCAGGGGGGAGGTCGGCAATACCACCAACGGCATCTTCAATTTCCAGCTGGACAATAGGGGCGATTACGATTTCAAAGTAACGGACGACACAGATGGCAAGTTAAAGGTCCAGGTTGGCAAGGGTTCCAATATCAAGTTCCAGATATTGAACGAGGGGCAGGAGACGTCATATGTCCGACCGGTGTTCGAACAGATACCCCAGGTCAGGAACACAAGCTGGGACATGGGGGACAGGATGTCCCCTCAGAACGAGCTCATTGTGAACCCGACCGAGGAGGTTGAGCTCATTTTCTCCTTCGATATACCGCTCGAAGCCCGGACCGGGACATACAACATGAGCTTCACCTTCACAACGCAGAGGAGCATAAGCAAACAGGTGAACATAACGCTCGAACTGACACCTGCCGATGAGATCAAACCTCCGGTGAAAGAGCCGTTAGACCCGACCTTCATCATCATCGGTGCGATAATATCGGTCATCCTGTTGCTCGCTGTGTTAGGTATCATCTACCTCTTCGTCATAAAGAAGAAGCCCAAGTCCAAGCTCTCCGACGAGCAGCTCGAGAACAAGCTCGACAACGAGCTCGTTGTGGGCAGGGACCGGTCCTTCGGGCTAGCTCCCGCTCCTCAGGGCCTCAGAGGTCAGACGGTCACCAAATCCAGGGTCAGGACGGGAAAGCTAGACGGAGCCCCCGTAGAGGATGAGGATATTCCCGAGATAGACAGCTCCGAGGTGGAGGAGGTCAAGCTTGTGGAGGAGACCTCCGAGGATTCATGGATGAACGTTGTAGCGGCCGAGACCGTGGAGATGACAGGGGAGGATGGGGTCGTGGAGAGCAAGGTCGCTGACGATTCGAAGGGAAAATCATTATCGGACCTCCTGTCAGAGATGGCAGAGGATGCCGATGTGGAAACCTGAGGAACGGTAGGTCATATTGAGGGCAGATGGCCAGAATGGGCCATCTCCATATCACAAATAGGTGGGACCCTGGAAACAATTCATTGGAAAGGCTTACAGGCCCATGTCATCGACCGAGGGTCCGACTATCGCTAGGCCATCCTTGTCTATATCGATGATGTACTGCTTCATCGAGTGTTGGTTCTGCCTCATCTTGATGACCTCGATATAGCGCTTCTTACCCTCAAGCGTCCTTCTGATCCCTAGCTCTATCACCCCATCGGCCAGGAAGTTCTCGTCCTCCTTAAGGAGATAGCTCGTCTCGCGGGGCATCTCCTTGAGGATGAAGGAGGTGAGGTCATTGTCCCTCAGCATCTTGAAGAAGTAGTATATGCGCTTCCTGATGAGGTAATCGTTGTCCATCTTCGTCAGGGTGTAGAGGGCGTTAAGGGAATCAAGTGCGAAGACGGTGAAGGCCTCCCCCCTCTCTTCCTTGGTGGACATGATGAGCTTCTCTGTGAGCTCGAGGAAGTCGGTGTTCTCCGATTCCTCCCTGTACATCTCCCTGGTCCTGTTGTAATCGGCTATGAATATCCTCTCGTTCGGCTTAACGCCCATGGACTTGAGGTTCCTTAGGAGGGATTCCTTGGATTCCTCTATGGTAGCGTAGAGCCCTATCTTCTTGGGGTTGTTCTCCAGGTACTTGGACATAAGCGTGTAGGTGAAGGTCGATTTCAGCGTCCCGGTGTACCCGGTAACAAGTATGATCATCCGTTCGTAGCTGTTGGTCCTGAATATCTTCTCCAGGCCTTTTATCGTGTTCTGGAACATATATACAGCTCCTTGTGATGTCATTAATGCGCTTAAGCATCGAACAATCGTTGTTCTTGATTAAAAACATATCGGGCCAAATCCCAAGGAATATCCCGTAGGGTACATTATGCCAGCATCCCGACGATGGTCATATAATGAGGGTGGTCCATTCGGATACATGGACGCTCGCAGGCTCAAGCTTTGGGCCCTCCTGGCCGCTCCTTTTGCCCTCGTCGTCATTCTGGCGCTCCTCTGCCTCATCTGGCCCGAGACCTTCTGGGACCGATTCCTCTGGAAGTACTACTGGTCCCCCATAGTCGCTGATGCGGGGGGTGATGCCGGTGGGGCCACCTCTGAATATAATTGGGTCGATACGATCACGTACGGGGTCATCCTTGCCCTGTCGGCCTTCCTCATCAACAAATTGTTCATTCTAAGAAAGCTGAGGGTGGGTCTGCCCTTCTTCGTTGCCCTCTCCCCCGTCATACTAATAGGGTCAGCCGCCAGGGTCCTCGAGGACATGGAGCTGTTCAACGAGCCCCTGCAGTACCTGTTCATCTCGCCCATAATCTACATCATGCTGGGGCTCCTGACCCTGGGATCGATCATCGTATCCGATATCATCGAGAGGAAATGGCCTGGTGGCGGACGGGACCAGAGGCTGGTATCGGCCCTCCTCATCATGGCCCCCTCGCTCCTTGTCACCCTGGTCATATTGGCGGGGAAGGGGTGGTTCAACGAGGGCATATCGGTCCTGCCGGTCCTCCTTATAGGGGCTTTGGCCGCATGTACGGTCCTGCCTGTCAAAGGGCAGCTCAAATGGGAGAGGTTGGTCCTCACCATCTGGCTCGAAGCGCTTGCCTTCGTGGTCTATGTGTATGTACTTTGGGTGATGAAAGGCGAATGGTTCGACCAATACGTTGCCTTGAACATGGGGGTGGAACCGACCTCTCATCTTGGATCTGGGGGTCTGATCTTTCTGCTGATGCTCGCAGCCACCCTTATCATGGGTCTTTTAATGTTCGTAGCGTTCAAGGGTTCCAAGAAGTACCATGCCATAATCAGCGGAATCAACATCTTCATCCTTGCAGGTCATATGCTGGATGCTTCCGCGACCTATGTTGGGATAGATCATTTCGGTTACACCGAGAAGCATGTCCTGCCATCTTTCCTCATACGCGTTACCGGGACGGCTCTGGTCATGTTCCCGTTGAAGCTCCTGTTCCTCATCCCGGCCTTCATCATACTCGATGTCGAGCTTGAGAAGGAGACAAAGGAGAACCCCCACCTCATGGCCCTGGTGAAGCTCACCATGCTCGTTCTGGGTGCTGCGCCGGGAGCGCGCGACCTGATAAGGCTTGCTCTTGGAGTTTAAAAAAAAGGACAAGAGCGCGAACGTGTCCGCGCTCTTTGGCGGTCCGTCCTTAGGTGATGAGAGATGGACCGCAGCGGATGGATGGATACTACTCTATTATCGGCCCAATAGGATATTAAAACCTTTCTGCACATGTGCAAGGAAAGGTCCCTGCTATAATTCAGGTCTCAGCTTCCCTCCGTTTGAGGGCATGGACGAGGGAGCTCCCGTACTTCTGGGCCCGTACCTCTCCGAAGCCATGGACCGACCTCAGATCGCCCGGGTCCGTGACCCCTCTATTGACGATCTCGACGAGGCTCATGTTGGACGCTATGCAGTAAGGGGGCAACCCCTCTTCCCTTGCAAGGCGGTTCCTCTCATTCTTCAGCCGCTTGTAGGCTTCCTCATCAATCGGGACCGAAAGCTCCCTTGCCGGGAGTGGCCATGGTATCATGGCCGGGACCGGGTCTCCCTTCTTAAGTGCGTTCGTGCCCCTCCTTGTTAGGATGAGACGGGGGAACTCCGTATCCTCCACCTCGAGCATTCCCAGCCTCAAGAGGGATTCCAGGAAATCCAGCACCTGGTCGCTGTCGAGCAGGGAGAGCCTGCCGTAGAAGTCCCTCAGGGTCCTGCCTCTTCCGAGGATGTAACCCGGGTCCTTTCCACGCAGGACCCTTGTGAGCCTTGTCTTTCCTATGCCGTCCTTGCAGCCGGACACGGCTTCCAGGATGACCCTGGACACGGTGTCTTCGAAGTCCCTCTCTATCACGTAATCGAGGAGCTCCTCACCACCTACAGCGGATATGTTCATGTTTTTCTGCCTCCGTTCATGTCTGTTCTTTTCGTCCCGCCGAACGATAGCGGAACGATGGGGTATCGATGCGAGGTGGTATATAAAAAAAAAGGGACAGACCCCGAAAGAAAGGCGGTCGAAGGAAAGATATCACACCTACGGTGTGATCAGGGTCCGGAACTATTTTTCAACATCTTCTCCTCGAACCTGCCCATTAGGTAAAGGAGCAGGGCCAGGACTGCAATGATGGTTATCCCCACCCATATCGAATAGAAGTTCAGGAGCACCATGATGACCCCTGCTATGACGACCCCCGCGGTGATGAAGAGGAAGGACCTCTTCTTATCCAATTTCAGCAGATATGCGACCAGGGTACCTGTCCAGGCCCCTGTCAGGGGGAGAGGGATGGCGACGAAGAGCATGAGGCCGAGCATGCCCCAGACCTGGAGCTTTACCTCGCCCTTCTTCCTGGTCCTCTCGAAGAGCCAATCGAAGAAGGAGTTGAATTGTTTGAACCTCCTGAGGAACCTCTCGACGAAGGAGAAGAATAACATTATGAATGGGATGGGAACCATGTTCCCTATCACAGAAAGTAGGAACGATTCCATATATGAGAGCTTGAAGACGTTAATTGCAGCGGGCAGTGCCCCCCTGAGCTCTATGATGGGCAGCATTGCAATGACCATTGTCGCGAGGTACTTGCCCCATAGCGGGAGGCTCCCTAGGGTCTCCATGAGGACCTCTGCGAGCGAAGACATATCTCATTCCTCGAACAATCTTGCTGTCATCCAGTCGGGGTCGAAGGGGGTGAGGTCGGGGTATCCCTGTCCTGTCCCTACGAAGAGGATGGGCTTTCCGATGGTGTAAGCTATCGAGAGGGCAGCGCCACCCTTGGCATCCGCATCTATCTTGGTCAGTATCACCCCGTCTATTCCTACGGCCTCATCGAACTTCTGCGCCTGGATTATGGCATCGTTCCCGGCCAGGGAATCCCCGACGTAGACGATCATGGTGGGTTTGGCCACCCTCTTGATCTTCTTCATCTCGTCCATGAGGTTTATGTTCGTCTGCATCCTGCCTGCCGTGTCAAGGAGGACGACGTCCTTCCTTCTCGCCTTGGCATGCTCCACAGCATCGAAAGCGACGGCCGCAGGATCGGCCCCTGCCTTGTGCTTGATGAGCTTCAGATCGAGCTTTTGGGCGTGCTTTTCCAGCTGTTCGATCGCCCCTGCCCTGAACGTGTCACCGGCGGCAAGGATGCAGCTGTAACCGTTGTTCTTTAGCCTGTAAGCGATACGTGCTATGGCGGTGGTCTTCCCCGTACCGTTCACGCCAACGAACATCAGCACGGTTGGTCTTTCAGCGGTCTTGATGAAACCATCGAAATCGATGGTCTTGACGGACAGGACCTTCCGTATGGCGGACCTGAGCGCTTCAGCAATGGCCTGGTCAAGGTCCGTTCCCCTGCTCACCTTCACACCCGTGAGCTCATCCATCATGTAGCTCTTTATCCTCTCGACGACAGGTTGGGCCACGTCGGATTCAAGGAGGGCCAGTTCGAGCTCGTACAGCACATCCCCAAGCTTACCCTCGGATATCCTCTTCCCGAACAGACCCCCCGAGTCCTCCAGCAGTGAACCCTCACCCTTCAGAGCGGCCTCTCCCGCCAGACCTGACCCGTCCATGGAGGTCCGAAGCGAGATGTCCCCGTCCCCCTCTCCCGACTTTGGTCCAAGGTCATGGTCGACATCCTTGTCCTTCCTGGAGAAGAGCTTCTTTAAGAACTTGCTCTCCTTCTTCTTCTGAGCTCCCTCTATCTTGGAAGGCTCTGGAGCGGCCCCACCATCTTCGAGGTCCTCCTTGGCCTTCTTCTTGAATATGTTGAGCTTCTCTTTCAAGGCATTGAACATCCGTCTCACCGGTTCTAGAACGTTCCTTCGGGGCCGTCACCCTGCTGCGTTCGCATGCCGTAGAGCTCCTGGGTCCTTGCCGAAAGTTCCTCGTACCTGCCCAAGAGGTCCTGCATGGCCTTCTCCATGGACTGGAGCGTCTGCCGCAGACTTCCCATAGAGGAAGTGAGCTTCTTGACAGCCTCCTCGTTGGATGTGGTTATCATCAAGCCAGCCCCATGGTCCAGGATGCAGGAACCTCCAGCATCTATGTTGGCCTTCATGAGGACAGAGGCGCCCAGCGGTACCAGGACGCTCCTTTCGTTCCTGGTCGTCAGATCGTTCAGTACATCTATGGACCTCTGATGGTCCATGATGACCGCCTGGACGGACTGTGCCTGGGCGCGGAGGTTCTCCATCTGCCCCTTGAGATGCTCTAGCTGGGCCATTCCGAGCTCCAGCTCCTGGCCCATGTCCATCTGGTCTGTCATGCGAAGCGCTCCTGTTGGCCGGGACCAATGCGGTACCCGGGCCGGGAAGCTATGGAAGGAGGGGGCCGTAATTAAAATGTTCGCTGGAGGGGGGAACGGACCTGGAAAGATGGGGCCGGGTGATGGCCGTAAGCCTCCTTCTGTTACCCCCGCCGTGTTAAGGGACGGGGCTGGCGACATTGACCTATGCGCCCTACCTTCCGATCCCAAGACAGGTCGTATCGGACATTTGGGCTTGCTCCCCGGAGGGTTGGCCGTTTCATCCTCGTTGGATGCGGCGGTGTCGTTTCTGCTCCATTGCCGGTGCTCTCGCACCCCCCTTGGAAGGGGCTCCAGTGTCTTGAGGAGGGAGGACTTTCCTCAGCAGCCGTCAAGGGCCACCGTCGGTCGCCCACCATCTCCCGGCATGGATGGGACAGGTCGGGATGTAGATAAATGTTGTTGATGCTGTGATGGTCATTTGGCAGGAGCCCTGTCATATCATGGATGCCTTTGCTTCAATGTCATTGTCTGACCTTGGAGCTAAGGGATGATGGCATAGGAGATATCGCCTTTCTTTTTCCAAGAAATGATGTCCAAAAACAGTTTCGGTAATATATTATCTCTGTGAGGCATATGCGTTGTCAGTGGCAAAATACCTTTTAAGGAGGTAAAGGAGATGCCCGACGGGACATTAATATCGTCGTTAAGGGATAAGGACGGTGATAATGTGGGAGACGGATGGGAGATAAGTTATGGATTCGATCCGTGCGATAATTCCTGCCCGAACCAGAACGATGACGGGGACAATGACGGGATCAAAGACTATCACGAATACTGTCTTGAGGACTCGCCTGGATCATTCGTCGAGAATAATGTGATAATAAAGTACCATAACATGTCAAAATGGGGAGCTCAATCGGATAGACAGGATATTTTCGTGGAGGTTGATTGGATGGCGGATGAGAAAAATGCTATTGAATTAATTCCTGAATGGGGAACTTATCGCGAATATTCCTATCTTGTGGAATATAAAATGTCAAATGAAGCAAAAGAGAAAGTAATTCTTGCATTTTTCAAAGCATGCAAGTATGGAGTAAATATCACATTGCACATAGATGACGGATGCATGGGTGGGGGAAATAGTATTACTTATGCTAAAAAACTAAGTATCGATGAAGCAAATAATTTGTATGATAATGAATTTACAAATAACCGAAAAGGAATTTTTTATTACTGTGTACGTGCCTTTTTGAATCCTTCAGGTGATGATACTGTTGGTGGAAAAGCATTTCATATTCCGAATGATTGGTTTGTGATGTATATGGGAATATGGTCTGCGGATAATGAGGGAAAAATGACAAGAAATTGCATTCATGAATTAGGTCATGATTTAGGATTGTATCATACCTCACATACATACCCCGCAGGAAAAGTTGAAGGAAATGCCAAAACCTGTATGAATGAAGATGATCGATATACAGTTGATTATCATTCTATTGAATGGCAAAGTCTTGATTTTTCTAAACCACATCATAGTGCAAATTAGGTGATAACATGAAAAAAACAATAATCCTATTTCAAATACTTATTTCCATATTATTTGTATCGGGTTGTTTATCATCAGAAGATTATAACGAAGATTGGTCAAATATGAAAATACAAATATCATTAGAAAAATCCGAATATTCGATTAATGAATCAATCAATCTAAAGATTGATCTGTTTAATTATGGTAGTGATTCGATCAAGATTAATTATGTTGAATCTGATGTTTGGTATCACTATACAATCAGGGTGTCGCATAATTCCGACCTCTAATAATGAGATGAACTTGAATATCCCGACCTTCATTTGAGAGGTTCCTCAAATGATTCAATAGATTTTAT
>JALOTP010000042.1 GCA_025457865.1 Thermoplasmatota archaeon | reverse complement strand
TCCTCATGATGGACCAACGCAAGAGGAAATGGCCCAGGAGATGGGGCTTTCTGCCGAGGACATTGCCCAGAGGACCGAGGAGCTCAGGGAGTTCAACCCAATGCTAGGCCATAGGGGATGCAGATTGGGTATCACATACCCGGAGATAACCGAGATGCAGACCCAGGCCATAATAGAAGCGGCCATCATCGTTGGGAGAAAGGGGATTGTGGCCATACCCGAGGTTATGGTCCCTCTAGTTGGTACCGTCATGGAGCTTCGGATGCAGAAAGACCTCATAGTTAGGACAGCAGAAGAGGTAATGAGGTCAAAGAAGACCAGGATCACATACAAGATAGGGACGATGATAGAGGTGCCAAGGGCCGCATTGACCGCAGGGGAGATCGCGGAATGCGCCGATTTCTTCTCATTCGGAACCAACGACCTGACCCAGATGACATTCGGTTACAGTAGGGACGATTCAGCATCGTTCTTGCCTCTCTACATATCGAATGGAATCCTTCAGAACGATCCGTTCAAGGTCCTTGACAGAGATGGGGTCGGACAGCTCGTAAGGCTCGCTAAAGAGAGCGGAAGGAAGGTGAACCCCAAGCTTAAGGTAGGTATATGCGGAGAGCATGGTGGAGAACCTAGGTCGGTCGCATTCTTCCACGAGATAGGTCTTGATTACGTGAGCTGCTCACCTTTCAGGGTTCCCATTGCCAGGCTCGCAGCTGCACATGCCGCATTGAAGGGACGATGACCGGTCGATCTCAATTGATAAGTACCCAATCCCTGACAGAGTTCACGGTCCTGCACTTTGAGCATCGGATGCTATTGCTCATCCTCATTGAGCATTCTATGCATCTTACCCTCCCTACAGGGGTAAGCTTCATACAGTTCGGACATCTGATGAAATACTCCTCCGATCTGACGCACCAGTAGAAATATCTCGGGGAATCGCAGGACGGACAGTTCCTTATCTGCCGTTTGAGTGGCTTTGTGCAGACTGGGCAGATAAGTTCTTTTTTCTCCATCTCGGGAAGAGACCTGAACACAGACCTAGCCCCAGTTATGTTGTTGAAAAGGTTCTTGAGAAAGCCCTCATCGGTCACCTTTGTCATGGAGGGGATGACCAAGCGGTCCTCCATGAAACCAGTGAGATAGATGAGCATCATGATGACTATGGTCTCGGATAGGAAATATATGGTCCTGAAGATCCATGGATAGGACTGGTTCCCCTCAGCCCACCGTATGAAGCCTATCATGCTCCAGAAGGAGAATACTCCGAAGGCAACGATACCTGCGGAAAAGAGGCCAATGTTAACACGCGGGCCTTCTAGGGCTATCCTATCACGCTTTTCTTTAGTGAAATAGATAAGGAGAAGACCTCCCATGAAAGCACCCATCAGCATGGATAGGCCAAGGACCGTAAGGAACCAATTCCCGGTGACCTCTGCAATATGGAACATGATCATGCATCCGAGACACACCAGGAGGTAGATACCTGCGAGCCATAGTACGACGAAGAAATACCTTTCAAGGAACTTGTAAAGGAGCAGGACCCCCATTACACCCAGAGCTATCCAACCGAAAAAAAGCAGGGGTGAACCTCCCAACGAGAAGATAAGGGATAGGAATAAAAGGAGGAAAGCGCCGTACTTAAGCTTGGTCTTCCGGTCGTTCTTGACGCGTTCGAGAGTGGTCTGGACCACGCTCCTGAGACCGGCCATGTCCAATAATCGCGGGATGAGTTATAATAGGTTTCGGTGATGTGGACCTGAACTGTCTTGGACCGCACTATCGAAACCTTTTTTTTTCGAACTTGAAGACCTACCCCGGTAAAGATTAATAGGCAATCCTGGATGAGGATGATGAAATGACAGATGTTCAACCCAGATCGGTCTGCGTTCACAGAGAATCGCATACGGACAAATCTATTTGGGTAAAACCGACACCATACGAAAGAAAGCATTCTCCAACCTTGAAACGACCATATTGCCTTCATTGTGGTAAGATCAAGTACATCGGTAGCGCCAGGATCCGTAAGATGGGTTATTTCCACAATCTCCTGAGAGAGATACGGGGAAAGGTGGATGTCCTGTGCAGAAGGAAGATATCAAGGAAAAGGATGACCGATGTCCAGATCAGGTTGGTCATTCAGGACCTTGAGAAGGATGATTTCTTCTCGGATGATTTTTCTAATAACTGTTTCTGTCAATGGGAGTTCTTCAAACAGGCCGTGAAAAGGCACTGCAGGGTGACTGATGAGGTCATGGAGGAGGTCCATAGGGATTTCAAAGGCTAATTACATCGTTACGTTTTTTATAGCTTGTAGTCCGTGAGGTAAAGGTAGGTGTGTCGATGTCCAACGATGAAGTGAAGGCAACGCTCGAGAAAGCGAACATCCAGCTGGCATCCGGAGAGTTCCAGAAGGCCTATAACGCCTTCAAGAAGGTGTCCAAGGAACACCCTGAGTGCGCAGAGGCCTTTTTTGGTATGGCCGAATCATCTGTCGGTATTCCCAAACTGACGGTCCAGGACATAGCGGCAGATTACCAGAAAGCTTGTGAGCTCGATGCTCAAAACCCCATCTATTTTGCATCCTTTGGAAATTTCTGCTTCGAGAACGGCATCATCAAAAAAGGAGAGGAATGCTTCGTCAAGGCTGCGGAACTGGATGAGGAGAACAGCGCGGTATATCTGTCCGACCTTGCGACCAATTATTACCACTCGGCCCAGAACTTCGCCAACCATTACCCTCAATTGAAGAAAGAGGACATACTCAAGACCTCCTTCAAGTACCTCCTGATGGCATTCGGCATAGACAAGGCCAAGGCAAAGGAGATAATCGATAGCTCATGACAACAAGGGTGATCATCTCATAGGGACAATTATCATCGTCCATCTTAAAAAAGTTCAAAGGAGGTCTTGGAACGGAACGGTCCTCTTATCCTCGAACGAAAGGTCGTAAACTGAAGGTGGTGTTCACCCGGGAGGAACTATCCGCCCTGGCGATAGCTGTCATCGTATTGACATTATGTTTCTCGGTAGCATTCATGGGTGGAATACTTAACCTCATAGGTCTGAAGCGCGGTGAAATGATCGAATTCTTTGCAATACTACCCGTGGCGTTCATTGCGGTCCTGACTGCGTTCGCACTCCATGAACTGGCCCATAAGATAACTGCGAACTATTACGGTCATTATGCAGCATTCTCATATTCTAAGCAGGGTCTTATCCTGGCTGCCATTCTTTCTTTTCTTTTCGGGGTCCTTTTCGCAGCACCGGGGGCAGTTTTCATATACGGACAACCTACCCGTAAAGAGAATGGTATCATATCGCTTGCAGGTCCCCTTACTAATCTGTCACTTGGTATTGTATTCTCAATGCTGTTCTTTGTGTTCGTGGTCTTTTCATTGGTCATAAAGGTATCGGGCTTCCTTGCATCCGCTTTTTTTCTACTAGCCTCCATTAATATCTTCATTGGGGCCTTCAACATGATACCGATAATGCCCTTCGATGGCTCAAAGATCTGGAAGTGGAACAAGGCCGTTTATATCCTAATGTTATTCTTCTTCATACCTCTTTTATTGTTCTATTTCTTAATTAGGATGATATGAGGCGGATATAATGGACCCTTACAAGCTTAGGAATGACTTCCCCATCCTCGTGAACGGTTATGAAGGTCGAGAGGTCATCTATTTCGACAATGCCTGTATGACGCTGAAACCGCAATGCGTGATAGACAAGGTAAAGGAATATTACACCGAATATCCAGCATGCGGAGGAAGGTCTGTCCACAGATTGTCATCCAGGGTCACTACTGAGTTCGAAAGGACGAGGGATATCGTTAGGGACCTCTTGAACGCCCCCTCGAGGGATTCCATAATATTCACAAGGAACACGACCGAAGCCGTCAATCTTCTGGCCAATTCGTTCCCCTTCCAAAAAGGTGATACTGTCCTCGGGACCGACCATGAACATAATTCTAACCTTGTCCCGTGGATCGAACAGATGAACAGGGGTAGGATAAGGTACCTTCCTGTTCCATCCGGTCCGGACAATACCTTCGACCTGGAACGCTATCAGGAAATGGTGAAGGGATGCAGGCTGGTCTCCATGGTCCATGTGGCAAATCTGGATGGTTCAAGGATCCCCGAGAAAGAGGTCATCAAGATAGCCCATGAGTACGGAGCACTGGTATTCTTGGACTGTGCCCAATCGGTCCCTCATATGTCGATCGACATGAAAGCACTTGACCTGGACCTGCTTGCTTTCTCAGGTCATAAGGCTTGCGGTCCGACCGGGACAGGTGTCCTTTCCGGCAAACCCGAGGTAATATCCTCACTAACCCCATTCATCATTGGAGGGGATACGGTGGCGGAGACCGATTACGATAGGGTCAAATATCTGGACCCACCAAAGAGGTTCGAGGCAGGTCTCCAGGACTTTGCCGGTGTCATTGGCCTTTCCGAGGCCCTCCTCTATCTGAAAAGGGTAGGTCTGGATGATATCCACGAGCACGAGCTCGCGCTCAACAGGGCCTGCACGAGGGAGCTCAAGGACCTGGTCGAGATCATAGGACCTATGGATGCTGATAAGAGGTCCGGTATCTTCCCGTTCAGGGTCAGAGGTATGAACAGTCACGATGTGGCGATGATGCTTGACGAGCTATCCGGGATAGCACTGAGGTCCGGTATGCACTGCGTCCATTCATGGTACAGAGCGAGAAAGGAAGAGACTTCGGCCAGAGCTTCGTTCTATCTCTATAATACCGAAGAGGAGATTAAGACCTTCATCAGGACCATCACGGACATCGTTCGTGATTTCGGACCAGTACCAGGATGAGGCCGCCGCATGTAGCATGTTCATATATCAGGTGACATAATCAATGCTGCGGGACAAAGGGTCCTGAAAATCGGAGGCATGTCTGGCGATGACCGTTGAAGAACCCACAAGCATTTTCTTCGACAACCTGAACCAGATGCTCGAATCGACTTTGGGAAAGGTCAGATCGACGACCCATAAGTTCGCCCCCATCCAGGATGATGTCGTGAACTACATAGAAGGGTCGTTCTATTCCAATCTTATCCGGTTGTACGAGAATAATCTGAACGATAAGTTCTTCACTCTCGTTAAAATGAAGAAGGATGATAAAAAAGCCCTTCTCGAAGAACTTTCACCGTTCTTTGATAGGGCTAAGGTCACATTCGAGAGCACCTATAATGAGGGAGAGGTGGATTTTCAACTATATCAGGAGTTCAGGAGGACCATCTATGAGTTCGGTGATGATGCTTACTGGCTCCTCTTGGGTGTTGAGAAATATGCGGATGTCATTCGCTGCGAGCATCGGATAATCCAGTTCAAGAACGATCTTATATCGCTCATCAAATGAGGTTTTCTTTGGAAATGAATGAACCTGTTAGGCCCAAATGATATAATATACCCCCTTATATGACTAACAAATAACTACAAGGCGGGGAAAAAATGAAAATAGATAATGATGAGATAGTGGTTTGGGATAGGAATTGCCAAATGATACTGGGAGGAAAAATATCCAGAGGAAGGATATTGGTGACCAATAAAAAGGTCGCTTTCGTCTCGCACGACGAACCGGGACTGCTGGGAGGAAAGAAGAAGGAATCGGACCTTTGGGAACTGGAGATAGGAAAGGTGAGCGATATCAATCTCCATGAAAAGACCGGGATCGAATTCCCAATGGTCAGAGTGCATTACAAGGAGGGGGATGTTTTCCTAACGTTCCCGGACCATCAACCAAAACCAACGGTAGCAGCCTTCATCTCCTTTGTGAACTCAGCAAGGATGATAGAGAGACTTATGTCCGTGATGAGGAACTTGGATAAGAACCTGAGGAACAACACGTTGGATGTGGGTGATAAGCTCCCTGAATTGAAGGCAGGTCTGCCTGGAAAGGCCGATGAGGAATGCCACCAATGCGGTAAAACGATGCTGGACGATGAGATGGACAAGGTATCAACAGAGGTCAATGAGTGCATCAGCTGTGTCCATGATATGGAGTGATAGTGGACTTTACGTTCGAGGTCCACGCCTAAGGCCTCGGGTTCAATTAGACCGGTCGGGACCTTTGATGTGTCCATCAATCGACGCTAATCTATCATCAAAGGTCCAGCCCAAATCATAATAGCAATATGCAATCTGATTTGGGCGTGTCTCAGCATTATTAGCAATCGATTTCGAGAACAACCTAAAGTTACGATAGAAATCGATTACGGTTGAGGTCCACGCTATGATTCATTGTAAAATAAAGTGAACCGGTCGGGACCTTTGTTCCGACAATTCATAAACGGTAAACAAGGAACAAAGGTCCAGCACAAATCATAATAGCATTATACAATCTGATTTGGGCGTGTCTCTGCTATACTAGCAATCGATTTCGAGAACACCTTTAAGTGACGGTAGAAATCGATTGCGTTTGAGGTCCACGCTATGATTCATTGTAAAATAAAGTGGACCGGTCGGGATTTGAACCCGAGGCCTCTCGCATGCCAAGCGAGCGATCTACCGAGCTGATCTACCGGCCCATTATTTAACTGGGGCAGGGAAGAAGCCATCATTATAAATACCTTTTTGGGATGAAATTAATGAACTCCAGAGAACGGATTACGACGTCTGTGCTCATCCAATTTTCTATTATACCTAATAGTTGAGAGGATGAAGGAGAATATGACCAATCCCAAGAAAACAGCCCATTGGACGATCCCAAGCGGTATGGATATGAAAATGAAGGTTAGGATGTTCCCAATGCCCGCTATGAAGTTCCATAGAGCATGGTTCAGAACGGAAACGATGTATCCGATAACGACAAGTACCGGAAGGACCAGTAGATAGAATATCAATGCTTTACCAGTTTTGTTCCTTTTATTAACCTGATCAATGACAAACCACTGCTTCCCTGCACCTATCAGGAATCCGATTATGGCCGGACCGAGCATGTGGCCTAGAATATTAAAGAGGGACCTGAAGGTTATGAGGAAAATGAAAAGTATCCCCCCACCTGCCATGAATGCGTTGAAACCATAGAGGAAGTTCTCAAGGAGAGCGAATCCTGCCCCAAAGGCCGAACCGTAGAGAATACCATCTGTTTCATCCCTTATCTGAGAGAAAATGAAAAAAAAGCCCAATGATTTGAAGAGTTCTTCGAATATAGGGGCGGAAACGACCGCAGTTGACAGTCCATAGTCTCCCATCCACGTATCATTGAAGGTGTTGAGGAACAGAGATGGGAATGTGGAGAGCATTCCCCAAAGCAAACCAATAATTATGAGAGCCCGGGGCTCTGGTTCATACGGGTCCGATGCATAGACGAAATAGACCCATGCTATTGCAGGAGCGGTTATCGTTAGAAGGACGAAAGGATAGATTATCGGTGAGAGGAGTATACAACAGATGGCAGGGATTATACCAAGGATTCCGGCTATGAGTGCCGAAAAGACACCGATCGCCACCATGATCCCTAGAACTGTCAGCTTCTGTCCTATGAACTTGTTCCTGTAACTCTTAGTGAAAAGACCAGGTTCTATCTCCATGCTCGAGAAGAAACCCATCTTCTTACCTTTGGCCTTTGTCAGTAATAAACGGTCCAGAAGGATACCAAACAATGCTATAAATGGGATCGCGGCGATAGCTATGACCGACCCCACTAAAGCCAGGGTATCTCGGAAAATGAAGAACAAAACCAGGGTCATCCCCATGAACATTGTGAGGACGAAGACCAGACCCAATATTATCCCGGCCGTCCCAAGGTCCTTTAGGATACCTTTCCAGAACCCCTCGGATGGTTTGTCCTTCGTGATCCGCCATGCATCCATCTAAATCCCCGCCCCTTTAAGGATCAGCTCCACCACTTCGTCCGGGGTCAAGTAGGTTGAATCCACCCAAAGGTCATAGATCATCCTGTCCCGAGGGTCTATCCCATAAAGGTCCATGTACCGTGACCTTTCGGACCGTTCCCTCCCTTCGATATCATGTCTGACCGAGGCCATATCACCGCCCTCTCTCTCCATGACCCTTGCGGCCCTCATATCGATATCGGCATCTATATAGACCTTATAGGCAGGTATCCTTTCTCTCAGACAAAGCGCCCCTATCATCCTTCCTTCCAGTATCGCATTCCCTTTTTTTGCCAGTTCTAGCATCCTGTTGTCAAGTTCCACATCAAAGTTGGGATACTTCTCGCAGAGCGATCCGAACTCATCAAGGGTCAATCCTTGACCACTGGCCTGGTCCCTGAAGATCTGACCTGCATAGATATATGGAAGACCGGTCCTTTCTTTTATGGTCCGGCATGCCGTGGATTTGCCGGAACCCGGAGGGCCAGTTACTGTAAGGAGGACCATGGAAGGCGAACCAATACACCTTTTAAAAACTTATTTATCACTATTCTTAAAAAAATAAAATTAACGAGAAAGGTTTAATAAAATACTTATGATTAGACCACTTCGTAGGATACGCTATTTATGCAGGTCTAAGAACGACGCGTCCTAGGGTCATGGGGTACGGATGGCAGCGAACGGATCGGTCAAGGAGGAGATCCTCAATAAGATGTCCGAACTGGACAACATAACCTCCATGCTCACAAAGCTCAGGACCGAACTGAAGAAGAAGGAAATCCTCCTGATGAGAATGGAGGAGGCACTTAAGAAGAGCGAAGAAAGGCTCGAGAGAAAGGTGGCCGAGATCGACGATAAGGACAAGAGATTGAACGAGGTCGAGGGGAAGCTCTTTAAAAGACAGGAAGAGCTTATGATACAGGAACGAGAGGTCCAGACCAATGCCATCCTAGAGTTTCTCTCCTTCCAGGCAAGAGAACTAGAGATCCAGGACAAGATGAAGGTCGTGCCCAATCTAGGTGAGACGGAAAGACTAAGAAAGGAGCTAAAGGACCTTCAGACCAAGCTAACGGAAAAAGAAGATGAACTAGAAAAGGTAAGGCATGTAAGGAGGGACACATCTCTCCTTGGCTCCCAACCAGAAGAGATATCAAAGAGGTTGGATGAGCTCGATTCACTTAAGAATTCCCTTGAGACCCAAAAACAAAAATTGGACGATAAGGAGATAGTGCTCCTTAGACGAGAAGAGGAACTTAAGGGCAGGGAACATAGGGCACTTGACGGTGTCTCTTCCGAGGATAGAAAGGTCCTTGAGGCCCTGGAATCAAGGGAAAAGGAACTTAAGAAGCTCGAGGAACAGGTAAGGAACAGCAAGAAGGACCTCTCAAGGTTCATGGAAGGAATCGATATCAAGGATTCCAAGATACGGAACCTTGAGAACGAGCTCAATATGAAGGAGGAGATGCTACGTATCAAAGAGGAGGAGGTGGGGGGTTCTGCCGCTGGGAAGGATATCAAGCATTACAGAGAGGCCACTGACAAGGAATACCAGACCAAGATAAGCATGATAGAGGGTAATTACAAGATGATGGTCGAATCCCTCAAGAACAAGATAGACCAGCTCAAGGTCCGCAATGAGGAGCTGGAGATGATGGGGGACCAGCTCTCAGCGGAAAAGCTGAGGGTCACCCTCCTTGAAAGGGAAATGAAGGACAGGATGAACGAGATCTCCTTCTCAGAGGAGAGATTGGCAAGACGTCAAGAGCTCATGTTGAAGGAGAGAAAACAGATAGATGAGCAGTCAAAGAAGCTCAAGGATATGGGAGCTGGGACCAAGGTCGCCGAACTTACCGAAGAACTGTCCAACAGGCAGAAACAGCTAAAGGACATCGAATCGAAACTACGGGACAAGGAAGAATACCTCAGAAAGAGGGAACAGGAGCTCGAAAAGCTCCGTTCCGGGGTCATAGACCAGGAGATGAAGATCGAAGCAATGGAAGGCAAGGATGACCTGAACCGTGTCCGTACGGGGGTCCGCAGGTTCGATGACCTTACGTACGGTGGTTTCCCTCACAATTCGAACTTCATCCTTTATGGGCCTGCCTATTCAGGAAGGAGCACCTTCACGAACCTCTACATCTCTGAAGGTCTAAAAAAGGGCATTCCGACCATCTACATCACAACCCAGCATACACCAAATGAGGTGAAGGACCAGCTAAGGAACATAATACCTAAGATCGATGCCTACGAGGAGAAAGGGCTGGTCAAGTTCATAGATATATATTCACGGTCCATGGGCATATTAGAAGTGCTCCCGAACACCATCTATATTGAAAAACCAACTGAGCTGGATGCCATCCAGAACGCCCTGGAGACATATCAATCGGAGTTCAAGGGTAAATATCCATATCACAAGATAGTCTTCTTCTCGGTATCCACTCTGCTCACATATTCCGAACCGCTATCGATATTCAGGTTCTTCCAGGTCCTTAACTCGAAGAACAAGAGGAACAATGCCTCCTCCATTTACATAGTCGATACAGGCATGCATAAGGAATCCGATATTCAGACCCTCAAGCACGTCATGACAGGTTTCATCGAGTTCAAGCTAGACGACCTCAAATACTATCTGAGATTGGAGGGCGGCGGGGATGTCATGAGCAGGGCTTGGATAGAATACACCTTCACAGACAAATCCTTCGACCTTAGGGGCTCGTTCTCATTGGACCATATCAGATGAGCTCAATGCTTATTGGCCGTGATCATTTCCTTATGGTCAAAGGCAAGGGGTGGCAATGAGCCCAGAGGGAACCAACCGACCTCAGAAGCATCATCACCTTCATGAGGGTCTTCCTTCTCCGGTGGTACCAACCTGTATAGCAATGAGACCGTATGCCCTCTAGGGTCCCTTCCTGGTTCAGATGCAACATATAGCAGCTCCTCAATTGAGCAGTCCAATCCCGTTTCTTCGAGCACCTCCCTGAGGACCGCTTGTTCCGCGGTCTCTCCATATTCTAGAAAACCACCGGGAAGTGCCCACATATTCCTGTAAGGTTCGTTCCTCCTTCTTATCAGCAGGACCTCTTTTTTGGACCCGGACCCCCTGATTATTAGACCATCGACAGTGAGCCTGGGTGATCGAGGTGCCCTCTCCTTACCCTCCCTGGTCTCCTTTGAGAGCTTCTCTATATGGTCTATGCTCTTCCGATACCCCCCCATGGCAACGTTGGTATGGGACTCAACTAGGGACCAGGCAAGCGATAGGCTGGAAAAACGGAACTTGTAGCCCTTTTTTGTCTTTCTTCCAGGTGACCTGTCATCGGGGTCGCCCTCTATGATGATCTCGTCAAGGATATCCAATCCCTTCAGCTTATTCAGGTACCTATAGAGAGTGGACCGGTTCGTTGAGAGAACGGTCAAGAGCTCATCTACTGTCCATGGCTTGTCAGGAAAAGGAAGGAAACAGTCCCTGACGAGGTGGAATCCCGCCTCCTCCTCGTAAGTTTCAGGTAGATAACCTATCTGTTTGAGAAATTCCATAAGAGCGCGGTCAAGGTCCGTCTCTCCTGTAAGTGGATTGTTCCTTACGACCTTCAGTTCGAATCCCATTCTCTGCCCCCCGGAACTTTCATTTCCTATTGTGGGTGGCTGGTCGAGGGAGAAGATGATATATTAAGGATGTGTTGGGGGTCATATGGTCAAGAAGACCGCTGCCACAGAAGAAAAAGAAGGTCAAGTGACCGTTCCGACCACTAATCTGGATGTTTATAAGGGAGAGTTCAAAGATAGAAGGTACGGTATAAGGATAGATGACGATATTGAGGTCATCGTGATAGCCGGGAACGATGTCATCAAGGTAAGGGGGCGCCTTTTATCAATGAAAGAGGAGATAGAGCTCCTTGGTGAGGATGGGAACTATATCCAGATCATGGCCGACTGGGTCGTTGCCATCAAGGTCCTTAAGCATAACAGACCCCCACCTGACCAGGACCAGGAGCTGATCAAGAAGCCTCCGGTCAAAACAAAACCTAAGAAACCATCGGTGGACCATGCCTACTACTAATGATAGAGCATGATGACCATGACCTGTTTCTGGGGCATAATGTTCACTTATTGTTTAGGTTGAAATACGACGATATAGTAAGTTATATTACCCTCAATGAGATTACGCCCTCATGGGCCAATATGATGAGGGTTATTCTATCGGGACTAAGGACACAATGTGGCTCGCCAGGGAGAGGCTTGCAGAGAAACTTTCCTCGGAAATAATCCTATCAAAGAACCCCAGTCAGACCTTTCGGTCTTGGAGGGAGCAGTTCGGAATATCCCAGCATGACCTAGCCCTACAGATAGGGGTCTCCCCTTCACAACTGTCCGATTACGAAAAGGGAAGGAGGAAGAACCCATCGCTGAACCTCATGAAAAGGGTCATAAACGGCCTCATCGACCTGGATGAGAAGAGGGGGGCCCCAACCATTAAGAAGTATTCCATGGACCTTCAGGACGAGGCCATTATCGATATGGCCGATTTCACGGTAGGGATGAACCCATCCACCTTCATAGAGGTGATAGAAGGCACCCTGCAGTCGGATTCCGACCTCAACGGCGAGGATTATATACACAGGCCGATCATGGGATATTCCATAGTCGATTCCATTCTGGCCATCCTACGCTTTTCATCCCTTGATTATATGAGGATATACGGCAGGTCCACCGAAAGGACGCTTTTCTTTACGAAGGTAGCCTATGGTCGCTCACCGATGATAGCGGTAAGGGCGCATCCGATCAAACCGGCGATGGTGGTCTATATCCAACCTGAGAAGGTAGACCCATTGGCCATCAAGCTTGCTAGACTCGAGAGGATACCCCTTGTTTCGACCGAGCTGGACCCGGATGAGCTCAGCAAGAGATTGAGGAAGCTCATATAGACAGGAGCTAGGACCATGAGAAGCGGTATAGTCAGTTATGGAGCCTATGTGCCGAAATACAGGATCCTCCCAAAAGAGATAGGGAGGGTCTGGGGACAGGACGGTGAGGCTATGGGAAAAGCCCTTAACATATCGGCCAAATCCGTTCCTGGCCTGGACGAGGATACGGCCACGATCTCTGTAATGGCCGCAAGAAGGGCGCTTGCAAGATCAGGGATGGACCCTTCCCTCATAGGGGCCATTTACGTTGGGTCGGAATCCCATCCGTATGCCGTCAAACCTACAGCAACGATAGTATCAGAGGCCATAAGGGCCGCACCATATCTTACGGCTTCCGACCTTGAGTTCGCCTGCAAGGCAGGAACGGCCGGTATGCAGGCCTGTCTGGGCCTGATAAACAGCCCGGATGAGAACATACCTATCCAATATGCCTTGGCTATTGGTGCTGATACATCACAGGGTGCGCCTGGTAATGCCCTAGAATATTCAGCATCAGCGGGGGGTGTGGCCTTCATCATTGGAAGGGAGAAGGTGATCGCTTCGATCGATCTGACCATGTCATATACCACTGATACCCCAGATTTCTGGAGGAGAGAGGGCATGAAGTACCCGTCACATGCCGAAAGGTTCACTGGGAAGCCAGCCTATTTCAAGCATATCCAGAACTGCGCTGGTATGATAATGAAGAGGATGGGGACCGAACCCAAGGACTACGATCATGCGGTCTTCCATCAACCCAACGGAAAATTCCCGATCGTTGTTGCTAAGAAACTTGGTTTCACTGATGAGCAGATCAAGGATGGCCTTATCTGTCCGTACATAGGGAACACCTATTCCGGATCGATGATGATAGGGCTTGCTGCGATACTGGATGTGGCATCGCCCGGAGATAGGGTCCTGGCCGTTTCTTACGGTTCGGGGGCTGGTTCTGACGGGTTCGATATCACAATAACGGATGAAATGAAAACCTTCCCTAAGGATAAGGCACCCCTTGTCAATGAGATGATATCAGGGGGGAAGGTGATCGATTATGCTATATATATGAAGTTGAGGGAGAAGATCAAACTGGAGGGAGAATGATGGGCAGGCTCGCCAGAGATGTCGCTATCATCGGGGTCGGACAGACCAAGTTCGGGGAACACTGGGACCTCTCATTCAGGGAGCTTGGTATCCAAGCAGGTGCAAATGCCATCCTTGATGCAGGTATAGATAGCGGCAAGATAGAAGGGCTATACATAGGCAATATGTCGGCCGGCCTCTTCATGGACCAGGAACACATTGCATCAATGATAGCCGAAGAGGTCGGCCTCACAAAGACCAACATCCCAGCGACAAGGGTTGAAGCGGCCGACGCATCGGGAGCGCTCGCTCTCAGACAGGCCGTCTTCGATGTTGCCTCAGGTTCGAGCGATATAGTCGTGGTGGGCGGGGCTGAAAAGATGCTAGATGTAGTATCGGATGTTGCCTCGGAATACATGAACGCCACAGGGGATAATACCTGGGAGGGTCTGTTCGGGGCCACGATACCTGGCCTCTATGCAATGATGGCAAGGATGCACATGAATCGTTTCGGGACCACAAGGGAGCAGCTAGCCTTGGTATCCGTCAAGAACCACAAGAACGGTTCCATGAACCCCCTTGCCCATTTCCAGAACCAGATAACTGTCCAGAACGTCCTGAGAGCTCCCCCGGTCGCCGAGCCGTTAGGTCAGCTGGATTGTGCTCCTGTCTCAGATGGGGCCGCTGCACTGGTCCTTTGCGATCTGAGGACAGCTAGAGACCTCTGTCCCGATCCAATAAGGATTTCAGGGACCGGCCAGGGTTCCGATACCCTATCGCTCTCCAATAGGTCCGACCTTACCACATTGGGTGCATCAAGACAGGCGGCCAAAGCAGCCTATGAGATGGCCGGAATAGGACCAGGGGACATCGATGTGGCTGAGGTCCATGATTCATTTACCATAGGCGAGATCATCGCCATAGAGGACCTGGGCTTCTTCCCTAAAGGCAAAGGGGGGCTTGCCGTTGAGGATGGGTCGACGGCCATGGGGGGTCAGATACCCATCAATACCTCAGGTGGACTGAAGGCAAGGGGACATCCCCTTGGGGCCACTGGTATAGCACAGATCAATGAGCTTGTCCTTCAGCTCAGGGGCAAAGCGGGAGAAAGGCAGATAAAGGGGGCGACCAGAGGTCTTGCTCACAGCGTCGGCGGCACCGGAGGAACGGCGCTTGTCCACATCTTGGAGGTGGTATGATGTCCGGAGCCAGGTACTGGAGGCATCAGGACCAGAGGTACAATATGGCCGGTAACGAATGCGGTGTGTGCGGTAGCAGGTTCTTCCCAGGAAAGACGATGTGTCCAAATTGCCATAGACGTTCTGTCGGAAAGATGAAGAAGTTCTATTTCAATGGGAACGGAAAGATCATTACGTACACGATCATCCATGAAGGCAGTCTTCAGTACAGGAACCAGGTCCCGTATCTGCTAGCCATAATCGAGCTCGAAGAAGGGGACAAGGTCCTAGGCCAGATAGTCGACTGCGAAGCTTCGGACCTTGCCATGGGAAAGAAGGTCGAAATGGTGTTCAGAAAACTGGGGGAACAGGGCAAGTCCGGGACCATACAGTACGGCTACAAGTTCATATTGAAATAATGTTAGCAATCAAAAAATCCAATATTGTACCCCCTCATCATCAAAAGAGGTAATATACAATCAACTTATTCAGCCAAAACAGGTAAGGTGACCTCATGGAACGAAATGATACCGATTCCGGGAACGATGATGCAAAGCATGAACTCCAGGGTGTTCCCAATGGGCCTTATTCAGATACCAAATGGCATGGCGTACCCCCTGCTGGTCGCAGACCGCTCCCTAAAAAATGGGTCTATCTCCTTCAGATCACAGCTGTGCTCATAGTTGAGTTCATCATCTGGGCAATCTACAGGAACCTTACCGCTGACTTCTATGGCAAGTTCGGAACTTACTGGTTCTATATCGGGCACATTTTCGCGGCGCCGCTTATCCATCTTGGTCCCATCTTGGTCTTCTGGGTCCTTATACGAAAGGAACAGCTCTTCTACAAGAACGATAAGGAGGAAGGGTCTGCCATGAGTTTCGTGTTCGGACCTTTCAAGTTCACCAGGAAATTACTCCTCACAGCTGTAATAGTTGGCCTCCTAGGAGGTATCGTCTGGAGAGTGACGGAGATGCTGGTCTCGAACACTACATCAGTGGTCCTTGGGGGTTCCAGGTTCGGTACACTTACCCTTTTCAATATCTATACTCAATCCGAGTTCGCTCTGTTCCTCCTTATGACCTTTGTGATGTTCTTCATTGTAGGTCCAGTGGAGGAAATGGAGTTCAGGTCCTTCACCTTCGACCAGTCGAACAGGGTCCTTCCACAGTGGCAGTCCCTTGCCTTCTCTTCCATTTTCTTCGGGCTCAGTCATATACCCATCGCTATCTTCGTTTACAAATTATCCCCGATCGACCTCATATTCGCTGAGATAAGCTGGATGAGCGCGGGTGTTGTGTTCGGTGCCCTCTATATGTGGTCCCGGAACATTTTTGCCTGCATCGTTATGCACGGGATCGGGAACTGGCAGCTTTCTGTGTTCCTCTGGCAGGGAGAGACCATGGGAGCCGGTCTTACACCCATGGGGATGAACATCGTTTCTCTTGTCACGTCCCTTCTAGCAAATGGAGCGATCATCGCTGTATTCTATCTTATCCACAGATATTATTGGGAACCGCAGAGGAACGGTGAAGCGGCCTTCGGTGGTAAGTTGTTCAAGCTCCAATCTGCGATCTTCTCACATGACAACGGAACGCGGAAACCTATTATCACAGCAACCATCCTTTCAGTCGTCACCGTACTCCTCCTATCCGTGATGGTCGCGGGGACCGTTGGTATAGGGACCAAGGACATGTCCTCGCTCTCCCCCGAGGTCAAGGTGAAGGACAAAGGTGTCCTGGACCTATCCCTCTATGAGACCATCAACGAGGTCACAACCAATGAGGTTCCGTTCATGAACGTAGGATCTACATTTGATGTTACTGTGGCCTCCTCTGAGACGATGATAGTGAAAAAGGTCATGCTCGAGGTCTCCTGGAACGATGAGACCACACCGCCCGGACGGCCCAGGCTCAGACCGTATACGAACCAACCGGATTCCTTCTCGGCGACCTTGACCTTCGGTAACAGGAGCATTTCGGAATTAGGTATAAACCCTCAAGGAGGGGAGGGAACGGTAAGTATCGAGCTCGAAGTGAACGATACCGATATCATTTCACTTATCGGAAATTATACTGTCATTGGTTCCATTAAAATGGAGGCCGCTGGTATATGGACCACCATAGGGTTCCTTGGCCTCCGTGACGATGGGAACACCTGCTCTTACCAGTTGGACGTGGAATACCTCGTGCCCAAGCAGGAAGGAGGGAATACGCCTTCCCCTGATATCAACAGGTCTTACTGACCAAATTGCCCTATCCAAATTCAAGACAATATTCGGTGATAGAATGTCAGCGAAGCAGACCGATCCCCTCAGAACCGCTCTTCTGGACCCATTGACGAATGGCCTTCCGATACCATCTATGATGGATCGGTCGATCGACAGGGCACCTCATAGGGGTGATCTCCTCAATGACGAGGAGACCTTACTTTCCATCAAGAACGCACTCAGGTACATCCCAAACGAGTTCCATGACATCATGGCCGCTGAGTTCCTTAAAGAGCTGAAGACAAGAGGACGTGTTTATGGATACAGGTTCATGCCTGTCCCAAGACCTTCGGCCAGACCTATTTACAAATATGAAGGAAAAAGCCTTGAGGGCAAGGCGGTCCAGCTCATGATTGATAATAATCTAGACCCTGAGGTCGCGCTTTTCCCTTATGAGCTGGTGACCTATGGTTCGACCGGTCAGGTCTGTCAGAACTGGATGCAGTACCGTCTGATACGGCAATACCTTACAGAATTGACAGAGGACCAGACCCTTGTGGTGATGTCGGGCCATCCACTAGGATTGTTCCCCTCTAGAAAGGAAGCTCCAAGGGTCATAATGACGAACGGGCTACTAGTAGGGGAGTTCGATAATCAACAAGGGTTCAACAAGGCTGCTGCACTCGGGGTCAGTAACTACGGCCAGATGACCGCAGGCGGTTGGATGTACATCGGTCCCCAGGGTATAGTTCATGGAACATATATCACCATCTTGAACGCAGGGAGAAAATATCTTGGAATACCCGAAGATGGGGACCTGAAGGGAAAGGTCTTCATCACTTCCGGTCTTGGAGGTATGAGCGGCGCTCAGGCCAAAGCGGTCGAGATCGCCGGTGGGATCGGTGTGATAGCCGAAGTGAATGACAGACAGACCTTCAAGAGACAAGCCCAGGGATGGGTGAAGCTCGTCTCGGACGACCTGCCGACAATATTCGGATGGGTGGAAGAGCATAGGAGGTCTGGTGAACCGGTATCGATCGCATACAGGGGAAATGTGGTCGACCTCTGGAAATACGTGGTCGATAACGGCATTCAGGTAGAGCTAGGTTCGGACCAGACATCCTGCCATGCAGTCTATGATGGTGGCTATACACCCCAGGGATTGACCTATACGGAAGCCATGGGAGACCCTGAGAAGGGTTTGAAAGGAATGATGGAGACCGATAAAAAAGGTTTCAAAGCACTTATCGACAGGTCGCTCATAATGCAATATGGCCTCATCAAGGAAATGGTCGGGAGGGGGATGCACTTCTGGGATTATGGAAACTCCTTCATGAGATCGGTCTTTCAGGCAGGAGCGGTGACCATTGCAAAGAACCCCGAGGACCCTTCACAGGGTTTCATCTTCCCATCGTACATGGAGGACCTGATGGGTCCCATGGTCTTCGACCTTGGTTTCGGTCCTTTCAGATGGGTCTGCCTCAGCGGCAAGGATGAGGAACTTGCTCTAACGGATGCTGCGGCATTGTCATGTATGGACCCTGAAAGGTCTGCACAGGACAGGGACAATTACAACTGGCTGAAGGATGCGGGGAAGAACGCACTTGTCGTGGGTTCCAAGGCCAGGATCCTATACCAGGATGCCTATGGAAGGATCAGGATAGCTTTGAAGCTCAACGAACTTGTACGGAACGGGGATGTGGGGCCAATAATGATAGGAAGGGACCATCATGACCCCGGAGGGACCGATTCTCCTTATAGAGAGACGGCAAATATCAAGGACGGAAGCGGACGGAAGCAATGTGACCGCGGATATGGCCGTCCAATGCTTCGCCGGTAACATAGCAAGGGGGATGACCATGGTGGTCCTCAGCAATGGTGGAGGGGTAGGGATAGGAAGGTCCATAAACGGGGGTTACGGGCTAGTTCTTGACGGGAGCAAGCGGGTCGATGATATCATCAGATCGGCCCTTGAATGGGATGTGTTGGTGGGAGTCTCAAGGCGGTCTTGGGCCAGGAACGAGGGGGCTGTAAAGGTCATCTCTGATTGGAACGATGATAATGCCGAAAGAGGACATCTCACCCTCCCTTTCATTGCAGACGTTGAGAAACTGAAAGGGCTTTTGACCAAGATGGACTAGAACTCTACCTTCTCGTAGATCTGGTCCTGCCTGATGTTACCTTCCTTCATATCCTTCTCCATGTCCTTCAGTGCAAGTATCCTTTTAAAGGTAGGCGGGTGGGTC
>JALOTP010000041.1 GCA_025457865.1 Thermoplasmatota archaeon | reverse complement strand
TCCTCCAAGATGACCGGGGGCTTGTTGTCCCATACCTTGAGGATATCGCTTGGGTAGGATTCATCTATGGAATTATTGGCGACGATGTAATAATAATATGTCTGATCATTGATGATTGCAGTATCATTGTAAGTAGTAACATTTCCCAAAGAGATCAGTTTGAAAAAAACCGTTGATGTTTGACCTTTAAAAATTGTGTAATTAATAATATTGTATCCCCCATCACTCAGCGGTGGCTCCCAGGTAAGTTTGACATAGCCGTTCCAAATCGATCCATTTAGGTTCAAAGGCTTTGTTGGGATGGTAGTGAACTTTATTTTGGAAATGTAGACATCATAATCACCGTTTTGTGTTTTATCATAAGCTCCATTGGTGGTAGGATAGTCGGTTTCAGAATTATCGGTATAACCCGTTAAATAGACGTTCCCGCTGGAATCCAGAGCAATTGAACGTCCATGATCATAACCACTTCCTCCTAGGAAGGTAGAATTCATAAGAAACGAACCTGAAGAATTAAGCTGTGTTAAAAAGACATCAGAAATTCCGTTTTGTATTGTGTCATATGCCCCCCTTGTGGTCGGGTAATCAGTCGCACCATCATGAGTGCGTCCTGTAATGTAGGCGTTCCCATTGGGATCGACTGTGATTCCGAAACCAAGATCATAATGTGATCCACCGATATAAGTGGAATAAATCAATGACGAACCAGTGGAGCTTAGCTTGGTCACGATTACATCCTCACCCTCATTATAGGTTGTATCGTATGCTCCTAATGTTGTCGGGTAATCAGATGAACCAGTATACCCCGTGATGTATGCATTACCGCTTGGATCAATCGAAATCCCATAAGCTTCATCAGAAGTCGATCCACCAATAAATGTGGAATATGTCAGTGACGAACCGTCGTAACCCAGTTTGGTCACGAATACATCAGCACCCCCATTTGACGATGTGTCATATGCTCCGGTGGTGGTGGGGTACATGAAATATGTTACTCCAGTTATGTAAGCACACCCACTGGAATTAACTGCAATAGCATAACTTATGTCACCATACGGTCCGCCGAGAAAAGTAGAATAAATTAGAGAGGACCCATCTGAGCTTAGTTTTGTTACAAATGCATCATCATCCCCATTATGCGAAGGGTCATATGCTCCAATGGTAGTCGGGAAATCAGTTGTACTATCTTGAGTATACCCTGTGATGTACGCATCCCCGCTTAGATCAATGGTAATGCCGTAGCCACGATCAACACCCGATCCACCAAGTAAGGTCGAATAAACGAGAGAAGAACCATCTGAGCTCAGTTTTGTCACGAATGCATCATTTCCACCATCATACTCAGTGTCGTAGGCACCAGCGGTTGTTGGGAAATCAATATCACTATTTCCTGTAGAACCACTAATATATGCACATCCAGTAGAATCAATCGCGATCCCGTAACCACTATCAGAACTTGACCCGCCTATGTATGTAGAATAAATCAACGACGAGCCATCGGAACTTAGTTTAGTCACGAAAACATCAGAATTATCATTATGCGTTGCATCATAGGCTCCGGGGGTGGTCGGGTATTTGGTTGCAGAATCATAAGTTTCTCCAGTGATGTATACGTTCCCGTTAGAATCCGAAGCAATCGCATATCCTAAATCCACACCACTACCACCGATGAAAGTGGAATAAATAAGGGGATCTATCACTAATGTTTTGGTTATATCATATTCTCCTAAATTGAATGTGTACTCATAATCAGAAATCAGTTTGAACTTTGATGGGATTTTATCATTGAATCCATCCAGATAATATGAATACAAACCGCCATCTATTATGTCCAAATATTCCGTTCCTATCACAAGGTCCCTATTTTGATTTATTGAAAGATGGGTCGCACCATCTATTCTGATACGAATATTCTCTGGATCCGCACCAGGATGAACGATGATATCATATTTTATCCCCTCCTCGTTCTGTCGATAGACAATATCGATCCCGTCCCAGATCTCTGGATATATCACCTCTCCAAAGCTAGGGACCTCTGCGTACCACTTCTCCGGATCATTGCCTTTGAAGTAATTGGTATTCCACGAACATCTCTCTCTCCCTACCGGGATAACAGTGTTCGCCCCTATGAAGGTGTATTTTAGAACAACTCCCCTTTCATGATAGGATCGGGGGGCCTCATCCCTATGGCTCAGGATCGGGTCGAGTTCTGAATTCACATCCTCTATAGGTTCCATCTCCCTGAACCTATACATGACACCTGTTGATGTAAAGAAGACGTTTCCGTTGCTTGAATAGAATTCTATCTCATCAGAACCCATCTGTCCCTTGTTCTCAATGAATGCCGCATTGTCCCGGACCTTCTCCATGGCCTCCTCGAGCTCCGGAGATTTTGTTTCAGGGATAGGGATATCTGGACCTGTTCCAACCGTTCCCGTTATAACAGGCGAGAAGGATGCAAACAGGAACAGAGCCATGAACCCTAGGCTCAGTTTTAACGTCCTCATCTGATTCTCTCCATTTTTCCTTAGGTATGGATATCTACTAATTGACATAATAACCTTGTTAGCTTAGATGTTCTTGCAGCGCTCAAGGAACGTTTGCGTTCAGCGTGTTTGTCTACTCACGATCGGACAATTTCTACTAAGACCCAGGACCGGCATAGGCAAAGAGACCATAGCGGGACGGAATGGCATGGACCACCCCGTCCCGCAGAACACTCCTATCTCGGTTTCAGGTACCTTCATCTCTTCCATTCGTTGGAGAGGTACCTCGACAGAGCGAAGAGCCCCAGGATAATCGCAACGATGACCGCTACGGACGATCCCAAGGCAATGAACGTCGGGTCCATCTTCTCCTTCTCCTTGTTCGACACCCGCGGGTCGGTCGACCTCAGGTACTCGTCCAGGTTCGAATATCCATCAGCGTCCGGATCCGCCTCCGAATCATCGTTCGATACCGGGTCGAACCCGTAGAGGAGCTCCCAATCGTCCGGGAGACCGTCCCCGTCCGTATCGGAGTTCAGGGGATCGGTACCATGCTCGTACTCCTCCAAATTAGATAGCATATCGCGGTCAGGGTCCATTCCCGAGTCGTCAATGGTCCGGACGAGACCGTGCTGGTCCTCCCAGATGTCGGGCATGCCATCACCATCGGAATCCGTATTTGCTGCCGGGTCCACCACCGTAATATTGAACAGCTCACTTGCGGAATTTCCCGAGGAGTCGGTCAAGGTCAGTTCAATAGAATACCTACCGGCTACGCTGAAATGGTATCTCAGCTCTCTGCCGAAGAACGTCCCCGTTCCCCTGGGACCTTCAACGGTCCAATTGTACTCCGATATTCCCACATTGTCAGTGGATCCCAAGTCCTCTATCAACCTCAGGTCGCCAGTGATCAGCTCCAGGTCGGCGTGTCTGACGATGTCCGGAACCAGAGCGTCAATGACATTAACTGTCCTATAGGTCCTTGCGGTGTTCCCCTTCGCATCCTTAACGGTCAGGACCAGGCTCAGCTCCCCTAGCGAACCTTCTAGGTCCAAAGAGAACGAAGGTTCGGTCATTTTCATCTGGGAATGGTCGGGAAGTGTTACCCTCCACTCGTACGATGCGATCCCGACGTTGTCGCTCGATGCCGAAGCATCAAGCGTCAGGACCTGATGGTTCCCGATGCTGTCAGGGACGTTCAGCACAATGGTAGGGGGAGCAATGTCCGATACGGCCACGGTATGAAGGGCCTTTACGGGCGGATTTGTTCCATCACTGACGATGAGCGCTATGAGCATCGTTCCGGCATCATCGAAGCGCAATGTGACCTCCGGCCCGGAAAACGGGTTCTCCCCTATGGTCCAGGTATAGGTCAGAGGCCCTACGTTGTCCGTGGAGCCGAGGCCGCTGAACGTAACCTCTTCGAACTGGTCAACGAACATCGGCCCCGATATTCTGGCTACGGGGTCCTCGTCGTCCATTATCATAACGGTCTTTTCCTCGGAGGAGACCATGTTCCCCGAGGTGTCGACTGCCCTGATGCTGTACCTGATGGCGCCCCCAATGTCGTTACGGACGGCGATCGAACCTAGGTAATGCGTTCCATCCGAGGTCAGAGGTAGGGTCATTTGTCCACTATCGGGGAGTTCGATGACCGCATATACATCCGATACGCCCATGTTGTCGGAAACAGACACGCTGAAGTGATAGGTATCTCCGGTGGCGGCCTCTGGGTCCGAGAGGTCAGACCCGATCTCCGGCAGGTCGTCATCCTCGATCGTTACAGTGGTACGATCGGTCAAGGATGGGTTCCCGACAGTATCCCACGCCTCGATCCAGAATGTAAGGTCGGCAAGGACATGTCTTACCTGTATGGTGAACTCATAGCTCCCATCCTTCTCAGCCCCCGAAATGAAAGTGATGGTACCGGGGGTATTGGAGTACTCGAACCCCAGCCTGACCCGGTCCATGCCCACATCGTCTGTGACATGGGCCTTAATGGTGAACTCATCGCCCGTAGTGGCCTTATCCGGATGCTCCAATGGGGAGATGACAGGGGACACGCTATCCGTTATCATGACCTCCTTGATGGGGGTCGTGACGGCCTTGTGGTCGAAGATGTCCTCGCAGTCGAAGAAGTAGTAAAGGGTCCCTGCCCTGAAGCTAAGGTCGAACCGGTGGTAGTAGAGGCCCTGGGCGACCCTTGTGAGCTCGAGACGGATATGTGTAGGCTCGTAGGAGGTCCAGTACTCCACCCACCCCTTTTTTACCTGAATGTTGTCCCAGAGGATGACCTTGAAGACGTAATTCGAACCTGCACCCGCCTCAACTGGAGACATATCAGATACTATCTCCGGGGGGTCGTTGTCGGTTATGGATACACTTCTGTCGGACGTCTCGACCGAATTGCCAGTACTATCGGTGATGATGTAGTGGTACGTCAGGTCCGAGATGGTGTAAGGCGAGAGCGGGAGAAAACCGACGAAAGTTCCAATGGGTCCCTCGGTGAGCTCGACCTGGGCGCACTTTGTACCGTCCTCGTACTGCGTGACCGCAATAACCGACCCAACCTTGACATTGTCGCTGGCCCTGATCGTCAACGGAACGATGTCCCCGGTCGTGCCTGTGGTCGGTGAGAGGTCCGGCCAATCATAGTCAGGCAGGTCATTGTCGCCTATGACCTGAACGGCATATGACCCCATCCAGTTACCCGAGGAGTCAGGTGCGGTCACGAAGTAGTCCAGAGGCCCCGTTGTATTGATATCAATGGGGAAGTCGGAGCTGCCCCACACAAGCTCTGACGGATCGTAATCAAGAGATATGTTGACGGAGCTCGACCAGTCCCCGGCGTAGCAGTAAAGGATATGGACCTCTCCTAGTTCGTACCCATCTATGTTGTCCGATATCCCTATGACGAACCGGAAATCGTCCCCGGTCGTGGCCCTGGGATTCGATATGAGCTCGACAACGGGTGCATCGTTGTCCTCGATAGAGATGGTAGAGGTGGAGGTCCCGTCCCAGTTGCCCTCGCGGTCATAAATGTCAAGGAAATAGTTCAGGTCCGAGAGGGAATCCGAGGGCAACCGTAAGGTCCCGGTCAAATGCTGGTCCTCACCATGACCTTTTCCATTGACGGTCAGATAGAGCGTGTCGCTTGGGCCATATCCGAACCAGTAGGTCACAATCGCTTGATCGATGAACGTGTTGTCATTGGCGACGAACGAGAACTGGAACCTGTCCCCAGTGAATGCTTCCCTGTCGGAAGCATCGCCCATGATGCTCGGTGATATGATATCGTAAACATAATGGTAGGAGGACGAAGAGGTTGCATAGTTGCTAGATGGGTCGCTGGCTGATACGTAACAGTAGAGACCGGTCCAGCTCACATCGATGTCAATTGTCTGCTCGAACACACCGGAACCTATGTCATCCATGGTCACTGAACGGTAGGAACCCATGTTCTCCTCCATGTAGTGGAGTGTGACCGACGATGTGTCCAGTTCCACATTGTCCGTGACCTTGATGGAGAATTTGGTGGTCCCTCCAGTTACGGGTGACCCTTCGATCGAGAGTTCGGACATCTCCGGCGGGTCGTTGTCGTAGATGGGTACGTCCACCGTGCTTGTCGGACCGAACTGGTTGCCCGCCTCATCCGTGATGGTGACCTCATAATGCAGGTAGTCCACGGAGTTTTCTGGTACAGATATGTACTCGTAAGAGTACTGGCTCGACCCCAGACCTCCCTCGGACACCTCGGGGGAAATATCCTTCACCGAACCGGAGCCAAACCAATATGCTATTTCGACCTCTGTCACAGCTATGTTGTCAGAGACGACAATGTAGAGAAGGGTATCGTCCCCAGTGTACCCGGCCGTGTCTGACCAGTCATAGTCCAGGGACGGGGATATGATGTCGGAAACCTCGCTTTCGAACTCATCCGATTTCCCGTGATTGTCAGAGGGATCAGCGGCCGAGAAATGGTAGTTCAGGGTGGACCAGAAGTCATTGATATACAAAGAGCATTCGTAGGTATCCCCCGAGTCCCAGGACATCATGACCGTGCTGTAATCGCCGTCCGTGTCCCCCATATAGTTCAGCGCCACAGAGCTCATGTTCACCGATACGTCATCGGTCACATCTATCCTGAACGTGGATGTCGCCCCCGTTTCGGGGGATGGGCTTACCTCTGCGTTCGAGAAGACCGGCGGTTCCGTATCGGCACCCGGTGCAATGTCGGCCATGGTCGGCATTCCGCAGACCATGAGTGACGTCAGGCCAAAAATCATAAGGCTCGCAGGGAGCCATGCATTCTTCCTTGTTTTCATGTACCTCTCACCTTCCTGTTTTTCTGGATAGAGCATACGCTAACGCATAGCCCGTATCACTCCAAGGGCAGGGACATCGCTTTTCCAAACTCATTTACTGCTGTTTTCCCTGCCTCTATCATCCATGGATGAGATGGATATATTAGTCTATTTGAGCAAAATTTGTTGTATCCAGCAACAAATACGGGCATATATGCCCGAATTACATGTCGGCATTTCTTGTTTTCATTCTATTTATTTGTTCCATCAAAGATTAAATATGGCGAACAATCACCGTTTCTATTTTAAAATCCATCCAACAATCGTAGAACCGATATGCCTTAAATAATTTGAAAACATAAAACAGAATGTTCGCCCACAAGGATTTTTTCCTTAAGTGCCTGGTGTTCTCGTTATCGATGATCCTCAAGTAGTCTTGACCCGGGTCTTTCCTAAGGACATCGGTTGATTATTATCCATCGGACCGTAGGTCATCGGATGCTTTTTTTCCATCCATCGGTCCGAGGGTTTCCTCATGCTTCACCTTCACGCCCCTGGACCTTCTCTCGATCTCTTCCGCCATTTTCTTCATGCACAGCGAGAGTATCTTATCCGCATTACCCTTCCCGTTCAACCCCGCCGCCCCATCATGGCCACCGCCTTCGTTCCCGGTGAGCTTCCCTATCTCGTCCATGAAGTTCCCCAGATGCACCCCGAGCCTCAATATATGTGGTTTCGCCCTTGAAGATATCCTGAGCTCGTCGGGTCTGTCAGCAGCAATGAAGACTACATCCGCTCCTGCAACCAGGAGCGCCCTTGCGGCCGCCGCCTCGAAGGAGGTGACCCTTGAGGTCGCAACTATCTGGTCGCCGACCTTCTGGAACTGTACCCTTCTCATCGCTTTCAATTGCGCTATCTTCTTGGAGACGTCGAAGTACTCCTCCCCCTCTATCACATCAAGAACGTCCTCCATCCTCACATCGGAACCGTTCAAGAGGAAGGAACATGCGGACATGTCACTCGCCCTGGCGAACCTGAACTTCCCGGTATCGGCTATGATCCCCGCAATGCCCGCAACCGCCATCTCCCTGTCCAAGGGCAAATTGGTCATCATGGCGATCTGGAGCGCTATCTCGACGCAGGCCCCCATGTTCGGGTCATTGTAATGCTCCGTTCCCCACCTCTCATGCTCCGCATGGTGGTCAAGGACCCAATGACGGGGCCATGACGAGAGGTTCCCATCCGATACCTGGAGGGCCGAGGAGGAATCGACTATCACGACAAGCTTGAAAATGGTGAGGTCCGGGTCAACGGCCATCTCCTCCTTCATGGCCGTCAATAGCTTCCTTCCAGGCGTGGATATGCTCTTGAACGCACCGAGCTTGACCCAGGGAAATGTCCTCTTCAGAACGAGCGCAGTGGCAACGGCATCGAGGTCGGCGTTGTGATGGGCATACACCATCACACCTCCCTCCCTGCCGTCGATCATCTCGGATACCAGGTTCCAAAGGAGCGCTCTATCCTTGGGATATGGAAGGATCCCTCTCCCGAACGCCCACCCGTCGGGTCTGGGCACAGGTCTTCCAGCAGGTGTTCCGCTCATTTGTACCCCTTGAGCGCCTCATTGAGCTCCTTGCCAAGCCGCTCGTACATCTCGCGGAGGGTCTTCTCCTGCCCCTCCATGGAGGTCAACCTGACGCTGAGGGTGTCAAGCTCCTCTGTCATCTCGGTCACCAATCCCTTGGTGTCCTTTACCTTGATCATGAGCTCCCCCACCCGCCTGTAGACCTCTTCCTTCTTCACGTCCTTGAGAGCGGACAGGGCCGATTCGAGCTCCCTCTTCCTTGCTGCCATCTCCGCCCTTTGGGCAACGACCATCTGGAGCTGGGCCTTGAGCTGCTCGAACCTGGCTATCTTCTCCTGGACCTCTACTGGTATCTGATAGGCCATTTTAAAACACCCTTTCGGGCACCATATCACAGGTCCTTATATATGTTTTTGACGTGGAATGGAAATGTGGTGAACGAGTATCATTTCGCGGTCCGAAGAGCGGCCGATATCAATCCCATGTAGGAGTTCCACATCGCCCTTGCGGTGGATGCCTCGTCTGACCTGAGCTCAAGGACGAGCGTGCCCCGCCCTTCTAAGAACGAGACCTCCCCCCCAGGAGGCGGAGATAGCGCTTCTATCCTCAAGGGTTCGAGCACCCTGGAGAGAACGTCCCTTTCCAGGGGCAGCTCAGCGATCAAACTGAGGCAGCTCAAGGTCCTACCTCAGACGGCCTTCAGGACCTTCTTCCTGTTGGGCCTCTCCTTGTAGAACACTTTGAAACCGCACTTGCTGCACTGTATGCCTATGGGGCTGAACTCGGAGGCAAGCTTCTCCCCACATCTTCCGCATCGGTACATTTCACACACTTCCCAGGCGGTTCTCTATGAGCTTGAACTTGCCGGTCACGGGCTGGTACGCCCCGCCGGTGAACTTGAGTTCGCATGACCTGCATTCCCAGATACCGGATGCGACCCTCTTCACGTTGACCTTCGAGCATCTGGGGCAAGCGTACTTGGCGCCTTTGTTCTTCTCGACCGCCTTCATCTGCTTCTTGACGCTGAGGCCGTACCTCGCTCCGTACCTTCCGGAAGATCCGACCTTCTTTGTCCTTCGTGACATGATTGCCCCTCCCTGTCGGGACCTGCCCGTATCGGGAAGGACCCTAAAAAGGAATCTATATAAATATGTTCCCACCCGGCTGGACCCGTCTCAATGGTTCAATATCTTTGTTTCGACCTCTCCGTGGGTCCTCTTGTTCAGCATGTCGTAGAACTCTATCTGGAGCCCGGCGGGTATCTCCACAAGACATACCCATTCCCCACCTTTGGTCCATTCATCCCGCAGAACCTTGCCGTACGACCGGCACTCACCTATGAGCTTTCCGTAATGGGACCCGTTCACCTTGATGGCTATCTGGGTCATCTCCATCCTGATGGGGATGAGAGGCCTCAGCTCCTTAATGACGTCCTGGACCTGGGATTCAGCGCTCTTGAACGGGTCGATGTTGACCCTGGCCTCCTCCATGGCCATCTCTATCCGCACCGGGGGGTGGGGGGTCTTGGTGACCGGGTTTATGCAGTTCCTTACTATCAGCGCTATGACCTGTTTGCGCTTCTCCTCCTGGATGCGCTTCCTCTGTTCGGTAGTTAGCTGTATGTCCCCCTTCTCGAGAACGATCCTTGCTGCCTCCAACTCGTCGATGGTCCCCAGGACCTTGTGGAGCGTCTCGGAGGGCATCCTCTCGCCCTTGTGGGCGTCCTTGAAGACCATCTCGACGGCAAGTATGTTCCCGAGCTCGATCCCCTTTTCGCCCTCCCGGTACTTCTGTGCGAGGTCCGGGTCCACGAATATCTCGAAGGTTTCCCCCATCTTCTCAAGTTGCGCTATCACGGCCTTATCCAGGGAGACCATAGAGAACTTCCCCCCCTTTCAAGTTCATTTCTTCATGTCCCCTACCAGCTTGACGACCTTCTTCGGGTCGACCTTCTGGAAAGGTTCCTTCTTCTTCACGAGACCTATCTCAACGGCCAAGGTGTTCAGGCTTCCCTCTTCCGTTGCACCCATCAAAGCCTCCAGTCCCAGCTTGATCGCCTCCTCCTGGGTCATGTTGGGCTTGAACTTCTCCTCGAATATCTCCATGACGACCGTCCTGCCGGACCCTATGGAGCCCGCCTTGTAGGACATCATGGCCCCGGAGGGATCCGTCTCGAACAGGTGGATGCCCTTGTCATCGACCCCAGCTATGAGCAAAGCTGTCCCGAACGGCCTCACCCCGCCGTACTGGGTGTAGTTCTGCTTGAAGTCGCATATCTTCTTTACAAGGACATCTACTGGGATCCTCTCATCGTAGGTGATCTTGTTTATCTGTGCTTCGACCCTGGCCCTGTCCACAAGTACCCTGGCATCTGCGACCAGACCTGAGGTCGCGCATCCTATGTACTCGTCGATCTTGAATATCTTCTCTATGGAGCTAGGCTCTATGAGGGGGCTTGTTATCCTCTTGTCTATGATCAGTATCGCCCCGTCCTTGAACTTCAGTCCAACGGTCGTTGTACCTCTCTTGACGGCCTCCCTGGCATATTCCACCTGGAAAAGCCTGCCGTCCGGAGAGAATACCGTTATTGCCCTATCGTATGCCATGTTTCCCGGTTGCATTGGGGTCCCTCTTGATGGGGCGGCCCGTTAAAGGACCAGGCCCCTTCCATGTTATGATTCCGCGGAGGGCGAGGTTCCTGATATCTTAAATATTTATTGGGTTGGTCCCGACCTCTTGACCCCGGTATTGGGGCCATTATCATCCTTTCTGTAAGTAAGCCCCTCTCTGGCAGGTTCAGGGACATGTTTAAGGAATGCGCCACGAAGGGTGCCGGAGATCCCTACGACCCGGAGCTGGAAAGTGCCCTCCCTTAGCTTTGTGCCGTCAATGGCCGCGAGGATGTCCAAGAGCTCGGCCGAACCCCTGTGCCCGGTCCGGATTATGGCCCAGCCCCTCTCGAAATAGACGAGCCACGGCTTGACCTCCTGGAACCTCTCCTCCGAAAGGGACCTTGTCCTGTCCCTGATGAGCTTGATGAGCAAACCCCTTCCCACATCGCGGGGGGATATTATATGGACCACCACGTATCTCCTCCTGTTGAGATGGACCATACGGGGGTCTAAGTCCAGCGGATATAATTATCTTCTCGAGGGCCTTACCACAGGCCCTAATGACATCTCTCTTCAATAAAGGTTATATCGGACGTGTCCCTTTTGTTCCTTATCGGCCGAAAGAACCCCAGTAGGCCGCTTGCAAGGTCAATGGTGTGGTAAATGAAGAGCGCTCTCGTGTTCAGGTTAGCATCGGCACTGATACTTACGGCTCTCATAGCCCTTGGAGCGGTCCTCCTTCCAGTTGGCAGCCAGGCCCAGGCAGCCCCGCCCCAGCTCACTCCGATGAAGCTGTTCATGATGGAGGGGATGTCTCTAGAACCGCTGAGATCGCAGGTCGCGGACGAGTTCCAGGCTGTGACCATTCCGGACGGGTTCGTGAGGGATGGATTGCGCGGATTCGGCATCATACCCCTTGGACATACTTACTGGAAACCCGTAGGGACCTGGTACAGCCAGTCTGTACGCCAGAGGATCAACCTCGGGGGCCAGATGGAGGTCGGAGTATGGTGTACCAACACCGAGAGGTCGGTATCGTCCGATTTCATCTTCCAGCTGATGAAGGACGATTCGGTCCTCCTTCAGGCATCGGTCAGCGGGGCTAGGATCAATTCGGGACAGGACACTTTAGTTATCGCCCGTGCATCGTTCCCGCCCGGCAACGATACGACCATAGACCCCGGCTCGGTCATCTCCCTTTACATCCAGGCGAGATGCAACGGCGGCGCCACACTCAAGTTCGGGTCCAGCTCGCTGGATTCCGGTTTCAGCTTCGATTCGAACTCGCTCTCCATCCATGATGTGCGCATAACAAGGCAGAACGTGATCCTGGAATACAAGGATGCGTTCATGGCCCCCTGGACCAAGATATATACGCAGATCCTAGTCAACAAGCTGATCGTCCCCAACGAGAAGCTCACCTCGCTTTCCAACTCGCTGAACCTTTCCAGGGAGATATACTGGGAGAGGGAGAACCGCATAGGTCAGGACATTGAGGTTTTCGTGACCATCGGCTATTCCCCCGAGCTCAACATATCGACCACCAAGATACTAAAGCTCGTGCATAGTAAGGTGCAGGTTGACCTGACCTCTATAGCTTTCACCATCCTCAAGGTCGTTGTAATGCTGGGCATCATAGTGGTAGGGGGCGTCCTGCTCTCGATATTGAACAAACGTAAATGGAACAAGAGGTTCCAGAGGCTCTCGGAGGATAAGAGGGAGGGCTCCTACAAGGAGAAGAAGACCGCCTGGCGTGCCATGAGGAACATGAGGAAGGAGGCCCGGAAGGACAGGGTCCGCTCAAGAAAGGTATCGCCGGAACCTGTTGAAAAGGAGGGGTTCGGCCTTTTCAAGAGGACCTCGAAGAGACCGGCAGACAGGAAGGACAAGGCTGTTCCAATCCCATCGGCTGGCGATCTCGAGCTATGAGGTCCGCTAGAAATCGAATAAACCTGACTGCCGCAGGCCCTTTTCCTGCTCCTTTGCAGCCTTGACCTCTGGTGTTGGGGGTTCCTCTTCGGCGGCCTCCTCATCATGGTCTTCCTCAGTCTGGAAATCGTACTCAATGCCTCTGGGCCTCGACCTGAGGGCGGATAGGGCCTTCGCGCCTTCCATGATCTCATCCATATCTGCAGCCTTCATCCTTCCACCGGTCAGGACCTTGAGATGCTCGTTCTCAAGGTCTGCCTGGGCGACAAGGTACGAGGCGAGCTCATGGTCCCTCTCACAGAGAAGGGCAAGTCTCCAGATCGGGTCATCCATCACGGTCCTGGACGAGGTGTGAAGCACCCTTCCAATGCGTAGAGTGGCTTCTCTCATGGCGCCCCTTGACTCCTTGGTCCTGGACATGGAGCGCAGATAGGAGGGGAACCTGTAGCGCTCCTTGAATGCGTGGGGGTGCTTTCGGGCCAGAGAGAGGGCCGCCATCAGTTTCCTAGCATAGTTCCAGAGACCGAAATCCTGGTTCCTACGGACCCGCCCCAGGAAGATATCCGCCTTTGAAAGCAGCTGCATGGCCCTGTCTATGTCCTCCGGATGGGACATTGCCACCTCTACGTTCTCCGACATCCAGAGGATGAGCGACCCTATGTCCTCGTCCACGGACTCCATGCCTTTGATGGCGGCCTTGAGCGAGGATGCCTTGAAGACCCGGTCCAGGGTCTCGAAGATGCTTCCCCTGACGTCCCTGAACCCGAGCACATCGGCATCCTTCAGGCCGATCCTTGTCTTGCCGGCGCACAGGAGCTGTAGGTCGGAGACAGCGGACCTCATATCGCCATCGGCCCTTTCAGAGAGCGCTATGACGAGGTCCTCCTCGCAGGCGACCTTCTCTCTGCTGCAGATGAACCTCAGCCTCTTTGCTATGGAGGCGCCCGACACCTTCCTGAACCTCACCTTCAGACAGCTCTGGTTCAATGAGGCGCCCGACCCGCTGGTTAGCCCGTAGAGGTCGTTCACGATCAGCACTACTGGCTGTTTGGTCATACGGACGAGCTCCACTATGGCCCTCTTTCCGCCCCTATCCCCCACATCGGTCCCGTCCTCACTGGAGGCGCTCCTCTCGAAGAGGTTGTCCGCCTCGTCCAGGAGGATCATCTTGAGCCTGTGGTGCTCGGACCCTGTGTACCCGTCCGTATCGGTGATGTCCCGAGACAGTGCGCCCCGGGTTGCGAGCATCCTGATCGATTCCATGTTCCTTGAGTCGGAGGCGTTGAGCTCGACGACATCCCAGCCCATCTCAGAGGCTAACGCCAGAGCGGCGGTGGTCTTCCCAACACCTGGGTCCCCCTCTATGATGAGCGCTCTTCTCTCTGGCAATCGGTCGGATGACCAGGACCGCCCCCATGCCCTGAGCTCTGCAACGGGCCTAATATGACCGACCAGGTCGTCAAGGTCCCCGGGCCTGTACTTCTCCGTCCAGGAGCTGTCGGTCCTCACACCATCCGGCCGAGCCATCACCTCTCCATCCCCCTATAGGTACAAAACGGTTTCCCGGGAGTTGTGCGAAACTTCAAGCGCATCTTTTGAGAACGACCTCCCTATCTTTAAATAATATCTAATGGAATGGACCAGGGCCGGACCAACTACAAAGGGACCTGTGGAGAACCATGGCCAGAAAGGGTGAGAGCTCGAAGGTATCGTCAGGGGCCAAAGGTAGGGCCATTGACAGTACGGCTCTCCCGGGTTTGTTGAACGACCTCCTTGAGACGTCAAATGCCATCATAATCGGGATCGACGGTGAGGGGAGGATCAAGCTATTCAACAACGGTGCCAGGAGGGCGTTGGGGTACACTAACCAGGAAGTGGAGGGGACGTCCTGGTTCGATCTTCTTTCCGATACGGATTCCGTGAGGGGGAGGCTCGAGGTGTTCAAGTTCGACATTGGTTCCGGTGCGCGAACGCAGTACGAGAGCAGGGTCCGCGCTAGCTCGGGGCTAACGGTCACGATATTGCTCGAGAATACCATGATATTCGGTCCCTCCGGCGAGATATCGATGGTGCTCATGGTCGGCCAGGACATCTCTAGGACCAAGGAGCTTGAGAGGTCTCTAATGGTTCACAATGACAGACTTATCGCTGCCCAAGAGGAACTGGCCCTCTTTGCTGACCTGCTCCTCCATGATATGAAGAACGCCAATGCGGGTATCATGGGTTGCCTGGACCTCATGGGGATAGAGCGCTCGGAGAAAAGGAGAAGGGACCTTACCAGTAAGGCCATATCGGAAGTGATGAGGGCGACCTCCATAATCAACGACGTAAAGGTAGTGACGCTCACAAGACCTCAATGGGAGCCATCCTCCGTCGATATCGATGATGTGCTATCGAAGAGCGTGGACAGGGTTAATAGGGGGAGAGAGAAAAGCCTAACCAGGTTCGATGTGGACCGGTCCGGATTGCATGTGATGGCGGACGACCTCCTGGAGGAGGCGATGGTCCGAATATTCGAGGACTGCCTGGACACCGGGACAGGGGAGGAACGGTTGAGGGTCGAGGTCAGAAGGGACATCTCCAGGAGCGACCTCATACCCCAACCTGTCAGATTGACCATAACTGGCTGCCATTCCAAAGCAGAGGATGCATCTGATAACACCCTATCCCAAGGACCACCTGGCAAGGGCAATGGCTCCAAAGGAATGGGTATGTTCCTTGTAAAGAGGATAATCAGCAGGTACAACGGCCTGATGTTCATGGAAATGACAGATGAGGGACGGACCATTGAGGTCCTGCTGAGCGAGGCGGTCTAATCGGCCACAACGTGAAGGTGTCCGGCCTCGTAGTATATCCAAATATTGTCCTTTATCTTCTTCGTGAGCTCGGATAGGGCCTTATATAGCGATTCATCGGTGATACCTAGTCTTCTGGACTCGTTGGAGGTTATCCAGGGCCTTGATGAGAAATCGTTGGCCTTGATATGCTCATAGACACGGGCCTCGAGGTCGGTAAGGTCCTTCATCGCCATCGGGACGAACCCCTGACAGGTCTATCTCCATCCGGAACGGGTGAGCCCGCCCTCACCGCCTTCCTTCCTCATGACCCGAAGCTTCCTCTTCCTTCCATCCTGGGGCAGGGCCGGTATCTCTATCTCGGAACGTCTCCTGATCCTGCCGGGGAAGTGCTTGAGCAGTATGACCTTCGATATGGATTGGATCCATCTGAACGGGACTCCCACATTGGCACCATCGTCCACCAGGTCCGGATTGGTCTGCGATATCAATAGCTCGTAGACCTCAGCAGTATCCAGGTCGACTATTGCATCCTCGACCAAACCCAGGGACAGGCCCTTGTCCGTTATCACTTCCATGTTCTGGATGTTCGTGATCTCTGTCAGCATCTTGATCCCCCTTGTCCAAGGAGACGGTCCTGGCCTGTACCTGTAGGTACCTCCAGGCCACGTTGAGCGGGATATCTTTCCACCTTTTTTAAATGTTGCTAGGATTTCGCTCGTCACTGAGAGCGGGCAATGGGCACTATCAAGTTTCGCTCGGGTCCTTGATTTATGTTACAATTGTCCTGGTTTTGTACGCAAGTATTATAAGAATCCACACATTCGCCCAACAAGGTGGACAAGGATGTCACCGAACCTTAAGAGGAACATCACCACGGAATTCAAGGGTCAGAGGATCCTGAACGAGCTCCTTAGGGACCCTACAAGGAGCCTTGAGGAGATAGCCCGGGCTTGCGGGTCCTACAGGCAGAAGGTCTGGAGGGAGAAGAAGAAGATGGAGGACAGCGGGGCTGTATGGGGATACACTGCCGTGGTCGATGAGGATGCCATAGACTGGAAGGCCTTCATCCTGCTCCTCAAGTTCAAACCGCTGACACAGGACCAGGCGGACCTCCTGATAAGAAGGCACCTTACGAACGCCCCCGGCGAACTGGACATCCGGCTTATGGACACTTACTACCTGAACGGTATATACGACCTCCTGGTCATATTCGCCGCTCCCGATTGGATAACCGCAAGGAAGTACTACGATTCCATCAGGCTCGAGTACGAGAGGTTCCTTGAGGCCAGACCGGAGATCATAGATGTCGCTTTCTCCCTGATAAGGTGGGGCAAGGTCCATCCGACCATAGAGCGGCTGAAGGAGTTCATACCTCCAATGCCATCGTATAGAAGGACGGACTGAGACCTCTCGGAATACCCAGGACCTCCACCGTTCATGCATGTCCAAGACCTAACATGGTCGGATGTGAGTTCGGCATATGATTGAAATATAAGGGTCAATCGATTTATACCCTACCCTTCATCATCGATAACGGTGATAGAATGGATGGTGACAAGGACCCTATGATGGGCAAGAAGGCCCCTGATCTCTGTCTGCCGGACGAGAGCGGTAAGATGGCATGTTCCAAGGACCTCAAAGGCAGATGGACCGTGCTCTACTTCTACCCCAAGGACGACACCAGCGGGTGCACACTGGAAGCGAAGGACTTCAGCTGCATGGTGGAGGACTTCTCCAGGGAGGGAGCTGCTATCATTGGGGTCAGTCCCGACCCGGCAGATTCCCACATGATGTTCATAGGCAAGCATGACCTGAAGGTCAGGCTCCTGAGCGATGAGGACAATAAGGTCATGGATAGCTACGGGGTATGGAAGGAGAAGAGCATGTACGGGAAGAGCTTCATGGGCGTGGAGAGGTCCACGTTCCTCATTGACCCCGACCTCAAGATCAGGAAGGTCTGGAGGAAGGTCAAGGTCGAGGGTCATGTCCAGGAAGTACTGGAGACCCTCAGGTCGATGAAGAAGGACTGATGGGACGAAGTTGAGATGATCGTACCATGGAAAGGACCTTAGACATCAGAGTGACCGGGATGACCTGCGTCATGTGCGCGCAGGCCATTACCGGCTCCCTAAAAGGGGCTCAGGGTGTAGTCGATGCCAGGGTCGACCTCGCTCGCGAGGTCGCGACCGTCAAGTACGACCCTAAAAAGGTTGGAATACCTCAACTTATGGCCCGGATACGCGACACTGGCTACGGCATAGTTGAGGAAAGGAGCGCTGTAATGGTCGGTGGGATGACCTGCGCCATGTGCGTCAAGGCCGTCGAGGATGCTCTGATGACGGTCGATGGCATGACCTCCGCAAGGATCAACCTGGCCGCGGAAAAGGCCTATGTTACCTATCTACCAGGGACAGTATCGACCAGGGACATCAAGAAGGCCGTAGAGGGCATCGGATACAAGTTCCTCGGGAGCGAGGAAGAGAAGGGCGAAGAGGTCAGACAGAAGCTCTACAGGAAGGAGCAGACACTGCGTGCCGTCAGGTTCTCCCTGGGTCTTGGTTTTGGTCTAGTTATGATGCTCGCCATGCATCTTTTGGAGATGGACATGATGATGCACCTCATCATGTTCGCCGTGACCACCCCCGTCTTCGCATTCATAGGATACCCCGTTCTCAGAGCTGCGGCGGTATCCCTCAGGCACGGGAACCTGAACATGGACGTGATGTACTCATTGGGAATGGGGGTCGCCTACATCTCATCCGTCCTGGGTACCTTTGAGGTCCTATTGAGCATGGATTTCATATTCTATGATACGGTCCTGATGCTCGCAGGCTTCCTGACCCTTGGAAGGTTCCTTGAGGCAAGGGCTAAAGGGAAAGCGAACGCCGCGGTAAGGAAGCTCATAGGACTTCAGCCCAGAACCGCTCATGTTATCAGGGAAGGCAGGGAGCTCGATATCGATGCAGAGGATGTCTTCGTGGGAGACCTTGTCACTGTGAAACCCGGGGAGAGGGTCCCTGTCGACGGTAAGGTGAATGGCGGTCTGAGCCATGTGGATGAGTCGATGCTAAGCGGGGAGCCCCTGCCGGTCTCCAAAGGGCCCAATGATCAGCTGATCGGGGGAACGGTGAACGGGCCGGGGCTCCTGCAGATGGAAGCTACCAGGGTCGGTAAGGACACCGTCCTCTCAGGGATCATCAGACTTGTGGAGGAGGCGCAGGGATCAAGGCCTGCCATCCAGAAGCTCGCGGACAGAGTCGTATCCTATTTCATTCCTTTCGTCCTGACAGTTGCCTTACTGTCGTTCGTGGTCTGGTACCTTGTCGTTGGCGAGGAGCTTCTGTTCTCGCTCTCGACCCTCATATCCGTGCTCGTCATAGCGTGCCCCTGTGCCCTTGGATTGGCGACTCCCACTGCCGTCACGGTCGGTATAGGGCGAGGTGCAGAGCTAGGGATACTC
>JALOTP010000040.1 GCA_025457865.1 Thermoplasmatota archaeon | reverse complement strand
CCGTTCCACTCTGACCTGGTGGACTGGACGATATCTATCGATATCGTATAGTCGATCTTTGTATCGTTGAACGAATAAACGTATAGGAAGAAGGGGACCTCTATGTTGACCGAAGGGTCGCCCTCGGGCGTTATCTCCATTACCGACCTCGCACCGTGGAGCCCTCCCGTGACCTCGAATGAGGCAACATCGAACTGGCCCAGGAGCGTGTTCACAGATAGGCATTGGACTATGAGGTGGGCCTTCTTATCGACCCCATCCTGCGAATCTATGGTGACCGTCATGACATCGACTATGTTCCTTATGCCATCGGCGGTCAGGTTGATGATGTAGAAATCGATATCGTTCATGTGGATGGTGGTCCCGCTCAACCAGGAGGTCACATTGTTGGAGACCGAATCACCATCGTTCAGCTCCGTGGCATTGTCCGGGGCATCGTTCTCGTCCTTGGTACCCGCCGAGGGGGCTGGTCCCGTCGTCCTGAAAGGAACGTACCTGAAGCCCGCCATGGGGTTCATGAGGGTGGACAGGTCATCGACGGTCCTCAAGATGCTCCCGTGGTCGAGAGGTCTGGGCATCTCCGGATCGAACCTGATGGGGGCCCCTTCTCCCCCAAGCAGAGCACCCTCATCGACCTCAGCCCCGTAACCATCCATACCCTCATCCGCATCTGCGGCGGACCCGCCTTTGGGCAGGGAAAGGAGAGGCGTAGCTGCAAGCAGTAATACCAGGAACAAAGCCGTTGCGAACGGACCTTTCATTACCATCACTCCGGTCACCGAGGCCAGGGAGCATCCCATAGCCCAAGCTGACAGATATATCGATAGCTGGAATCAGTATTAATGGTTTATGTTCCGATGTGAACGTTATATGTCATCCGCTCAGGCCCTGACCCATGCTTCGTCGGGGATCTCCTCGTAGATGTTGCGGTTCTCATCAGGGGTCGTACACACCCCCGCACCGTTGCAGGCCATATGGCTTATGGCGTGCTTCTTGAGGAGCCAGTAGTGTATCCTCCACTCCCTGCCGTCGTAGAGGGTCGTCTCCTCCCTCTCCGTCACGAGCAGCCCGAAGTCCTCTAGCATATAGAAAAGGTCCCTGTCCTCGGGTTCGAGTATATTATCCACTATCCTGTCGCCGAAGCCGAAGAAGTTGAGCACATGGTATGCCATGTTGCTGGCATCCTCCTGGCTCATGTTGTGCTCTTTGTAGCTGTTTATGATGGCCTCGGTAAGCCTGTTCAGGCTCACTATCATCTCGATCTGGCCGTTGACCAAAGGTTCACCTCCTCGAAAATGCACATCTGACAATGCTGGACATGTTGACGGGTCAAGGGAGGGGGGCGACTATATAGGATGGCGTATTTAACGGTTGTGGGAATAGGCTTTTAATGCTTGGAGCGTGAGCTTCCGGGTGACATGAAAAATATGATGACATCTAGAAAAATATAATATGAGAAGGTCCCTTGTCGTGCCACCCCTGCGGGAGGCACCCGATGGCTTCGTTGGACAAGGATAAGAAAAAGAGGCTGAAGGAGGCGAGCTCTCTTTACGAGAAGAGCCTTAAGGCCTTTCAGAAGGGAGATATCACAAAAGAGGAGCTCAAGGAAAGGCTCCGACCTTACAAGTACGAGCTCAGGGAGCTTGGCTACCCTGTGAAGATCAAGGACGATGAAGGGCAACCATCGACCGGTGTCAATGGACCGGTCGCCGCCCCGATCGCCGCTTCCGACAAGGAAGATGATGCCAGGAGGACCGCTGCGGCCTCGTATACCCTCAATATCACACCCTGGAGCAGACGGTCACAACTGACCATGGACGAGGTAGAGAAGAGGGTAGACACCATATCCCTGACGAAGCAACCCTCCGAGAAGCTCCAATCAATGTACCAGGACAGGTACGGTGAGGACCTAAGACCCCCTCTTGACCTTGTCCCATACACGGCATCATCCAACGGTCCTCCCCAGGCACCGAAGGGGCCCGGACAGGTACAATTGGCACCCTCCGATGCTCAGGCGGACGAGGATTCTCCCCGGAAGCCGTTCTGGAAGGGACTGTTCAAGGGGCGCAGGAGGGCCTGAGCCCCCGTAAAATGCTATACCATCAGAGGGATCCCATGGACAAGGACCAGTACGACCAGGCCGCCACCGTTTTCTCTCCCGACGGGAGGGTCTATCAGGTCGAATATGCCCGGGAGGCCATTAAGAAGGGGGGCCTGGCCATGGCCATGGTATTCGACAAGGGCATCCTCTTCTCGATAGACAAATCGATCTACTCCCCCCTCATGGAGGAGGACCATATCGAGAAGCTGTTCAAGGTCACCGACAGGATAGGTGCTGCCGCATCCGGCCTGATAGCCGATGCCAGGGTCCTGGTGGACATCCTCAGGGAGAAGGCGCAGGAGGAGAGGCTGCAGTATGGAATGGACCCTGATTTAAAGACGCTCGTTATGTGGGTCTCCCGTATCTGCGAGGTCTATACACGATATGAGGGGGTAAGGCCGTTCGGCACTGCCTTGATAATTGGTGGTGGGGACGGGGGCGGTTTCCACCTCTACGAGACGGACCCCTCGGGCGTTTTCCAGGAAAGGAGGGCAACTGCCATCGGCCGCGGCTCCAAGACGGCCATATCCATCCTTGAGACGGAGCACAGGAGCGATATGACCCGAAAGGAGGCACTTGACCTCACATTCAGGGTGCTCAAGGAGACGTTCGCCGAGAGGCCGCAGGACATCCCAAAAGGGGAGGAGTTCCACGTCCTTTCCGAGAGCGGGTTCGAAGAGATAACGTTCTCCGAGGAACTGGAGAGGTTCCAGGAGCTTGTCAGAGGCCTCTCGGAAGAGGTGGGTCCTCCCAAAGACGATAGGAACAATGAGAAAAGGAAGGACCCCTGAACCTGCGCCCGGCCCTCAGATGCCCTGAGTGTTCCTGATGAGCTTGACGACAGCTTCTACCGCGGTCTTGGCGTTCTCTATCCTTGCCTGGGCCTGACCCCTGTTCATGCCAGGCCCGGTCACGCCCAGCCCGATGGGCTTGTCGGCCTCGAGCGATATGTCGATTATCTTCCTTGCGGCATGCTGCATCACGACCTCGTCATGGTCCGTCTCGCCCTCTATGACCGCCCCGAGGGCCACGGCCCCATCCACATCCTTCCTCTTCAGGAGCTTCTTCAGGGCGAACGGCAGGTCATAGACGCCCGGGACCTTTACGATATATTTCACCTCGCAGCCCAGGAACTCCGCATGGGCGCGGGCCCGCTCCAACATCATCATGGTCACATCGTAGTTGTATTCCGATACAGCCATTGCCATCCTTATCTTCCCTTCTGCCATCTTATGTACCTCCTTTCTATCAATGATAGACAGCGCTCCTCCCTTCGACGGGTCCTGCGTCCCTGAAACCCTGTCTCTGACCTGTCCCAGCCTGCGCCCTGAGCGCTTCAGGCTTGAAGAGCAGTAGATGGGCGTTCCTGGCATGTTCCCTCGTCCTTGCCAGGGCAAGCTCCTCTAGCTGCCTCTCGTCAGGGGCTTCGTCCATGTGGACGAACACCTCGATGATATGCGTATCGGTCATGAGCTGGGCCTGGATCAGTCCCATGCTGGCCTCGTGGGCGCACATCTTATCGATGGGCTCCTTTCCCGGCATACCAAGGGCCATCACGAGCTCGCAGCCCTCCTCATCTATGAGCTTCTTGCATTCCACGGGCAGGTCCTTGACCCCGGGGACCGTTCTCCTTATGGTCCTCACTCCCCTTCCCATGGACCTGAGCTCATCCTCGGCCGCACTGCCCATGTCCACCCTCGAGAAGGTAGTATCGACGATCCCGATACGCTTCAGATCGACCCGCCCCCTTCCTTGATACGGGCAAGGATCTGCCTTGTCCCCTCTATGTCCCCTGTCCTCTTGTCCATTCGGACGACACGGACCTTCAGGCCTTTTTTCCTCAGCTCGTTCTCCAGCTCATCGGGCTCGTAGGACTGATCGTAGCCCAGTGCGATGATGTCGGGTTTGAGCTCTATGGCCATCCGGAGGTGGTCGCTCTCATATCCCAGATATGCGGCGTCAACGACGGACAATGCCTCGACCATCTCCCTTCTCGACCTCTCGTTGACTATGGGGTGCCTCTTCAGGGATTCCACCGTGGAGTCGCGCGCCACTACGACGATGAGCTCGTCCCCCAGCTCACGGGCCCTTTGAAGGAAGTGCAGATGCCCGGGGTGCATGATATCGAAGACACCCGTGGCCATCACCCTGACCCCCTTCTTTTCGGGAGGGTCTATATGGGTCTGGCCTGGACCCAGTGACGATGCTGTCCGTTTCGGCAGCCCCTTTGCTCGGGGCGAATAGCTCCTCTTCCATTCACCGTCCCAGGAACTCCAGGCATCGATGATCTGCTTCCCTTCCAGGAACGGATAGCCATGCGTCATTGCATAATCCTTCGCCCTATCCTTGGGCAGCGCCCTGCCATCATCCCCCATCATCTCGCACCCGACAGAGACACCCGAGAGGCCGGCCATGGTCGAGAGGGCGCAGGAGAGCTCCGTGTGGCCGAACCTGGTCTCCAGAAGCCTGTCCGATGATATGCAGATAGGGATGTGGCCAGGGGTCCTGAAGTGCTCCCCGAACCTCCCAAGGGCCTCCGCTGGGGTGAGCGAAGGGATGGCCATAGCCAGTTTCCCGAACTCCCTCACGGTCATCGCACGGTCGATATCGGTGACGCCTGTGAAGGTCCTGCGGTGGTTGATGGTGACCGAGAAAGAGGACCTGGTATCGTAAGGTATATCGTCGGATATCAAGACCGAGAACAGGGGATGCTCCCTTCCGAGCTTGGGGAACAGTTCCTGCATGAACGGCAGGCCCAGCGCATCGCGGACATCCGCTCTGACCATCAGGAAGATGAGGCCCCCGCCATCTTTCCTCATGGTCCTAATGTGCTCCATGTGGCATGCCTCGGCAGGAAGGAACAGATCGCTCTCCTCCTCCCTTCCGTCCGCATCATAGACTATGACAGGACCGCTTTTACGGTAAGCCTCCAGAGCTGCGGCCACATCGGGGTCCGTCATCTGTATCGACCTGGGATGGATGTTCAATTAATAAAATTATTGTAATGACCAATATATTGGTAGATTGATAGGCAGACCGTTTGTCCCTCACGACTTGGCCGGACCCCTCCTCATAAGCTGCTTGACCTTGACCTTTCCCTCCTCCGGGGGTTCTTTCGAGGAGCGGACATCGTTGATGTCAAAGACCCTTGATTCCAGGTCCAACGCTCTCTGCAGCACGGGTCGGGCCTCAGCCATGGACCCAAGCTTCTGCAGTAGCTTCCCCTTGGAGTAAAGGGCTATGTAGTAATCCTGGTCCAGGTCGATCGCCCTGTTGTAAGCGGTCAAGGCCTCGTCCAGCCTGCCCTGGGCCTCAAGGACGGCCCCCAGGTCGTTCCATGACTGCGCCGAGCCCTTCGGACCCTCCGAGAACCTCCTGAAGGCCTCTGAGGCCTCATCCAACCTGCCGAGCCCGACCAGGACGAGAGCTCTGTCGAACAGCAGCTCGTCCTTGGGGCCGCCGCTGTCGAGGGCTTTGTCATAGTAGCCAAGTGAGGTCTCCAAATGGTCCATCTGTCGGTAGATGAGGCCAAGCAGGGACATGACCTGCCATCCTGGTTCGGTCAGAACCTCGAGTGCCCTGAAACAGACGGCCGATGCCTCCATCATACCTGATGACAGGAAGGTCTGTCCCAAGGCTCCAAGGGCAGCCATCCGCTCGAGCGCGCTATTCCCGCGGGGCCAATCCTGTGAGGATGCCAGAGAGATGACCTTCCCGGCCTCCGTGTGGGCACTGTCCCTGGCCCTTACGGACCCCATACGCTCCACGGCCGCTCCGATGTCCCCCCTCAAGAGCTCCATCATCCCCATGAGCTCCCATGCTCGCGAGTTGCCGGGGTCGAGCTCCAATGACCGTTCCAGATAGGGCCTGGCAGCTCCCGGGTCCGTCGAACGATAGGCATCCTCGGCGGTCTGCAGGGCCCTGACCGCCTCCAGATGCTCTTTGCTCTCAAGGTCCATGGTCGGGTCCTCCTGCAGCGAGCATCAGAGCTTTTTCCAGCCTTCGTCGGCGAGCAGCTGTACTGGGTCCTTCGATGCCCAGTCGCTCAGGGAATAGTGTTTGGTGCATCTGTTGCAGCTAAGTATGGCCGAGCCGTACCTGATCATGGGTCCTTGGCACATCGGGCAGAGGGGTTTCTCCCTGTGCTTGTACGACCTGAAGAACCTGTGCCCTTTGTAGCATTCGACCCCCACGATGTCTATCTGATACTGGTTCAAGGACCTCTTGTTCATATCACCGCCCATGACCCTGAAGTCCTGGACCATGACCTTGTTCCCCTCTACGGAGACCTCTATGGTCCTCTCGACCTGCCGGGTCGGGGCCCCGCACTCTGGGCAGGGCGAAGCGATATCGAACTTGCCGAAGGCATCCTCGTCCTGGGTCCTCTCCTCGGAGAGCTTACGCTCCATCTCGGCCTTGAGCTGTCTCTCGTGGTCCGTGAAGTCGAACCCGCATTTCCTGCAGGCCTTGGCAAGCTGGTCATGCTGGTAGGCGCAGCATTTCGGGCAGTAGCGCATCCGTTCGTCCCTCCTTTGGCCCTGTTCCCACCGGACACCATGGGCCCCTTTTCGTTCATTATCGATGGACCTGGCCCTTCCTCCTCTTGACCCGTATCAGGACCACCGATATCGATATGGCGATGATGATGAGCAGGATGATGACCAGGGCGCCGGACCCTCCGGACAGCAAGCCCCCTTGACCGTCCCGCTCCTTGAGGACGAGCTCGATGCTGCCGTCCCCGTTGTGGACGTAGGACAGCACCGCATACGAGCTGCCGCTCTTCCCTTCGACCGTGTAATGGGAGCATGGGAGCATAGGCATTGTGGCCATTCCATCAGCGCCCGTTGCAGTTTCGATTGAAGCCCCATCAACGCGGGACGTCAGGATGACCTTGGCACCCTGAACGGGGGAGCCCTTTCCATCCTGGACCCTGACCTCGAGTGGATAGAAGGCACCGAAAGAGGAGATGTTGCCCGGGATGATATCTATCAGGTCGTCAAAGACATAGTCCGGATTATCCCTTTTCTGGTCCTCGACCAGGAAGGGGCGCCCGCAGGAATGTCCGTAGCGGGCCAGGGTCTCCATCCTCAAGGTCATGGTCCTGTTGGTGGCCTTGGCATCTATTGAGCCGTGGGGATAGCCCGAGGCGTTCTCGACATGCCCGCAGAGGGTGTGGGAGCATGGATTGTCCCTCTCCTCCACAGTGTCGTAATGGTCGCCCAGGTATTCCATCGCCTTGAATGCTGTCACGTTCCCGCGGTCCCGGTCCATGAGCTGTTCCCAGCGGACGTACCTAGGATAGCAGCCATGGTCCCACCCCTGCGGTTCTCCCATCTCCTTCGCCACATCCGGGTCCCAGGGGTAGTTGCAGGAGCCGAGGTACCCGTCCATGGTCCTTGCGACGACATTGATGTCCGAACCGAGCTCCAAAATGGCCACCTCGTTGGTCTCGGCATCCGCTATCAGATAGTCCCCGCAGTAGGCCCCGTTCGAGCGGTCGACCATGATCTCAACGAAGGAATCTATGGAGTCCGCATACTGGACCGCCTGCCTGAGCCTTATGAAAGATGGCAGGCCTCCCCATTTGTAATGGCCGACGCCTAGAGTGGTCTCGCCCACGACCAGGCCCGCTGAATTCAGATAGAACTCGGTTCCCGACCAGATCATGCCGGCAGTGACCTCCATCAGGATGCGGTTCCCCTTTTCAGGTATGATGTCCATGAACACCGCATGTGCGGGGGCTAGGAAATAGGGCATCCAAAGGCTCTGGCCTATGACAAAACCGCCGTCTAAGGTCATGCTTCCGGTCGCTACGAAGGCGGAGCAGTGGTGGGGGACGTTGCTCTCGTCCGCTCCTATCACCGTACCGCCCGGGAACCACCACCAAGGATCGCCCGGGGGGGACATCCTCCACCAGATGTCCCAGATGGCGTTCAAAGTGAGTATGTCCCATCTGTCAACCGGAGCGCCCAGGGGATTCACCGCGCCCCCTTCCGAAGCCCCCTTGACTATACCGTCCATCTCATCCCTCTGCTCCTGAGGGACATAGGACCAATAGGACATGCCCTGGACCCGGGCCGCCCTCCACCCTATACCGTACCAGCTCTGTGTCGCATGTGCGTAGCCCGATAATGACCTTTCAACGATATCGCTCAACATGCTGCCATGCTGGTACCCTATTTCCGATGGCGAGCCGGAGACCTGGAGATAGCGAAAACCCTCCTTCTCGAAGGGCATCTCGTCTGCGACATAGGGGGCCGGGCCTGCTTCTATGGTACCCTTGACAGAGCCCTGGGTGGACATCATCAGACCTGGCAGGAGCAGGAGGCATGAAAGTGACAGGGATGCCATGAACGCCCGCTTCAACCCCTCAGCCTCCTTCCCGCAAAGAGAGCGGCCCCGGCGGCCAATGCTATTAGGGCTATGACCGGTTCGAACCCGGGTACGGATATGCCCTGGGTCCTGACGAACATGGACACACCGGCTACCTCGTAGAGCTCGAGCTCCGGGGTCCCGACCGCCTGAGATGAAACGACGATGAACCTGAAGATACGGACCTCGTTCACCCAGGGCGACCAATCCTTTGGCGTCGTTATGGTCATACCCATGCGGACCTTGCCGTTGTACGGGAGCCTGAAGAGCGTCCTGTTCATCTGGAAGGTCCATCCCTCCTCCTCAAGGACCTCCCTGCCCTCTATGTCTATCTCAACCTCGTCGTCCCCGTTCCCCTGGTTCTCTATTCGTATCTCAATATCGAACTCGGTACCGGGGGATACCTGGACATAGGACCTGTCAAGGCTCAGTCTGTACATGTAATACTGCCTAATGACGATGAACCCCTCCACCGGCTCCACCTGGCCGGACCTGCTCTCCGGCTCATAGCTCCAGGTCCCGGAAACGGTTAAGGTCTGGGTGATATCGCCCCCTGAGGCCCTGGTCTCCGGTGGTACGAGCACCGAGACCGAGAACATGAGCTCGTTCGTGACCTTGGTTGCGGTCAGGACAGGTATGTCCGTGGTCTCCCATCCGCCGGCCTCAGCGGTCAATCGGATGATGGCATACTGACCGTCCACTTCGAAAGGGAACAGGGGAACGACATACCCTGTGAAGGTCACGAAGCCCCCTCTCTCCGGGTCCACATGGGCATCGACCGAGTTCCTGTCGAAGAATGCGGTGACGCTCATCTCCCCGACAGCTTCGGCCCCATCGGGCAGGAACGCTGCCAGACAGAGACCTCCGAACAGGAGGAGGAGGACGAGCGGCACCATTCCCGAAATGCTTGGGACCATCTTTGGGAGAAGATGTTACCTTTCTATTTAACCCTTCTAATACTTGAGCGTCCAGGGTCCATATCCTGACCGCTCCATCCACGTTCGGACTGCGCGGACCGGTCCTCGAGCAACAGGGATTATCTATGCGAAAGAACGCTATCCCCCCATGGAGCACAGGTCCAGGGCGCCTTTGAGGATATCCTTCGCAGGCGGAGGGACCGACGTCTCCCCCTATCCCGAGGAGAAGGGAGGGTGCGTCATAAACAGCACCGTGAACCATTACATCACCTGCTCGTTCGTCCCTGGACCGTCCAAGGAGCTCAAGGTCCATTCCCTCGATTTCGATACGGTGGTCAGGTTCGGCTCCCAGAGGGACCTTGCGTACGACGGGAACATGGACCTGATCAAGGCAGCGTTCCAGTACATGGAGGTACTGCCCTCGGGGGACCTATACATCAGTTCAGATGCTCCGCCCGGATCGGGATTGGGATCGTCCTCCACCCTGACCGTGGCCCTTGTCGCCCTCCTGTCCTACATGGGGAGGGAGCCCCTGTCGGGCTACGAGCTCGCTAGTACCGCCTTCAAGATAGAGCGGGAGCTCCTCGGGATACCGGGCGGGAGGCAGGACCAGTATGCTGCGGTCTTCGGCGGTTTCAATTTCATGGAGTTCTCCGGTCAAGGGACCATCGTGAACCCTTTGAAGGTGAGGAAGGATGTTGTGGCGGAGCTGGAGACGAACCTGCTCCTCTGCTTCACCGGGCAGACAAGGGGCTCGGCCAAGGTCATCGAGGACCAGACCAGGAACCTCAAGGAGAAGAAGGGCCGGACCGAGGAATCCATGGACCGGACCAAGGAGCTCGCTGTACGAATGAAGAACGCCATCATAACGGGCGGGACCAACGAGTTCGGGAGGCTGCTCCACGAGGGGTGGGAGCTCAAGAAGGAGTTCTCGGGGCATATGACGAACCCGGTCATAGACGGACTCTACGACACTGCAAAGGAGATGGGGGCCGTTGGAGGAAAACTATTGGGGGCGGGCGGGGGTGGATACCTGCTGCTTTTCGTTCCGTTCCAAAAGCGGAGGGAGGTCTCGAGGAGGCTCGAGGAGAAGGGTGGGAAGATGGTCCCTTTCACCTTCGAGTTCGGCGGTTGTCGCACCTGGACCGTGAAATGAGCGATCGGCAGCCATCGGACCAACGTTGTCAGACCAACTTGAGCTCGATCATCGAAGAGATACTTCATAAAGTTGGATCAACATCACCTCGATGACCGACTGGTCTGCGATCCTCGGTCCGGCAGTTGGGGTGTTTTAAAAAAACCATTACCGCGAGATGGACCAATGACCGAACACGAAGAAAAGGTTGCCAGGATATGCAGGCAATTGAGGGAGCATAGGGGTCCAGACCCCCTATCCATCAAGAAAAAGGCGGTCTCCCACGAGGTGCCCAAGTTAAAGGATAAAAGGAGCGGCGACCGGAAGGTGGACCTGACAGATATGAACGATATCCTCTCCATAGATCCGAAGGAGAAGGTATGTACCGCCGAGCCGGGAGTCACCTTCTTCGACCTTGTAAAGGCGACGATGGCACACGGCCTCGTCCCGCTGGTCGTCCCGGAGCTTAAGACCATAACTATAGGTGGCGCTGTCGCTGGATGCTCCCTGGAATCCATGTCCTACAAATATGGTGGGTTCCATGACACATGCCTTGAGTACGAAGTCATCACCGGGAGGGGCGAAGTCCTGATTTGCACCCCGGAGAACGTGAACGGCCTCATCTTCCAGATGGTCCATGGCACCTTCGGTACGCTCGGTATCATATCTAAATTGAAGTTCAGGTTGATATCAGCCAAGCCGTTCGTGAAGGTCACCTATGAACGGTTCAAAACGTTGGATGGTTTCCTGTCCGCCATCTGGGGTCATTACAAGGATAGGGACGTCGATTTCATGGACGGGATGGTACACTCGCCCCATTTGTACGTCCTGAGCACCGCCGATTTCGTCGATGATGCCCCGTACACCCATAATTACGATTGGATGATGGTCTATCACGAGAGCACCATCGAGCGGGATGAGGACTATCTGACGACATCCGATTATTTCTTCCGTTACGACAAGGGCGTGACCCATACAAGGCCCACCTCGTTCCTAGGCAAGCTTCTTTTCAGGAGGTTCCTGGGTTCCACGTTCTTCCTTTCCATCGCAATGAGGTATCGGAGGTTGTTGTCACCACGACAGATCCCCATCACGATAGACGTTTTCATACCGTTCTCAAAGGTCGCAGCGTTCTTGGAGTGGTACGATAGGGAGATGCGGCATTATCCATTGTGGTCCGTTCCCTACAAGAGGGTCAGGGATTACGAGTGGCTGTCAGACGATTTCGCAAGAGGCAACTCGGACGAGCTGTTCCTGGACCTTGCCGTCTATGGGATGAAGGACAAAATGGACAAGAACTACTACCGCCTCCTGGAAGAGGAGCTCATGGAGATAGGCGGATTGAAGACCCTGATCTCTGGCAACTACTACACAGAACCAGAGTTCTGGAGGATCTGGAACCGGGACAATTATAACAAGGTCAAACGGATAACGGACCCGGACGATATCTTCCGGGACCTCTATACCAAGACGTGCAGAACGACCAGAGGATTGGGCAGATGATCGGACCCGTTCCTTTTAACAAGCTTTCGACCCTTTCTGATGGCTTTTGATGAATGCTCTCTTGGATGTTCAGGGAGCTGTCACACATCATCAAAAAGGTTTATCTACCGATGGATGGGATATGATACCGTAAAGCGGGGGATGAACATGGACTATCTGATAACCGGAGGGAACGGCTTCATAGGCTCCAACCTCATTCCATACCTCTTGGGCAGGGACGAGGATGCGACCATAATAAACCTTGACCTTGCCAGGAACACGGCCATGGAGGAGAGGATGGGGTTCGGTCTGTACCATGCAAGGTATGCTTTCAAAGAGGGTAACGTCTGCGACATCTCCTCCTACGAGCACTACCTGAAGGTGTGCGATGTTGTGATCAACTGCTCCTTCGAGAACCATCTCAATACCTTCAAGGAGAGGATGGAGCGCTTCGTCATGACCAATATCATGGGCGCCAGGTTGCTAGCCGATACCGCCTTCAAGTACGGCGTCCCTCTGGTCCATGTCTCCACCGATCAGGTCTATGGGTCATGCCCGGCGAACGTCCCGAGGCGTGAAGAGGCCTGCCCCATGGACCCCTCAAACCCCTACGCGGCGACCATGGCGGCCGGCGAGAGGCTCGTCTCCCTCTCGGCAAGGAGGGAGGGGGTCCCCGCCGCCATACTGAGGCCGTGCGAGCTCATAGGGCCCAATCAGGGCTTGGGCCACCTGGTGCCGACAACTATCAGGTCCATCTTCGAGAACCGTCCCCCCTCGGTCCCTGGAGGGGGAGGGGAGAGGTACAGGGATTGGCTCCATGTGCTTGACCTGTGCTCAGCAATGGAGACCATCATCAAATCGCTCACAGGCTCTAAGTCCCCCGTACAAGCCCCTCCCATCTCAACTGACACACAACAGCCGGGAAAGACCATCATCTCTGGAACGAGCGTCGCTACGGCCGTCAAGGAGCCACCGCTGATTACCAGGTCCACACCGCTTATGGGCGGGGTCACGGTCTTCAACATAACCTCCGAGAGCTCCGCGACCATCCCCGCCATGGTCAGGATGGTCCTGGAACTGTCCGGGTCGAACCTGCCCCTTAGGGACTCCATCGATGAATCCTTCAGGGACCTGGGTTACAATCCATCGGGCAGGAAGCTCGCATATCATGGATGGCATTCCAGGTACACCGACCTGTCAGAGGTCGTCAGGTCCACAATACAATGGTACAGGGACCACCCCGACAGGCTCCTGACGACGATGTCCGACCGGTTGATGCCGTAACCGTTATACATCTTGAGATGCTATACCCGAACGGACAAGAACACAAGTCGGTCAGATGACAGTGCCTGAAATGACAGTACGATGGTAGTTTGGACATATCAGAACGGGATCGAAGATGCAATGTTTGTTCTTTCTGGATCGGAGATGATACGATGAGCAGGGACTCTATAGCGGTCTTCATTGACGGGGATTATTTCGATGGGATACTTAGGAACGAGTTCGAATCGAAGAGGATAGATTTCTACACCTTTTCCCAGCTGATAATACCGGACGGGACCCAGCGGTTCAGGACCTATTATTACAAATCCGTCCCCTTCCTCTCAGTGGACTCGACGCCAGAGGAGAGGGGCAAGGCAGAGGGGGTGGAGAAGTTCCTCATGTCGCTCAGGCACCTCCCCAGGTTCAAGGTCAGGACCGGGGACCTGACCAAGTTCCAGGACGGTCAGCTGAGGAGGAAGGGGGTCAATGTCTCGCTCGCAATCGATGCCACGAGGCTTGCGACCGAGAGGATAGTGGACCAGATATTCCTGGTCTGTTCGGACCCCGACCTCCTCCCACTGGTCAAGGCCCTTCGGGACATGGGCATCCTTGTGAGGATCTACCACGGGGACAATATCCCGGAGCGGATGCTCGCCGAGGTGGACGAATCGGTCAGGATAGACAAGGACCTCATAACCCGTTCCCTTCGGGTCGCGGAAGGATAGGTCCCCGAAGGGGACCCGAACGGTGATCGCACATGATGCCTTTGGGCCATCTCGGCCTCCCTCTGATGCCCTTCCTGGGACGGAGGGCGTACAAGGTCGATCCAAGGCTATTGATGCTTGGAGGTATCCTACCGGATCTCATCGATAAGCCCCTGGGTCACTTGGTCCTGACCATGAACAACGGCAGGATATTCGCACATACCCTGCTCTTTGCCGTCGTTCTCCTCTCTGCAGGTATCGTCTTCAGGAAGCTCCTTCCCCTTTCCCTTGGGGTCAGCTTCCATCACCTCTTCGACAATCTGTACCTTGAACCACGGTCGACCCTTTGGCCGCTCATGGGGCCTTTTCAAGCGAGCGATTTCCATTTCTCCAGCTGGCTGACCGCCTTCACAGACCCCCAGGTCTTCGGCTGGGAGCTGCTGGGGATCCTTGTAATTATGGTCTATCTGGTGCAGAAAGGGATTCGCACTCCGCGCGACCTATTTTGCTTCGCCATTAAAGGTTCCTACCCTCAAAAAATAGTGAAAGGGGGGTCAAGGGGCACTGACCCAAAGAGGCATTGAAGCTGTGGATCAAAAACTATGTCTTAGCAGACCTGGAGGATCATAGAAAATCCAAAGACGCTGGATGAATGGAGGAAAGAAAAATATTGCAGGTACAGCTGGATAAGGAAAAACAAGTGTTTAGAGAATTATTTTTTTTATTGATACAGGAAATATCAAACGACAATTCATGGTCCATCAATGAACATTCAGAGTCGTCATTAGATCTTCCTAAGAAGCCTGTTCTTTGAGACTTCGTATTCCTCCTCGGTAATCGCTCCTTCTTGTTTGAGCTCATTGAGTTTATGTAAGAGTTCGACAGCTGTTTTAGCTTCTGTTGACACCCTTGATTCGACCATATCGGGAGACCAGACCTGTCTATCCCCCTCATGGAAGACCTCTTCTGTTGGAACCATTTTATCCACCACTTCTGGGGGGACAGGACCCGACAATCCTGAAACCATGTTCATCATGGGAGTGATTGAAGGACCAGCTTGAAAAACATCCATAGGTTTTTGTTCATTAAGCTTACCTGTTATGATCCCACCATTTTCAATTTTATCCTTATTATCCTCTTGGGTCGGCTGAGGAATGACCTCCATCCTTTCCATTCCTGTATCCCCTGGTCTTGCATAGAGCGCTTCATCAGCCCTGATACTAGCGGGCGGAAGGGCCCCAGAAATTATTGTGGTGCTTTCAGGAAGGTCTTCCATAACCTCATTTGTTCTCATAACGGAAGGCAGTTGCATAGGGGTACTTACCCCACCAAGCATTGAATTTGCGAAGGTACCCGCCAGCATATTGGAGTCTGAGGATCCTAGAGCCGTAGATTCCTTGACTTTCGATCGCTCTTCCTTCTCCTTTCGTCTTCTTTTCACAAAGTAAATCATGAAAATAAGGAAAAACATTAAAAATAAAACTATTAAAAACACGACGATCCCTATAAGTAGAAAATTCGAAGGATGGGACTTTTCATAGACCTCGAACTCTATCGATGTTGTGGTCCAAAGGCCTGTAGAATCTGTAACGTTGAGTATGACCAGATGCTTCCCTATAGTTGGTATGACCTCGAAAGTCTCTCCTTGTATACCGATCAAACCTCTATCGAGGAACCAATTCATTGTCAATATATCTCCATATTCGAGGTCTGCATCGGTCGCCGAACCATTCAGGACGATCTTTTCCCCTTTAAGGAACCTCAGTTTTATAATATTTATAGATGCATTTTCTGGAGCATCATTGACCGGTGTGACAGTGATATAGATCTCTATGTAAATCTCTTCCTTCAGGTCGGAAGTTATGATGGTGATCTTCTCCCTACCATTCCAATTCCTATCTGGGGTAAGGCCAAGCACGCCGGTTCCAATAAGATTGATTTCGATCACTTCGGAAAATGAACTGGTATAGACAAGTTCATCCCCATCTATGTCAAAGAACCATTCATCGACATGAATAGGGTGGTCGACCGAATCCTCTATGATGAATATCTCTTTTGGAAAATCAAGGACAGAGGGAATATCATTGACATTCGTAACATTGAAAGAAAATCCATTTTGATCGGACCCTCCCTTCCCATCAGAGACATATACCATTATCCAATGGGCACCTACGTCCTCATTTTTTGGTAGTCCCCATAAAAATCCCGTTGATCTATCCAAAGAAAGGAAGGAGCAATCCGTTTCCATGCTCCAGGTCAAGGTATCTTCAGTTGGATCAGGATCAATGGCCTCGAACTCGAATTGAAAATCCTGGTCCTCCATCAGCTCCTGTGCCATCTGATTGGTTATGGTCGGATCATCGTTCACATTCAAAACAGTGAGTGTGTAGTTCAGGTACGCAATTTTATTTTGGCCATCTGAACAAGAGATATTTACCTCATGACCGCCAACATCGTTGTTACTTGGTATACCCGAGAGATTGCCTCTGTCCAATGACAGGAAGGACGCATCGGTGTTCAAGCCCCATGTGTGAAAATCGTATAGGTCGGGATCAATTAACGTGAAGTTACACCAGTAAAGCAAATCCTCTTCACATTCCGAAATCGGTGAACCCAGGATGATAGGGGGGTCGTTGAGCGGTATAACGAATATATCAAATATGAAATCGGTCGACATAATATAGAGATCGTTCACCCTGACCGTAACGTAGGTGAGCACGCCGGAAAAATTCTTAGGAGGGGTTATCTCATAGACATGCTCTGAAGATACGGAGACATTCCATCCCAGGGGCCAGATTATCTCGTTCCCCTCGTTATCGAACTCGAAATCCCCCTCAGATGGTGCGCCACCCTCGAACGTATTCGTCAGATCCAAGGTGTAGGAATCGTCCTCGTAAAAAGTGATGTTGGTATCAAATCCCTCAACAAGCCTGACCGGCAGGAACACCACCAGTTGTATTGGATCGGCCGGTTCTGCATAATTGAAATCGTATCTTATCTCGGAGATCCTAGCTGTTACATCCCAGTTGCCAGCCGAGGTCGGGGTGTATTCTGCTACCCATTCATCCTTTTCATCGTTTAAGGTCAGAGGGATGTCCATATCCCCTTTCGGGTCCAAGATCCTGACAAATGCAGAGAGGTGATCGGTCACTTCGGAAAGGCCGGTTGATTCTATGAAAGCCTCGGTCCCTATTCCAAATGTTACGGTATCCCCAAGGTATGTCATCCCATCATTATTAAGTTGAGCATCATTTATACCATTATTATCTTCGTAAATGCTCAGTGATATGTTCTTAGGGAGGGTGAGAGGCGCGAGCCGTTCGTAAGTATCGGAAATGTTTGAAGGATCGAGGGGATAGTTGTACAGGGAAACCTCATCGATTACACCATCGAACCTCCAAGAACTGGTCAGATATCCTATTTTGATGTCATCACCTGAATATTCCTCCTGATAGAGATAGGGGGTGTTCGTGAGCTCCCAGCCTTTTAAGGTTCCATCCACATAGACCGACATTATTCTTCCATCCCAGGTGGCCACGACATGATGCCACTTACCAGGTTCCATGTCCGCAGGAACGACCATCCTATCCCTAATGAAACCGTTCGATATCGCAAAGACAACATTTCCCCCTTCGAATGTGGATAGGAAGTATTCCCCGACCGGGCTGGACACCCATTTTGTCAATATCGGATTGCCACTCTGGACCCCGTTCCCGTAGAAGCTGTCTGCATTGATCCACGCCTCTATGGTCAATCCCCAAAGGAAGGTCAATTCACTGGAGTCGGGGATCTCAACGATATCATAGGACCCGTCGAACCGAAGTGCATTTCCCACAAGGCCCCTCTCCCACTGGGCACCTATGACGGACCCGTTGTTCTTCCCTATGTCATCTACGGCAATATCTCCTGCCGAAGAATCGAATCCCCAATGACCGATTTCTAAGTCATCGAGAGTCCATGGTACGAACCGATGGTATTCAACGTCCACCTCTGATTGGTTCAAAGCATAGTTCCGGACGATGATCTCGTCAAGTATCCCCTGAAAATTCCAGGACTGAGAAAGGCTATTAGTATCCACCCCTAAATTTAGATAATCGCCTGAGTCATATTCGATTTGATAAAGTTCATTGACAACCGTAGCTTTCCCAACGGTCAATTTCCCATCGACATAAAGATTCATGCGGTCGTAATTCCAGGTGGCAACTATATGGTGCCAGGATTTGGGGGTCAGGACGCCATCCGCTTTGAGGATATCCCATTGAGCTCCATCAGATATCTTGAATGCCAAGCCCCCATTTCCATATGCAGAAAGATGGTATTGGCCCTTCGTACTGGTCTCCCATTTCGAGATTATCGCATTTCCACCCGTATTACCATCACCTGAGAACGACCTTGCAAGGATCCAAGCCTCAAGAGAGAGGCCGAACCGAACATCCAGACTTTTGGAATCAGCAACGAAAACATCGTCATTGACACCATCAAAGATCAATCCTGACCCCTCAATGCCCCTGGTCCATTGGGCCTCGGAAAGGGCTCCATCATTTCCATTAGAGGTCAGATCGTTTGCATTGCTCCCTGCACCATCGTTCATGTCCCAGTGAGAGATGGTCGAGTTCGGTATCGTCCTGGGGAGGGTCCTGTAGAAATTATCCTTGATGGTTTGCGCTGAGAGGGAATAATTGTAGATGGAGAGCTCATCTATTATACCGTTGAAATGCCAATTGTTGAGCGTGGAGGTGGAAACATGACCTATTCGTAGTTGATCGTCTGTGTAATCTGAACTGTAGAGAGTCGTTATCGATGTTGTTTTTTTCGATATCTCCTTGCCATCGACATAAAGGTACATCGTTGTCCCGTCCCAGGTGCCCACGATATATTGCCACTTGTCTGTGGAGAGTGAACCGGTCGTTTCGATCTTTTCAGTGGTTGTCCCATCCGATATCCTGAACTGGAGGTTGCCACCAGTGTATGCATTTATGACATACTGCCCGGTAGGTGCGGAGTTCCATTTACTGAGAATGACATTCCCGCCCTTCGACCCGTCACCATGAAATCCCTTTGGATACACCCAGGACTCTAAAGTCAGTCTTGAACCCAGGTCGAGTGAGTCTGAATCCGGGACATCCAAGTAATCATTTGTACCATCGAAGTCCAGTCCATTTCCGAACAGGCCGTTTACCCATGTTGCACTATTAATGGTGCCATCGTTATTGTAGTTGGTTTGGTCGTCGATCTTGGACCCCGAACCCTCATCGAATTTGAGATACAGCACCTTTTCGTTCCCAAGAGGGTTATCTAAAGTACCAAAAAATATACCATTCGTATTGCCTAAAAAAACCAACATTGTTAAAGTCAAACAAAAAAACGAACCTTTCCCCATTATTGCCAACAACGATCCCTCCGATTTCCAAGGTCTTTGACCATGATTGAATATTGGCTCTCTTGCATTACATTATTATTATTTAAAGATATTTCAAACCATATATGCACGGAAACGTATTATCATGAACCTTAGCTTTAGGAAATTGAATAACAATGGGGAAAAACGATTACCCCAATATAGGAGAAAGGTCTGTTCAAAACATGACCAGTTCCGTTCTATCATTATCATCCATCCACTGTCGACTGCTCCTGGGGTCGTTAATCCCAATGGCCGGGATGGTGTAGCCTGGTAGCATCGGGGACTGTGGATCCCCTCGCCCGAGTTCGAATCTCGGTCCCGGCCCTCCATGATGATCCATGAACTAGGAGGATACAAGGTTGGCAGATGCGCCCAAACCGGCGGTCCAGAACCCGCTCGAGATGTGCCAGGGACCGTCGGGTATCATCTACATCATGGCCTTCATGTTCCTCTTCCTCATCATGTTCAACCGCAGTCTTGGCGATTACATCTCCTCATTGGTGGGGCTCGTGCTCTATCCCGTCATCGGTTTCGGTGGCAGATTGCCCCTCCTCACGATGATGTGCGCCGGTCTCATAACCATCACGGCCTCAACGGCCATCAGACATTTCACCATGGACTGGGTGGACCTGGCTAAGAAGCAGAAGCTCATGGGGGACTTCAACAAACAGCTCAGAGCTTTGCAGAAGTCAGGCGACAAAGCGAAGGTTGAGAAGCTCCAGACCGAGAACCAGGACATCATGGGGATGCAGTCGTCCATGATGATGCAGCAGATGAAGTCGTCCGTTCTCTCCATGGTGCTTGCCATACTGATATTCAGATGGCTCTACACCTTCATCTGGTCCGTCCCCCAGCCCACGGCCACGGTCCCCTGGGCCATGACATACTCCCTTACGGGAGCTGCCCTGGGCGATATTTGCGGACCCATCTGCATGAACCCCTCAGGGGGAGGGATACCCTACTGGATCCTGCTCTACATACCCATGACCATCCCCCTTGGTCAGGGATTGGTCCGGGGCCTCAAGTACTTCGAGTTCTCAAGGAAGCTCAAAAAGAAGGGCTATGATGTGTTCGGACAGGAGAGACCAAGGGAGGCCAAGCTCCCACCCGGAGAGAAGAAGGTCAAGAGCGGTCCCAAGAAGGAGAAGGGGAAGAGCCAGAGGGAAAAGGATATTGAGAAGCGCAAGGAATCTTGAGGGGTCCTATCCTAGATCATACGAAGGTGTTGATATGACCGTTGCAGGAATGAGGCTTGTCCAGGTGGGCAAGGTGAAAGAGGTCTATTCAGTCGAAGGGGCCTATGAGCTCGAGTTCCGCTTCACCGACAAGATATCCGTCTTCGACAAGGTCATACCCTCCCTCATCCCGAGGAAGGGGGAGAGCCTCTGCAGGACCTCTGCGTTCTGGTTCGAGAGGATCAAGGGAATTGGGATCAACTCCCATTTCATAAGGATGACAGGACCCTCCTCAATGAGGGTTAGGAAGGTCAAGGTGGAGAGGGACCTATCGAAGATCGACAAGGGATCGAGGTCCATTCTCATCCCCCTCGAGGTCATCGCAAGGTACTATGTTGCCGGGTCTCTGCTCGACAGGATCAAGAAGGGCAAGGTGGTACCGGAAGCCTTGGGCTACCCTTCCGGCCACGTTCCGAAGCTGGGAGAACCGCTCCCCCAACCCCTCCTCGAGGCGACCACAAAGCTCGAGGAGACCGACAGGCCCCTATCAAATGCGGAGGCCATGGAGCTGGCAAGGCTCGACAGGAAGGAATGGGACGAGCTCCTTGAGACCGTCCTGAAGGTGGACGACCTCATAGGGGACCAAGCCTCTGCAAGGGGTCTCATCCATGTTGACGGTAAGAAGGAGTTCGGGTTCGATGAGGAACGCCGTTTGATGCTCCTTGATACCTTCGGGACCGCAGATGAGGACAGGTTCTGGGAGAAGAAGGTCTACGAGGAGAGCGGTAAGATGATAGAGCTCTCCAAGGAGCATGTGAGGCAGTACTACAGGTCAACGAGCTACCATGAGAGGCTCATGAAGGCCCGGGATGAGGGGGCGACCAAACAAACGGAGCCGCCGATCCCTGCGCTACCGGATATCGAAGTGAAGAAAGTGGCATCGCTCTATGCAGAGATGTTCGAAAGATTGACAGGTGAAAGGTTCTAAGGACAATTCACAGCATTCGATGGTTTTAAATAATCGTCGTAGTTCAACCGCTTCCGTGGACTATAATTTCATCATAACCACATTCGTTTCCATCTTCTCCATAGTGAACCCCCTCGGGGCAGTCGCGAACTATGCATCCCTCACCCAGGGATACACCCTGAAAGAGAAGAGGAAGGTCATAAAGAAGGCTGTTGCAGTTGCCTTCGGCATACTTGTGGCCTTCGCATTAATAGGAACCCTCATCTTCGACCTGCTCGATATCACGATCGATGGTTTCAGGGTGGCAGGTGGCATAGTCCTCTTGATAATCTCCCTTGAGATGGTCCGCGGCAGGACCCCACAATCAAAACTTAACGACAAGGAGAAAGAGGACGCCCTCGAGAGGGAACAGGTAGGGGTCGTCCCTCTTGGCATCCCATTGCTCGCAGGACCCGGGGCCATAACTCTCGTGATGGCCTCCGTCTCGGAGGGTAGCGGAGGTAACCTCTTCTCCATAGTGGTCGTCATAGGGAGCACTTTCATAGTCTGCAGTATATCATATCTCATCCTCAGGAACTCGGACATGCTCCTTGAGAGGATGGGCAGGACAGGTACGAGGATCATGTCAAGGATCATGGGTCTCCTACTTGCCGCCATAGCCATCCAGTTCATAGCGAACGGTCTGATGGGGCTCTTTGACACCTGGGTAAAGGACATATTCGACCTTAACACCGCAGAGATGGTGCTTGCATGGGTCCTATGAAGGATGTCTGGGACCGCTTCTACAAGGCCAATCCCATAGCCTGGAGGGGCCCCAATTTCGAGTTCCCCTCTCTCAGACCATTCTCCAGAGTGCTCGATGTCGGCTGCGGACCAGGGCACATGCTCATGAAAGGGGCCGAGCTCGGCCACAGAATGGTAGGTTTGGACCTATCTTCCAGTGCACTTGCCATTGCCAGGAAGAGATTGGACGCAAGGCAATTGGGTGCAGAGCTCATCGAGGGATGCTTCCCCTGGGATGTCTCGGGACTCGGGAGGTTCGATTGCATGATACTGCATCACGTTCTCTCGTCCATGACGGGTCAGGACCGGACATCGGCCGTCAAGGCGATCCCCACTTTGCTCCTAGATGGTGGGTGCATCTCGTTCCTTGACCTCTCAGTGAACGATATGAGGTTCGGTTCGGGAGAACCAATAGAGGAGCGGACCTACCTCAAGGGGAACGGTATCTCTGAACACTTCTTCACCATAGAGGAGGTCCAAGGGCTATTCGTAGGGTTCCGGGCAGAAGGGCTCAGTGAGATGACATGGTCCCAGAGGACCAGGGACGGACCGAAGGAGAGGGCCAGGATAGCAGGGACATTCTACACCTTATGAGAGACCTTCTTCACCCTTGGAAGCTGAGGTGGAGCATCGACTATCGTGAACTTGGTGGGGTCCACGAAAAGGCCCCACTGCCTTGCATCGGCGCAAACGACCCCATCTTTTACGAACTGGCCCCTCAGGGACCATTTGGGACCGTCAAGCTCCTCCACCCACATCCGCCCCTTGACCTCATCAAGGAGGCGCAAAGGACGTTTGTAATCAATTTCCGTGTGGGTAAGCACCGGGAGGGCGTTCATCTTGAGGAGGTCCCTCATGTCCAGATGCTTCTGGAGCAGGTCCATCCTGAGGTCCTCCAACCAGCGGATATAGACCTGATTCGAAACAACACCGGCGAAATCCACTTCATAGGTCATCACGCGGATGTTCCGTTCAACAAGGGAAACAAGGGACTGGTCATCCATTTAAAGCACCTCTTTCCCCGGTAGGCCTTACTTGTATTCAAGCCTTTTAGCGGACCTGAACAGTGAACGGACACCTTCATATCCCTGTGGAGATGATTACGCAGCATGGGGCTCTTCTCGTCCAATAAAAAAGCACCGAAGGAATACGACCTCATCGTCATAGGCTCCGGTGCCGGGCTCAATATTGCTTCCGATGCATATTCCAAGGGGATGAAGGTGGCCATCCTTGATGACGGTCCATTAGGGGGGACATGTCTGAACAGGGGTTGCATACCCACAAAGATCATCCTCTACCCCGCAGAGGTCATCCAGACCCTCAAAGATGCTGCCAAGGTAGGAGTGACCGCAGAGAACGTCAAGGTGGACTTCGCACTCGTGATGAAGAGGATGCATGACCTAGTTTCCAAGGACGTTTTGGAAATGACGAAGGGCATGAATGCGGCCAGAGGAAAAGGGATGGACCTCTACAATGCGGTCGGAAGCTTCGTTGACAAGAACTCCGTCAAGGTCTTGAACGAGGTATTGAAGGCACCCCTCATCCTCATAGCCGCCGGCTCAAGGGAATCCATCCCTGAGATACCAGGTCTCAAAGGGGCAGGGTTCCTGACCAGCACAACGGCCCTAGAGCTCAAGGCACCCCCGAAGAGCCTCATCATCATGGGAGGAGGCTACATCGCTGCTGAGTTCGCACATTTCTTCGATGCGGTTGGGACCAAGGTCATCATAGTGGGAAGGAACGAAAGGCTCCTTCCCATGGAGGAGCCCGAGATATCGAAGGAGGTCAAGAGGAGGCTCTCGGAGAGAATGAAGGTCGTGACCGGTGCTGAGGTCGTGAAGGCTGGCTCCGTTAAGGGGAATAAGTTCGTCATAGCCAGGGACAGGAAGACCGGCATAGAGACCAGGTTCGAGGCCAAGGAGCTCATGGTCGCCGTGGGAAGGCAGAGCAATGCAGACATGTTCCGCCCGGAGATGGCCGGCATCAAGGTCGATGAGAACGGTTGGGTCATCGTGGATAGGTACCTCAGGACGAACATCGAGGGAATATGGGCCATAGGTGATGCCATTGGAAGGAACATGTTCAGGCATACCGCTAATTACGAGTCGCAGGTAGCGTGGAACAACATGACCGCGGCCTCCGAGAAGGAGATGGTCCCACTTGACGAACATGCGGTCCCGCATGCGGTCTTCACCCATCCCGAGGTCGCTTCTGTAGGTCTAAAGGAAGATGATGCTGTCAAGAAGACCCTGGTCATAGTAGGTGAGGCAAACTACACTGATGCCATCAGGGGTTATTCCATGGGGGACGAGGGCAGCTTCGTGAAGGTCGTGCTCGATGCCAAGGACAGGAGGATACTAGGAGCCCATGCCGTTGGTCCCCATGCAACGGCCATGGTGCAGCCACTTGTTTACCTGATGAACGCAGGGAAGGGGACATATGACCCGATAGTCAAGGCCCAGACAATCCACCCGGCCATGGAAGAGATAATGGTCCGAGCGTTCGGGAACTTGAGACCCGGCAAGGGACAGGAGAAGTTCTTCTCTCATGGTCACAAGCACGAGCACGACCATGACCATAAGGGTGATGACCATACGCACAAGCACTGAGGATAGGAGGGACGTTCTTTTCAAGATGTCTTTTAATAATACTAAAAACGCTTTTTTTTTATGAAAAATGATTCTTAAGAGTGAACCAATATCATTTTATAATCGCTCCGAACGTGATGCGTCCTAACCAAAAATGGTGGTGAGATGACAATGGGGAACAGATGGAGAACAGGTTTGGTCCTGGTAATGCTTTTGACCGCATCGGCACTTCTGATCTGGACACCGGATAAGGCATCTGGAGAAGTTGCCGCCGAGGACGAGGAGGGATGGCTACCCATATGGGACCACACCGTGGCCTTCGAAGGCCAACCTAGCAAAGCGACCGACGGATTGGACATAGGTGAGGTCTATCCTGACATACCCGGAATGGAGACCGTCTTCACTTCCAGGGAT
>JALOTP010000002.1 GCA_025457865.1 Thermoplasmatota archaeon | reverse complement strand
CGATAACTCCTCCAAGAACTTTGCCAGGTCCATGAACAGTGACAAGCTCAAGAACCAGATCGTCCTATCAAAGGCGTTCGACATAGTGAACGGGTCCTTAAGGGCCTATATCCGAAGTAATTACATCTATCCGGATGAGAAGGTCTCATCCAGGTTCCATCTTCTAGGGACCAGGTCGACCAATCCCACCTATACAACGGACATCATAATGGCCCTTGGTTTCAACAACGGAGGATTGGCCGTTCTCTCGACAGGGAACTGGTATCAGCTGACCAAGAACGTCCTTCCCAACACTTGGTACAGGATCGACCTCGATTGGAACTGTTACGACCATGAGTTCGATATCAAAGTAACATCCATGAACGGAACCCTCCTGGCATCTATGGAGGACCTGAATTTCAGGAACGAACTGGGCTCGGCTTTGAGGTTCTCCCTTACCACGGGGCTAAAAATTACGAGCCTATCCCATATGGAAACATGCATCGATGATGTTCTTTTGAAGGATATCAACCTCCTCAGGACCAATACCATCGTATCACAGCCCATAATCCTTCCCTTAGGGTCCAAATGGACGACGCTGAGGATAGACCATGTGAATGCGGATGGTGCCTATTCCGAGTTCGAGCTGCTGGGTTCGGAAGGTCGGTCACTAATGAACCTTTTCGTAGGGTCCGACCAATGCGAATCCGAACTAGGGTATCTTAACAATGAAGGGATCAGGGAGCTTCGGTTCGGGTATTCATGCTCTGTGAACGGTTTCACTTCGCCGGTCCTTAAGGGATGGGGGTTAGAGTGGGAGAGCGAACAGACCTGGAAGGATTCGTTCCTAACACAGAAGAGGACCAATGGTAACACCTCTGCCCATTTCATCACTGGCACCTACACCCTTGATGGGAATTCCTTGAAGGGTTCTGTTCAAAGCAGGATCATTGTGAGACCGGACCAGAACTACTGGAGCACGTTCGAATATGATGGGTATTCGGATGATGGTTGTTCGGTCAGTGTTGACCTACTTGATGGGCTCACAGGTTCCCCCATAACGCCTTTCATCGCCCTCTCACCAGGATCCTATGACATCTCCTCCATATCATACGACGAACACCAGTACCTCATTATGAGAGCGAACCTGACATCCAACGGGTCCATACCCGTTCTCCGTTCATGGTCCTTGAGGTGGAGCGGGAACAACGGACCTGAGGTCGTTCTGGTCTCCGGACCCAAAGAGGTCAGGAGATCGTACCCCTGCACGATTTCGGTGACAGCGAAAGACCCGGAAAGGGATGCGTCGACCCTATCGGTGCATTTGACATATTCGGAACCAGGATCGAACGAGACCTTGGCCTCTGAACTGGAAGGTCCTGCTTTCAACTCCTCCAAAGTGACTTGGGATTATATCTTCGTTCCTTCAGAGAACGCTCTCTTAGGAATGTACTCCTTCACAGCTTCCTGTTCAGACGAGGTAGGGGCCGATAGCCAAAGCATCAGGTTCCACGATGTCGTTGAGGTCATGAACAACCCACCTATGGCTCCCGTATTCGAGCTCATTCCCAGGAATCCGACGACGACGGACGAGGTCCGTTCCATCGTATCCATAAAGGCCTCCGACAGGGAGAACGACCCCCTTACCTTTACCTACAGTTGGTTCCTCAACGGGAAAGAGCTGAAAACCTACTCGGCCATCAATAATTCACGGTTCTCTCCTACCTTACCTGCAGACGTTCATAGGAAAGGGGATGTCATCAAGTTGGATGTTAAGGTCAACGATGGAAAGGACTGGTCCGAATCATCTATCAATCAGGTCGTAATAATGAACAGTCCGACCAAACTTGTACTGAACTATCCTGCAAGCATAACGATGTTCGAGGATAACACAGACTATAGACAACTGGACCTTTCCAAGTTCTTCATCGATGAGGACAACGATCCCCTTACCTTTGGGAGCAGGTCCCTTGTCAATTCCGATATCGATGTCGCTCCTAACGGCTCGGTATCCATCATTCCGGAGCCAGATTGGCACGGTATGGAAAGGATGGTGTTCAATGCATCGGACGGTTCGACGATAGCTACTCTGGGAATGGACCTGATAGTCCAGAGCGTCAATGACCTCCCCACCGCAAGATTGGTCTCTCCTTCAACAGGGTCTGTATATGTGAAAGTGGGCGAGGGACTTGTACTGAGGGGGGAAGGGTCCGATAAGGACATGGACGACCTGACATTCACCTGGAAGGACGGGGACGTCCATCTGGGGGCTGGAGATAGGATAACATTGAACTGGAGCTCTCCCGGAGCAAGGACGATAGACTGTCATGTCAGTGATGGTTATGTTGACATCGTCTATTCCAGGGTCGTTGTGAACGTCACCAAAAGACCTGTCATCCCCGGTTCTAACGAGTCCGGAACCGGGAACGAGAGGTCGGATAGGAACTCTGATGATAAGCTCGCGTTCTACCTCCTCCCGGTCATAGCAATGGCCCTGCTCGTGGTCATTGTTGCCCTCGCCTTCATCATCGCACGTAAAAGGTCAAGGGATGTTTCAAGCGCACCTATACCCGAACCTGCAATAGATGACCGGTCTGCTTTTTCTCAAGGTGACGAGAACCTTGTAGGTGACCTATCGATATTGGGCCTTGAACCCGTACCTATCGATGAAGGACTGCCTGAGCATGAGGTCGAGGCACTTCCACCATCCGCTCTCGAAGAAGGTATGGATGCTGATATGTTTCGAACGAACGAAGATACGATCGTAGGGTCAGAGCAAGCCGAAGGAGAGATCATCGATAATGGTCCTCAGGTGCATAGACCGAACATGGAGAACATAGACCTTGAAGCTGAGCTCAACAATATCGAGATGACATTGAACGGTATGTTCGGAGAGGGGCCTGCCGGTGATGGGACGGTCCCATCAGAGGAGGACCCGCTCCTTCCAAGCCTTTGAGATCGTATCATTGCGAAAGAGAAGAGGCCATCTGCCTGAACTTCGTGTATCTGGTTCTCTGTGTTGACTCGAGCATGGTATGCAGTCTCTCGGCCTCATCCGGGAATGACATCGATAGGGAGTGATACCTGACCTCACCCATGAGGAACTCCTTTAGGTTCCATTTTGGCTCCTTCGAATCGAACTGGAAGGGGTTCTTCCCCTGCTCCTTCAACCTCGGATCGTACCTGTAAAGGAACCAATACCCGGCCTCAACGGCCTTTTTTGCTTCTTCCTGTGAATGCCCCATACCTGATTTCAGGCCTTGGTTGATGCAGGGGGAATAGGCTATTATCAGGGATGTCCCCGGATAGCTCTCTGCTTCCTTGACCGCCTTGAGGTACTGGTTCTTATCCGCCCCCATAGCGACCGAGGCGACATAGACGTTCCCATAGGTCATGGCCATCATTCCTAGGTCCTTCTTCTCCGTCTTCTTGCCGGATTCGGCGAATTTGGCAACGGCGCCCATGGGTGTGGCCTTTGAGGATTGACCACCGGTGTTGGAATAGACCTCGGTATCAAGGACAAGGATGTTCACATCATGTCCCATGGCCATGACATGGTCCAATCCTCCATAGTCTATATCGTAGGCCCAACCGTCACCGCCGAAGATCCATATGGACGGTTTGGCAAGTAGGTCCTTTGCCTTCCAGACCTCCTCAAGGGGGCCGGTCCTATCAAGTTTGGATAGAATTTCCTGCACCTTGATGGAGACCTCCTTTGACCTGTCACCCAGAGAGAAGACCGTCAACCATTCGTTCAGGAGTGCCCTAAGCTCCGCATCCAGTTCACCCTTCAAGACCTCTTGGACCGTATCCTTGAGCCTTTCCCTCCGCTGGCCTATTCCGAGGTTCATTCCGAACCCATATTCTGCATTGTCCTCGAACAATGAATTGGCCCAGGCTGGACCGTGACCCAGTTCGTTGGTCGTCCAGGGCACTGCTGGTGCGGACCCTCCGTAAATGGATGAACAACCGGTCGCGTTGGCCACTATCATACGGTCACCGAACAGCTGGGTTATCAATTTCACATAGGGTGTCTCACCACACCCTGCGCAGGCACCAGAGAACTCGAAGAGGGGCTGCTTGAACTGCGAACCTATAAGATTGTACTTGTCGAGCCCGCCGTTCCTGACCGGTAAGGTTGATATATAGTCCCAGAGCGGTTTCTGGACTGGCAACTGTGTATCTATTGGTTTCATGAGGAGGGCCTTACCCTTCGGTGAGGGGCAGACATCGGCGCAGTTCCCGCAACCGGTGCAGTCCTCGACGGATATCTGTATCCTGAGATCGAACTGTTCCAGCTGCTTCATATTAGGTTTCAGTACCTTACAATCGGGTCCTGCCTTTGCCGTTTCTTCCTTGGTGAGGAGGAATGGTCTGATGACTGCATGAGGGCAGACGAAGGAGCACTGATTGCACTGAATGCAGTTCTCCGGAACCCAAAGGGGAACCTGGGTGGCTATCCGCCTCTTCTCATACCTGGTCGTCGATGGAGGGAGGAAACCACCAGGAGTAAATGAGGATACTGGTAGGGTATCCCCCATCATTGCGTTCATCACATCGGCGACCTCCCTTACGAACTTGGGTCTGGAACCGCTGAGGGTAGGCATTACGTTCGGTGAGTCCGCCCATGATGAGGGATAATTTATTGTGACGAGATTCTTCATGGACTCGTCAATGGCACTATGGTTCATGGAGACTATCTTCTCCCCCTTCTTGCCGTAGGTCTTCACAATCGCGTTCTTCAAAAGTTCAACAGCTTTATCGACCGGAAGGACATTGGCCAGCTGGAAGAATGCTGTCTGCATGATCATGTTGATCCTGCCGCCAAGCCCTATCTCCTCTGCGATCTTGAAAGCATCGATATTGTAGAATTTGAGCTTATTTGATGCGATCTTCCGCTTGAGCTTCCCCGGCAATCGTGTCTCCATCTCCTGGACCGTCCATGGCGAGTTCAGGACGAATGTCCCTCCGGGTTTGATACCATCAAGGATGTCTAATGAATCCACATAGGCCGGATGATGGCATGCTATGTAATCGGCCACGTCAACGAGGTAAGTGGATTTGATCGGCACGTCCCCGAACCTCAGATGGGACATGGTCACCCCTCCAGACTTCTTGGAATCATAGGCGAAATAGCCCTGGGCATATTTCTCCGTATTATCACCGATAATCTTTATGGCATCTTTATTGGCCCCAACGGTTCCGTCACCGCCTATCCCCCAGAACTTGCATCTTACGACACCGGGAGGTGAAGCGTCGATGTACTCTGTTATGGGCAGGGAGGTGAATGTCACATCATCCACTATGCCGACAGTGAAATGGTTCTTGGGCTCGTTCAACTTCAGATTATCGAAGACCGCCTTGACCATGGTCGGTGTGAAGTCCTTGGAACCCATACCGTACCTGCCGCCGACGATGAGCCTTTTCCTCCTAGCATCCTGCATCACAGTGCAGACGTCTTGATAGAGCGGTTCGCCGAAGGCACCGTTCTCCTTCGTCCTGTCAAGGACAGCAATCCTCCTAGCGCTCCTTGGCAATGCCTTTAGGAAATGTTTGGCTGAGAATGGTCTGTACAATCTCACTTTGAGGAGGCCTACACGCTCACCTTTTGACATCATGTAGGAAACCGCCTCCTCAGCGGCCTCTTGGCCGGACCCCATCATTATGATGACCCTGTCCGCCTTCCTGTCCCCGAAATAATCGAAGAGCGAGTACTTCCTTCCCGTGAGCTTTGATACCTTCCTCATCTCCTCCTCGACCATGTCCGGGACCGCAGAGTAGAACCTGTTCGCAGCTTCATTTATCTGGAAATATACGTCCGGGTTCTGAGCGCTTCCCCTTAGATGGGGGTGTTCCGGGTTCAGAGCCCTTGCCCTGTGCTTATCAACAGCTTCCCAATCAACAAGAGGCCTCATTGCCTCATATTCTATCTCGTCCACCTTCTGGATCTCATGGGATGTCCTGAACCCGTCGAAGAAGGATATGAACGGAACGGATGACCTAAGTGTTGATAGGTGGGCTACAAGAGATAGGTCCATGACCTCCTGGACCGAACCGGAACAGAGCTGTGCGAACCCCGTTGCCCTTGCGGCCATCACGTCCTGATGGTCCCCGAAGATGGATAGCGCCTGTCCCGCAAGGGCCCTTGCGGAGACATGTATCACGGCGGGCATAAGCTCACCTGATATCTTGTACATGTTGGGCAACATCAACAGGAGACCCTGTGATGCGGTGAAGGTCGTTGTAAGAGCGCCGGCTGAGAGGGACCCGTGCATCGCACCAGCGGCCCCGCCCTCCGACTGCATCTCGACTATCTTCATAACCTGGCCGAACATGTTCTTCCTTCCATGCGCTGCCCAGTAATCCGCTATCTCGCCCATGGGAGATGATGGGGTTATCGGGTAAATCGCCGCTACGTCCGAAAATGCGTAAGCTACATGAGCAGCTGCCGTGTTCCCATCCATCGATCTCATAACCTTCTTTCTGGCCATAATGATACCCCTTGGTCCAAGGTTGGTCGTCCCAGCGCTAACACATCGAAGAACATGCTGGAACGCGCAAGTTATGGACAGGTCTGGTATAAAGGTTTCCATAGTTCTTTTCTAATAGGATAGATGTTTTCACCCCATGGAGGCCAGAGCGCATATTATTTACGAAGGTAAGGTCCAGGGTGTGTCTTTCCGGGCCAACTGCAGGAAGAATGCGATCCAGATGGGTCTCAAAGGGTGGGTCAGGAACCTTCCTGATGGATCGGTCGAAAGCGTTGTAGAGGGAGATAGGGTTGTCATAGAGCACCATATTGCATGGAACAGGACTGAGCAACCCTATTCAGTGGTAACTAGCGTCGATATAAGTTGGGAAGGGGCAAAGGGGATGCCCTCAGGTTTTCTGGTCCGTGGATGAACCAGATATCAATTGGTCGAGTTCCCCACAATATTCCCGATGAATCCACCCGAACTCCCTGATGTTTGACCTCTGGAGGCCATGAACGGGGAGAGCGCAAGAGCGAGCTCCCTTATGTTCATCGATTGGATTATCACTTTTCCGGGCCCGGTCAGCTCCGTCATGAAGAGGCCCTCACCGCCGAACAGGATGGACCCTATGCCTTTAATCCTGGAGATATCGTACTTGACAGTTCCCTCCCAGGCTACGGCCGATCCTGTGTCCACCTTGATGATCTCATCGGGTCTCAGGTCTATCTCCACGAAATCCCCTGCAGCGTGGATGAAGACCGTTCCCTTGCCCTTGAACCTCTCTAAAATGAGCCCCTCCCCTCCGAAGAATATGGCCCCAAGCCGCTTCTGCAGTGCTATCTCCATCTCAACACTGTCATTCCCTACGAGAAATGCATCCTTCTGGGCTACCCACTCCTTTCCGGTATCGACGACAAGAGGGTATATCGTCCCAGGGACCTTTCCCGCGAACGCGGCATAACCTCCTCCCTTCCCCGAGGTGAACTCAGTAAGGAAGAAGGTCTCACCCGTCAATAGTTTCCTGCCAAGGCTCTTGAGCAGGCCCCCTCTCGCCTTAGCTCTCATCTCGACATCCCCGCCCATGAACACAAGGCACCCCGCTTCTGCATAGACGATCTCGTTGGGATCGAGCTCCAGCTTGACGATCTGAAGGTTGTTACCGGAAATAGTGTGTCTCATGGCCATTCCCTACCTTCTGAATGGAGGACAAGAAGATAAATCATATCTTGTCATGATCGGACCATCTTTCGATCAGGAGACTATCCTCTCAAGATCGACGTTCGCTCCCACCTGTCTCTCGAGAAGGGATATCTTGCCCGAATCGCCCTTGCCTACCAGATGCTCCATGTCATCCACCTGTTTGGCGGCGGAGAAGGTATCATTGGAAACCAAGAGCAGTGGTATCCCCTTGCTTTCGGCCAGGGTGATTATGTTAGATGGCGGGATGATGTTGTTCGTGAGGATGATGGCAGATGTATCGCTCTCGAGGGCCGCAAGGCAAAGGTCGTTCCTGTCCCCGCTGGTGATTATAAGCTTCCTCTCCCTTGAGAACAACGGGTTCTTTATGACGGTATCGCCCGACATGGCACCTATGAATATCTCCCTTACCTGATTGCCTATGTTCCTCTCCCCTGCAAGGACCTTGGCGAATAGCACATCCGATATTTGCTCTACCGATAGATAGGTGAGCTCCTTCTCGAAGGGGACTATGCCGAGTACATCAACGCCCAACGCCTTTACCTTGTCAAGGCTGTTCTCTTTGAAATCCTCTACGTCCTTGACCTTGTTTATTATGACACCGAGCAATCTGGCATCTGACGCTATCATATGCTTCTTGAGGTATGTTATATCATCCAAGATGGAATCATCATCACCCGAGACGACGAGCAATAACTTTGCATTCAAGGCCTTTGCCAGGGAGAAACAGTCAAGATTAACGGACGCTCCATAGGTTATGTCCTTTCCGGCCTCGACTATCAAGATATCCTTATCTTTGGATAGTGTCTGTGCCATCTCGTTAAGCTTGGTAACTATGGTCGTACTGTCATATATGTACCGGAGCTTCGAATGATCGAAGCCTATGGACATATCCTCGGGCATCTCAGGCAGGGAGAATATCCCCTTGATGAGAGATGAATCGTAATCTAGGAGCCTCTTCTTTCTGTAGACTATCCTCTCACCGAACGGTTTCATGTAACCGAAATCCTTCTTCAGCGCTTTGGCCAGACCTATGATGAAAGATGTCTTTCCAGCACCCTGCCTCATGGAGGCCACAACGATCCTTTGCATGTCTCACAACCCCCTGTCCTTGTTAAGAAGTACCCTGACGTCTATGGCCTTGACCCCCTTACCCTGGTCGAACGCAACCAGTGGATTGATCTCTATGTCGCTCATCGACCTGCAATCCATTATAAGGGAGCCTACCTTTATGACCGTATCTATTACCTTTTCAATGTCCTTTTGACTATCCCCTCTGACCCCTAGAAGGAGGGTGTAGGCCTTGGTCTCCTTTATGAGCCTTAGTATCTCCTTCCGGTTGACCGGCAAGGCCCTGAAAGAAACGTCCTTGAGGACCTCAACATATATCCCGCCCATCCCGAACATGATGACAGGACCGAAGTTCGCGTCCAGCCTTGCTCCCACGATGGTCTCGTTCTTCAGGGATATCTGTTCGCAGACCTCCACTCCCTCGATGAGAGCATCGGGATTGTACCTACGGCAGCTTCTGATTATCGCCTGATATGCATCGACGACCTCATCCCTGTTCTCGAGGTCAAGTGCCACGCCCCCAGCATCGCTCTTATGGATGATGTCCTTGGATACGACCTTCATGACGACGGGATAGCCTATGACCTCTGCCGCCTTTATTGCTTCCTCAAGGTTCCTAGCAACGGAGTTCCTAGGCATAGGGATGTCCAATAATGCCATCAGTTCCTGAGCCTCATTTGCCAGAAGGAACGTCCTGCCGTCAGCCCTGACCCTGCTAACGAGACCTTCAACGCTTGGCAGGTCGAATTTGTAGGTATCGGTACGTTCCACCGGGGCGTTCATCCGCCGATAATGCTTGTACAGAGCACCAAGGCTCTGGACGCATTCATAGACATCGGCAAAGGCAGGAACTCCCTTTTCCCTTAGACCATTGAGCACCTTCTCCACCTTTTCCCCGCCCAGGAGCGAAAAGGTGATGGGGATGCCTTTCTTCGTATAGAGCCTGAAGTTCTCCTCGACCATCCTTTCCAGATTGTCCACATCGAACATTGCGGTCTCGCAATAAAGGGCTATTACCGCATCTATCCTATCCGTCTTCAGACCGGCACTGAAGGCAGTATCATAGTCCTGGGTCCTTGCGCCCCCAGTGATATCTATCGGGTTCTTGATGGAGCCGTAGTCAGGCACTGCCTGGCGGAAGACCTCGTGCATCAGGGCGGGGTCCTCAAGTAGGTTCACATCGTACTTCTCACAGGCATCGGTGGCCATTACCCCTATGCCCCCTCCGTTGGTGACGATGACCACGTTCTCGCCCTTGGGTAACGGACATGCGCTGAGGAACTTGCACCAGTTGAAGGCCTCATCTATGGTCTCGGCCCTCATGACCCCGCACTGCCTCATCACCTTCTCGAACACGGCATCGGACCCTGCAAGAGAGCCCGTATGGGAAGCTGCGGCCATGGCCCCTCTCTTAGACCTTCCCGACTTTATCACGATGACAGGTTTCGTCCTTGTCGCCCTGTTCAGGACCTCAACGAGCCTCTCCCCGTTCTGGACACCTTCGATATAGAGCATAATAACCTTAGTGCTCGGGTCGTCGAGGAGGTATTCGATAAGGTCAGATTCGTCAAGGTCCGATTTATTTCCGAGGGAGACCATCGTGGAAAGACCTATCCTGTCAATGGCCGTCCTTCCGATCATTGCTATCCCGAGAGCACCGCTCTGGGTGAGTATCCCGACGTTTCCAGGGAGGATCGATTTGGACCCGAATGTGGCATTCATGGAGGAATTTGCCGAATAGAGACCGAAGATGTTTGGTCCAAGCACCCTCATACCGTTCTCCCGTGCGAACTTGACAATGGTCCGCTCCTCCTCCGTTTTACCTGCCTCTGAGAAACCTGAAGTGATAACGACCAGCATCTTGGTGCCTATGCTTGCGCAATCCTTGACGGCATCCAGGACGAACTTGGCCGGAATGCAAATAATGGCCATATCGACCGGTCCAGGGACCTCCAGGATGCTCTTGTGTGCTTTGTGTCCTAAGACATCGGTCCCTTTGGAGTTGACCATGAAAAGCTTTCCCTTGTAGCCGCCGGACAGGATATTATCGAAGACCTTGTAACCTACCTTCGTAGGGTCCGTCGATACCCCTACCACCATGATGGTCGCGGGTTCGAACAACGTCCTGATATCTGGTCCCTGAGTCTCCATCAAATCCCTCTGAAGGCCATCTTGAGCTCGTAAACGCCCTCACCACGCCTTTTCTGGATATCGAAACCCATCCGTTCGAAGAGGTGGAGCATTGGCTGGTTCTCCATGAGGACTTCGGCAGTGAAACCCAGGAGACCTTCTTTCTTGGCTAATGTGGTTAGGTATTTCAGCATTTCCATACCTATCCCCTTGGCCTGGTGGTCGTCCCTCACTACGAAGGCGACTTCTGCCGTATGGGTGAACTCGTCTATCCCGTACTGGGAGACCCCAAGGACCACCTCACCCTCACCGTCATTGGTAACAGCTAGGATGACCTTCTCTTTCGTGTAGTCGATTATCACGAATTCTTGGAGCCGTTCATGGGGCATGTCCTTCCTCTGTGATATGAAACGCCTGTAGATCGATTTATCGGAAAGGGAATAGAAGAAATCCTTTAAAAGGGGCTCATCCGAAATCTTGACCGGTCTGAGGAGGATGGTCGTCCCATCAGGTGTGGTCCTGTAGGTTTCCATGTGCTCTGGATACTCACCCCTCTTTCCTGGTATGAATGCCTGGTCCTTGAAGATGAGACCTAGCTTCTTTGCCTCCTCGATCAGCTCTTTCCTGAATTTGGGATGTGATATGGCTATGAGGTCCATAGCCCTTTCTCGGATGTTCTTCCCATGGATGTGGGCTATCCCGTACTCGGTGACGACATAATGGATATCACCCCTGTTCAGGGTAACACCCGATCCTGTAGGCAGGTAGGGTACTATCCTGGAGACCTTCTCGTTCTGGGCAGCCGATTTGAGGACCAGGATGGTCTTGCCTCCGGGTGAGAAAACCGCACCTCGCATGAAATCGGCCTGTCCCCCTATCCCGCTGTAGAATCTTGTCCCTATGGATTCCGCAGATGCCTGACCGGTCAGGTCGATCTGGAGGACGCTGTTTATCGCGGTCATCTTCCTGTTCTGTGCGATTATCATGGGGTTGTTCGTATAATCTATCGGTCTGAACTCGACGGATGGATTGTCATCGATATATTCGTAGGTTGGGGCCGTTCCCATGCAGAAGGATGCTATGGTCTTTCCTCTATGAAGGGTCTTCTTAGAATTATTGATGACCCCTTTCTTCATAAGATCGATCACACCATCAGTGAGCAGCTCTGTGTGGACGCCAAGGTTCTTCTTACCGGAGAGATTCGATAGTATGGCATTCGGTATGCTGCCATAGCCGACCTGAATGGTATCACCATCCTCGACTATCCTCGAAACATAATTCCCTATGGAATTGGCGATGTTGTCGGGCAAAGTGGGTTCATATCGGAGGAGCGGTTCATAGTACGGGATTATATAATCGACGTTGTCAACGTGAATGAACGTATGACCATGGGTCCTTGGCATGAACTTGTTCACCTGTGCAATGACAAGATCAGCGTTCTCGACCGCTGCCTTCACTATGTCCACGCTTATGCCCAAGGAAAGATATCCATGAGGGTCTGGCCTAGATGTCTGGATCAGTGCCACATCCATATGCTCATGGCCGCGTGAGATGAGGTCAGGGATCTCCGATAGGAAGATTGGCGTGTAGTCAGCGAGCCCAGAGTTGATCGCTTCCCTAGTATTGTTGCCTATGAAAAAGGAATTATGCCTGAAGTTCGACTTGAACCGCTCATCTGTATAAGGGGCTATGCCCAAGGTCCATACCTGAAAGACCTCTGTATCGAAGAAGGCCTTCGGGTGCTTCTCTATGTAATCCATGAGCGCTCGGATAAGGTACTGAGGTTGTCCGCACCCAGTTCCAATGAAAACCTTATCCCCTCTTTTTATCCGTCCAAAAACCTCTTCTTCGGATGCGAACTTGGCCGGATACTTCACCCTGAGGTCGTTCAATCTCTGTTCCCTGTCATCTTCATCATCTGAATAGACCATATTGGCAACCCCAAAGGTATGATATCGGTCTAAAGACTGGGACTATTTTAAATTTGGGCAGACCATTTCCATACTTTGCATAGGGTCTTTTTTCACATCATCTGGAACATGGACTTCATCGACCATATGCTACAAAAAACCATGGTAATGAACCGATATTTAATTATATCATATTCCCTCTGGTAAAGAACATGGAACGGTTAAGGGCATCAATCACCCTCTTGATGCTGTTCGCTGTCCTTTCTCTTTTACTCACGGACCAAGCATCACCCATTCAATCAATCGGTCCCTCCTCTTCGACCATTGGACGTTCGGCCTCATCAATAGGGTCCATCACATTCGATGGCACCATAACCCACAAGGGGACCGATCTACTTTACCGTGCAGCTTCAGGTGATATTCTAACGGAAAGGCCCGGTCTGGAGGTTGCAACATGTTCAAGGAACGGGGTTGTGGCCGTAACGTACGGGTCTGACCTTGCCTGGACCACCGAGATCGCATGGAGGTCCACTTTCGGTGATAATCCGAACGACCCGGCAAATGTTTATTCGATCGCTGTGGCCGATCTGCTGACGGATAGGGCCGGTGATGAGATCGTCACCGTCGATATGGACGATTCGGTCGAGCTGATATGGAAGGATGGGTCCGTATGGAAGCACGAGACCATATTCAGGGACACTCTCCCTGCCCAGCAGATGTGGCTATATGAGGTGGCCGTTGGTGAGCTCCCAGGTACCCCACCAGGATTAGATGTGGTCTCCGTTGGTGATGCAGGCCGGACCTTTGTCTCCTCTCGGATAGATGGAAAATGGAAAACGTCCATCATCCATAACGACACAGCGGCACTTGATACATGCATAATAGATGATATAATACCCGAGATACAAGGAGAAGAGGTCGCCGTAGGAGGTAAGAACGGCGATATAGTCCTCCTTTCATGGGATGGGGCAGTATACGAGCGATCGATCATAGCATCATTGGGATCGAATGTTATGGACCTTGTGCTTGCCGACCTCGAACCTAACTTAGAGGGACCAGAGGTCTATTCCACTACCTATTCCGGTGGCCTTTACATGACCTATCGGGTGAACGGTTCGTGGCAGACCGATAGGGTCCATTTCGAAGGTTCCCCCATCTACGGGATAGAAAAAGGCACTATAGAAGGGGACGAGGTCATTTCGATGGCTACCTGGAACTACCGGATAGCCATACTATACCATGATTCCACCTTCAAGGTCCGTGAGGTCTACAGGGACGATTATCTGATGATGGGGACAGGCATATTCGATATGGACCCATATCACAAAGGGAACGAGATCGTGGGCCTGTCGTTCTACGGAAGGCTCCATATGTTCTATCATGATGAGCCGGGAGCCGGACTACAGATACCGTTCAGCGAATGCGTATTAACAAGGAATGAGACCATATACGTACCTCTCATAATCAGACATAAGGGAGGTTTCGATGGCAGGACCGACCTGAAGGTCTCTGGGACCGGTGCATCGTTAACGGAAAACCTGATCATGACCGAGGGAATGGTCAAGTTGCGAATGGTAGCCCCCCCTCGAACAGGAGCGGTCACAGTCACAATAACCGCCAGCACGACCGTATCCTCTGACACTAAGATGATCATCTTCTCTGTCCAGAATGGAACTGGGGGTTTCATGGATTTCGACAGACATACCCTCTTGCTCCAGGTTGGTTCGGACCGTCAGACCGGAGGTACCATCGAGCTCCTCTCCAATAAGGACATGGGCACCCCATTTGTCCTGGATGCGACCGGTTCGCCCATGGGTCTCAGGCTCGACCTAACTGAAGCAGTCTGCGATCCACTTGGGACACCCATTCCGATCGGTTTCACGGTCACGGCGGAACCTTGGCTCAAACCCGGAACTTACCTCTTCTTCCTCACTGGCAGCCTTTTAGACGGACGCTCCCGTGCAGTAGGGTTCGAGGTCAAAGTGACCGAAAGTTCCATCTCGGATTTCATACTGACCTTCGATGAGGACCGTATCACGGCCATGGAAGGGTCCCGGGTGAACGTAGGGCTCCTTTTACAGTCCATATCCGGATTCTCGAATGAGGTCAAGCTCTCCATTCCAGATGCTATCGATGGTTTGCGCCTCTCTCTATCCGAAACTGTTGTCATCCCCACTTCGACCGTCATGCTGACCATCGATATCGATGAGGGTGTAGGGCCCTATTACATCAGGGTCATTGCCGTTGGAGGGAACCTCACGAGGGAGGACATATTGAGACTGGATACTACACCTAAAGAAGGTTCGGTGACCATTATACCCTCCCCGGGGCCATTGCGGCTATCCAAACAGGAGGGGACATATCAGGTCAGGTTCAATATCACGCTCCTTCCCGGGACGACCCCTCTTTACATCGTGCCTATTGTTATCGAAGGACTGCCCGAAGGTTCCGAAGTGACGATATCGCCTGCTGGATTGAGAAAGCTTCCATATCTGGTCAATATCACGGTGGAAATCAGCACCCTTGGGAATCCCGATGCACCGTTCATCCTCACCATTAATGTTACCCCGGAAGGGTCCTCCCGCAATTTCAGGGAGGAGATAACGGTCCTGCCCTATGAGCATGATGGAACACAGAATGGTGGAGGTCTCCCGATGGCCTACATCCTTGTAGTTCTTGCTGCCGTTGGAATAATATCGGGGTTGTTCGTTCTTCTATTGGTCAGCAGGAGGCTATCGGGCCATGAAAACGGCTATGACGGTAAAGGAACTGCCCAAGCGGGTCATAGGGGCGTTCCTCATGCTCCGTCCATTGAACGGCCTCATGGCAGCGGCCGCGGTCCTAATAGGTTGGTACGTAAGCATTGATGGGATCGGGACGACGCCCCTGGTCCTTCCACTTCTCATGGTCTGTGCGTTTTGTATGGTATCTTCTGCCAATATCGCAAATGACCTTGATGATGTCCAACTTGATAGAATGGTGCATCCGAAAAGGGCTCTGGCATCAGGTTCCATATCCCCAAGGATAGGTATCATACTGTTGATCATCGTCCTCCTTGTGGTCGTGATATCCTACGGGACGACGGTCCTCTCCGCTGCGAATCCGATAACATTCTGGATAATCGTAATAGCGTTCCTTTCCATGGTCTATTACGAGAGGACCGCCAAGAACAAGGGAACCCCTGGCAATATCATTGTGGCCGCTCTGACAGCGTTCCCCTTTCTACTTGGAGCCTCCGTTCCAGGCATCTCTGGTAAGGTCGTGCTGCTCTGTCCCATGGCATTCACTGTCAATCTGTCCAGGGAGTTCCTAAAGGAAATAATCGATATCGAAGGTGATAAGGGGCATAGGCTATCGTTCCCGATCGTACATGGGATAGATAAGACTATTAGGGCATCGGACCTGGCCATAACCTTTGCCCTGATATCCAGCACCCTGCCTTTGATGTTCTGGAAGACCGATCTGTTCTTTGTGGTCCCGGTCGCTATCGCCGACATCATCTTCGTATCCGCTTCCATCCTTTCAAGGAGCAGGGTAGGGCTCTCGGTCCAGCTGCTTAAAGGGGGTATGGTCCTTGGGCTCATAGGTTTCATTTTTCTATAAAAAATGGAGTTTCGATGGTCCCGGCAGCATACAAGTGGATCATTGGCCAGGAAAGATTAATGATATAGTAGGTTCTAGTGCCCTGAACATCATAAACGGAAGACCTTGTTCAGGGGTATGACAGAATGAAAAGGCTGCCTCAAGGGGCTATCGCGATCTTCATCCTTCTATCTTCGTTACTCTTTGGACCGATCCTGAACCAGAACAGCGATGGATGGGTCAATGATGGTATGATAGGGAAGGGAGCACCACCTCTTTTCGCTGACCATGCCCCAATTACCATCTCCGGTAACAGCGGTCTCCTCACAAGGGCGTCAGCGGAAGGTTGGCCCGGGACAGGCTCTTCCGATGACCCGATAATCATAAGCAATTACAGGATCGTTGCCAATTCCCAGTACGGGATATCCCTTGGTTCCATAGACCTCCATCTCCAGATATCAGGATGCAACATCACGACGGCCACAGTGGCTGGGATCCACCTCAACAATGTGATGAACGCGAACATTTCTGAGAACAAGTTATATTCCAACCAGGGGGACGGAATAGCCCTGAAGGGATCATCCCTCTGCAGGGTGACGAACAATACTTTGAAAGGTGCTGAGGTCGTCAATAATTATAACGGCATCTCTTTGACCGGTTCATTTATGAACCTTATTGAATCCAACGAGGCCACGCTCTGCGTGAACGATGGGATAGGGGCCTTCGAGGGTTCTGATGACAATGTCATAAGGTCCAACATCGTAAAGGAGAACCTGAACAACGGAATAGAGGTCCAAGGCAACGGGAACCACATCGAAAGGAACCACCTCCTCTATAACAGGGCAGGTGTCAAGATAACAGGGGACCTCAATTCCATCTTCGAGAACCGGCCTACCCAGAACGGTTACGGGATAGAGCTCTCGAACGCGTCCAGCAACCATATCACCTATAATGTCATGGTTAGGAACTTCCAGGGAATCAGCGTGATAACCTCCTATTCGAACGAGATTACCGGGAACTACATCCTGAAGAGCTTTGATTATGGTATAAACCTGAACTGCAACCTCCAGAGCAAGAACGTCCTTTATGACAATGTCCTTTTCTACAACAACGAAACAAGCTCATTTTTTCAGAAAGGACTTGTCCAGGCCAAGGATGTATCCGGGGACAGCATTTGGCATTCTCCGTCGAACAGGGGTAATCATTGGTGGGACTGGAGAGTGCCGGACAACGATGAGGATTTCATAATCGATTTCCCATATAAGCTCCACGGTAACAACGGAAAGGACCCCTATCCGCTCCTACGTTCCCCCATACCTGACCTTTTCACATCACCGGGTTCCCTAAAAGCCACACCTGGGGCCGATTTCATCAATCTGTCATGGACCAAGCCGTATTACAGTCTTGAGATCAAGGTCCAACATTACAATCTATACAGGTCCGAAAGGGGGGGCGGGGAGTTCCTTTACAAACAGCTTGACGGCAGGTCCACCTTTTTCGTCGACGAGGAGGTCGTTTCCGGGAGGGGTTATTATTATTACATGACCGCTTGGAACGGATATGCCGAGTCCAATAGGAGCAACAGGGTGAAGAGCTCCCCCGACACCAAATCCCCGTCAGTGACCATAATCGGACCCGAGAACGGCGAATATGTCAACACCTCTTGGGCCCTGCTTCGGTGGAGCGGCAGCGATAACATCAAAATTGACCGTTACGAACTGAGCCTTGATGGAGGCCCTTTCAAGGACCAGGGATTGAACGAAAGCTATGAGGCCCCTTATCTGAAGGACGGCCCACACAGCTTCAAGGTGCGGATCTTCGACCTGGCAGAACATATGAACGAGAAGGATGCAGGTTTCACTGTGGATACGGTCAGGCCCGACCTGGTCATAGACGGTGGACCAGGGGGGGACCTCCTTTTCAATACTGACAGACCCCTGATATTCTTCAGGGGATGGGACACATTGAGCCCCATCATGGACTACCGGATCAAGTACCATACCTTCGGATGGAGGTCGCTCGGGATAACCGACTCCTATAGACTGGACCCTATCCCTGACGGCTTCCATAACATAACGATAATGGTCCTTGACATGGCCAATAATTGGAGGGCCCGGGCCATCAATATCACAGTTGACACCATTCCACCAAAGTTCACAGTACTTTCACCGCTAGACGGTTCGTTCCAACCTAGTGAGGATATCATAGTATCCTGGGTCCCTAAACCAGACCTCACTGAACCGCTCCAGTACGAGATCAGGGTAGATTACGAGGATTGGAGACCGCCTATCAAGGAGACCTCTATAAGGATTAAGGTCATCGGAGAAGGGGAGCACGGGATAGAGGTCAGGGCATTGGACAGGGCTGGCAACGCTTACTCGACCACCAGTGCATTCACTGTTGATAAGGTCCCTCCAAAGGTCAGGATCACCACTCCCATGGAGGGTTCTATGCTCAATTCCCTGTTCTTTGTAGAGTGGACCGCTGTCGATGAAAGGGCACCTATCGTCCTTTACAAGGTATACTTGGATAATGTGCAGATCTCCGAGATTGAAGAGGGCGCCCCTGTCGCGGTCCAAAGGATCTCCGAAGGGTCCCACGTCATAAAGGTCGAAGCACAGGACAGAGCAGGCAACATAGGCTCAGACACCACGAGCTTCATCTTCGACCCCACGCCCCCCACCATAGTCTCGGTCCATCCCACAGGAAAGGAAATCGATGTCGAGGACTTCATAAGGGTCTCCTTCTCCGAAAAGATGGAAACTGCTGCCGTTCGTATAGACGGCCTTCCCAGCGGACATGAGCTGGTCTGGGAAGGGAAGATGGTTCTTAATGTGATTCTCTTCGAACCTCTCTCCTATTCGACCCATTATGTCCTATCCGTACATGGCACCGATGAGGCCAAGAACCAGCTCATCCGGTTCGAATGGTCGTTCTGGACCTTGGCAGATCCACGAATAGCCACCGGGACCGTGAAGGGCAGGACCGTTGACACCCAAGGGCAGCCCCTCATGAACGTCAGCATCAGGTTCAGGAGCGGAGAGAAGGTCCAGACCGGCCAGGACGGCAAATTCGAGGTCCAGGTCGTCCCGGGGGACGGTATCTTGACAGCATCGATGAGGGACTACCTTGATACATCGGTCGATTACAACGTATCGGAGGGCGGTATCATCGACCTTGGCGATATTCCTTTGAGGCTGATCCCACCAGAGGACGATAAGGAGAAGGATACGAACCTGACTGTCCTGGTCCTAATAATCGCCATTGCATCGATGGCAACGGCAGCAGGTATCCTTGTCGCCTATCAGGTGAAGAAGACCAAGGAATACGAGAAACTGCCACTGAACGAGAAGGATGAATGGGTCAACGTCCACGATCTTGGAAAAAAATGAATTTCATCTCAAGCGAAAAAGCTATCAAGAGATGATTGGCCGGCCGAAGCCCTCTCCCTCTCGAATACCTTTAAGGAACCCTCAACTGAAGCTTCGGAGAATGAGAGCTCGCCCACAAGAAGGGCCTTGACAGCGTCCAGGTCCGGGTCCTTGAAAGAAAGCGAATAATCCTCATAGACCTGAGGGTCCCTGAACAATTTCCTTACCTCGTCCCATTCGAGGAGAGGCAACCTTCTAATCCTTGATACCTCTTCCAAGGAGCCCATTTCCTTGATAAGTGCCAGCCCCTTCTTCGGACCGATCCCGGGGACCCCCTCGTTGAAATCCGTCCCCATGAGGATCGCCAGGTCTATGAGCTGGTCTCTCGATAATCCCAGTTGGTCCAGGGTCTCCCCAAGGTCTATCCTCTCTGGTACAACGTTTATGAAAACGTTCCTTCCCGGGAGCTTCCTTCTACCAGTCGTTGCCATATTGCGGAGGAGGATAGGTGCACCGAACAGAAGCGAATCGAAATCCTGTGAACATACGGCATAAGCCTCTTTCTTCATGCATATATGGGCGGCCTGGGCCTCCCCTTCCCCTTTTGCTCTGATACAAGGCAGTCCAAGGAGGGTTAGCAGATTCCATGCGTCATTGGCCATCTCCTCTGTTATCCTCGATGTCTGCCTGGCCTTGCTCCTGGCGCGTTCCATATCGCCCTCTTCGAGAGCCCTCTCCCATTCCGTTTGGGCCCTTTCCTTCCTTTCCCTCCTCAGGTCAAGGGTTCCCCGTTTCAGCGGGTGGGGAACACCATCGAAAATGAAGACTGGCCTTATTGAAGCTGAGAGCAGGTTCGCAGTACGGCCCAAAAGACCCTTAATGTGTGATACTATCCTTCCATCTGGAGCCGTCAGCGGAAAACCCTCCGGTGTCCTGATGGAGGAGAGGAACTGATAGAGCATATTGTACGCATCAATGGTTATTACCTTATCCGTCAGGTCGGACTCTGCTAGCGGATGCTTGACCACAAGGTCCCCTAACTTTACGCCCATGGTCACCTCGATTGACAAGCCCCGGATAAAAGCTTTCCATGGGATTATATCCTGCCTGGGACATCCATGACCGTGCGTAATCCCTTTCTGCCCTTTCTCATCCTCATAGGAACGATATCCCTGATAACAAGTACTGCTCAGGCCTCATTCACCGTCGAGAGCATCGGAACGGTGGGTCCTTCCCCCGGTCCAGGTAGGTCTTTAAAGGTCAGTTGTCTGGTCATATCGGACGATGGTTCCGGTCCTGATCTGGTCGAGGTCCGTTCTGGCAATGCAAGTTCTACGATGTACCCCTCGAACGGTGCGTTCAACTGGACTGAAGGAGTGAGGTATATTGGGACATTGAACCTCGACGAAAAGGGGAACCGTTCGATCATCATCTCCGTCACGGAAGGGGGAAAGATCGTGACATTCTCACATAACATCACGATCGATGAAAATGGGTCTGGACCTGGAAGATCGACCATATTCGGACTACCAAGATGGTATTGTGCCCTTTCGACGGTTCTCCTTACGATATTCCTAATGTTCATCACCTTTGCCTATTTCAAGGGACGGGCCTTGCAGAGGACGAGGATGGCACAAGATGGTCAGTCATATGAGTTCTGCTCCTCATGCGGAACTAGGACCCGGTCCCATGACCTGGTCTGCCCATCATGCAAAAAGGACCTGCTCGAGAGAATAGAGGTTTGCGGTAAATGCAGGTCCAAGGTCATAGATGGGTCCTCTCTATGTCCATCATGCGGGATCGCTCTGGCCGAACCCCCTTCCTGATCAGGGTATCAAGCCCTCAAGGACGGACCGGACATCGCTTTCCTCATATTTCCCATCCAACCAGATCGATAATGTCCGTAGAGCAGACCTCAGAACGATATCAAATCCCTTGAACGTAGCTCCGGAGTTCGATTCCACCGCGGTCAGGAAAGGTGACCATCCCTTAAGGACGGTCGTATCGATCCCCAGGCTCGGTCGGAGAGACCTAATGGTCCCTATCATGTCCGATGCATCGTTTGGGTCCCTATCTCGCAGCTGCTGCAGGGGGACGGTATCTATGACAACATCGAACGTTAGGGCCGGTCTCTTCAGCGCTTTCTGTGTTGCCCCCTTAACACCCTCTCCCAATGAATCGGCCAGGGTCCGTGTCCTTTCCAGATTGTTACCCACTATGACCGTCTCGAGCCCCATCATCGAGCTCCCTACTGCGGCGGCCCTTCCTGTGGACCCGGTCCCTAGCACAAGGCTCTTCATACCTTTTTTAAGGCCGCCCTTCTTTATAAGGTCCGATATCGCATAGAGTTCCGTATTGTAACCGTAAAGGGACCTTCCCTTACCTACAATGAGGTCCAATGACCCGACCATTCTGGACCGCGGGTCCACCCAGTCCATACCAGCAAGAGTACCGGTCCTGAGCGGGGCTTCGACCATTGCTCCCATCACGCCTACATCCCTGATGAGGTTGAGCGCTGTGCTCAGGTCCTCAGGTCTTGCCTCCCAGGGCAGCATCAATTTGTCCTCGCTGAGGTGCTTGAATGCGGTGTTCAACATAGCGAGCTTGTAATTGGTGGTACCTGGACCACCAAGATGGAAGAAGAGACCCGTGGACCCCTTCAGGTCGTTCCGGGACGATGGTCTGGTATTGGTGGTCTTGTCCCCCGATACACCTGTCAAGGACCAGTAACGCAGTAGGTCATCTTGGACCGTCAAGGTGTTTGGGCCCTCATTGTTAAGGGTCACATCCATCATTAGCTTCAGGCCATCCCTTTCTGCAATGACCATTCGGGCCAAGGAGGAATATCTACCATATGGAGATACCATTAGGGGTCGGTCCCCGATCGAACTAGCGAGGAGTTCGATGACCTGTGGGATGTTCGTTATCGTTTCCGGAGTGGCCATGTCCAGATAGACCTTCATTCCATCACAAAGTTCTATAAGGTCATGTCCGGACGATATCGGGGGTTCACCGGGTCCGACCTTCATTGAGAGCATTACCTTGCTCCCAGACCTCTTGGCGATCTTGATGATCTCTATCATCTGGTCAGAGGGAATATCCTCTTCTATCTCAACCCACAAGAACCCCTGTGAGGCCAATGCCATGAGCATCTCCAGCCTGACGGTTTCCGGAAGCTCCTTCTCCCTAGCGAACCCTCCGAACCTCTCTGGAACGATCGATGCAATGGAACCTTTCTTGAGGAAAGAGGCGGCCTGGACCATCAATACGCCAATACGCGCCCTAGATTCCGGTGTCCTAGATGGACCGAACCTGTCGAACCTTATGCAGAACAGTCCAGCCCCGTTCTGTCTGCCTTCCTGATGGCCCTTCCTGAGCTCCTCCACAGTTTTCCCAGTAAGGACCAATGCAGCCCAGGAGGGAAATCTCGATTCCATTGTCTTTTCATCCCTTTCGTTGCTTGACAAGGATGCATCGGCGTTATTATATTGTTCCTGATTTCCGGTCAATGAGGAGGATAATAGAGAGCGTTCCTCACCAGATAACGATCTCTTCACGATATCCTGAATGGACCTAGTTTCGATATCAATTAGGAGGTCTATGGGCAATGAGGACCTGAGAGGCTCCTTTCTCAGGAGTACAGGGTCCATAGAAGGTACTATCATCGTCCATATTATTAGCCTACAAACCTTTTTAATACTGAAATAGGGAGACCCTTGGGAAATCCCCTTGGTAAGCAGGGTTTTCTACTCTCATCCCAATAGCTTGATTATGGCCTCTGCTGGCTCACCGCCGCAATCTGTCAGGGCCTCCACGACCCTTTCCCGAGATGCGCCGGTCTGTGCCATGACCAGCTCAATGTCCTCTTCTGTGAACGTTCCGCTCAGCGTCTTTTCCTCAACCTTACCCTGTATCTGATAGCTTCGTTCACCATGAACGTTCATAACTGTGACCTGAGGGTCTATGATCCTTATCTCCTTCGTTGCAGTGGTGATGACAACACCCTTGACATCCGTCATTTCCTCCATGTTGAGGCCCATCTTCCGCATCATCCTCTCCATCTGCTTGGGGTTCATCCTGCCTGGAAGCATTGGACTACCTCCTTACAGGTCCCTTATAAGGAGCCAAGATTGATAACCGGTCATGTTCCCGGTCGTATCGGTGACGAACTTCATATTCCTGAAGAGTGTAAGTTTGTTGTGGGTATTGGAATCGGTATCGTAGAGCTCCACCATTATCTTCTTTATACCCTTCTTCTTCATCTTCTTGACGAAATGTTTTATGAAACCTTCAGGGAGCCTCATATCCTTCCAGACAGAGAAGGAGAAACCGTTCACTTTCACCTTTGCCCCATCCACCTCGTAATCCAAGCCACCGAGCCTTCTATGAGTATCAACATCGTACATCGTAAGGGACCTGACCTCTCCCGTTGCGGTCGGTCTGATGAGCTTGCTCTCGTACCCGACCGGTTTTCCTGAGAATAGTCCCGTTTTGACCTTGTCGTATTCCAGATCCGCCATCTATACACCCCTGTTGTCGTTATGGAGTGCCCAAATGTGGACTATTTAATTATTCTTTTCCATAGGATACGTCCACAAGGTCGGCCTGCCATATCGTTCGAAAGCATCATCAATGTAACTGTTCTAGACAATTGGTAATAGGTCAAAGCTTGGTTCCAGTGGAAATATAGGTTGAATAAAATATAAATAATCATAGCATATTACCGCAATGCCCTTCGGGAACGGGATGCACATGACGATATGCGCTCAGAACAATTGCAGCATTTGCTGCCATGACAGAGAGGTCGTACTGACACATGAGGATGTGTCAAGACTGTTGACCATGGGACATTACGAGCAGACCTTTGCCAGGCCGTCAAGGCATGGCCATAATCTCAAGGAGCTTGTTTTCCTTGGGGGGGAATGCATATTCCATAGGTCGGGTAAATGCTCGGTCTACTATAACAGACCGACCGCATGCAGGATATTCCCAATGACCCTTCAGGAGAACGGCCCAGGTCTTGACAACCTCTGCCCGCATTGTTCGGAGTTCAAGACCGACGAGGAGTTCATAGCCGCGTCCGAGACCGGCCTGAACAGGATAATCGCCGATGTCCAGAGGACCCTTTCCACTTACAACGACCTTGAGAGAAAACGGAACAAGGCATGAGTCCCTTTGGGCCTCATGACCTCCGGGACCTGCGCCTGGTCCTCTCATGCTTGAAGATGAGCATCAGTACGAACAATAAAAGTAATGATGCAATATGGTTCAGATCGACCAGCGATGGGACGATTCCATTGGAAATGAACCCCAAGAACGCTATTGGGACCATAATGAACCAGCTCCCTTCCTTTAAGGCCAATGCAGTTCCTAGGAGGAAAAGCGAACCAAGAACGATGTTCAAAGCTGCCATATAGTAATTACCCTCGACGTCCAGTCCTTCATGGACCACATCCTTACCTCCGGGAACCAGGGAGATGTTCATGAAGGTCCTACCGCCCTCGGTCACAGGGAGGTCTTCGAAATTCTTATCAAGGACGTCCTTTCCGGAGACCCGAACACTATAGATCCCAGAAGGAAGCTCCATCTCAAATTTGGTCTGTACCTTATCCATATCAAGGAAGGAGGCGGCCTCCATGATGACCGTTCCATCATGAGCGAATATCTCGATCAAAACGGTAGTGGGACCGGCCTTAAAAGACAGGTTCAGACATATGTAACCGTTATAAGGCCATTCTGTGGCCGTTCCAGTGATGAGCCTCAGGATCGATTCAGTGACATCGACATCATCCCCAACAGGGTGGAACGAACTTAGAACTGGACCTGTTGTGTTGGGTCTTATCATGAACGTTCCGTTACCCATGACCGGTATTTCGTTCCTACCTGTTACCAGCAAATGAGTGAGGTACTCCGTGCCATTGGAAACCTGGATTGAATCCGGCAAAGGACCTGTTTCCGTAGCTTTCCTTATGACCAGGTTCAATGTGCCGTTCGAATATGGTCCGAACGGCAGTTCGGTCCCGATCTCTCTGTAAAGTACCAATTCGATGTCCCTTGAGATGTTGTTCACAGACCTTTCGATCGGTCCATCCAGTTCATCCAATGGGTAAGCTACCCATCTGAGCTCTAGAAGAAGGTGTCCAGGTTTGAAGAGTGTGACCTTAACCTCTCCTTCAGGTACGCCCTCAAGGAAGAATTTTCCTTCAACGGTGGTTCTATTGATGGAACCCTCACAGGAGACCTCAACACCCTCCATCGGTCTTCCTTCCGAACTTTCGACCAGTCCGGTAATGGCCGTTCGTCCGTTGAAAGAGAGGACCTCGTAGGTCCTTTTAAAAAGGACTGCTCCGAAAATGGTCGATGAAATGAACAGAAAAATGAATAGAAGGGAAGCTGTGGATCGCTTCCACCCAGGAGCCATCATGATCCAAGAGTAGATGAAATGATGACTTAAACATTGCCATGGTACTACTCTTTATGTGAACATTGGTCTATTTCAAAGGACATGGCCCAATTGCAGTTACCTGTAGGGTCGGAGAGTCTGGGGAAGGGTAGCTCACCGTTCTCGATCCTACGTGCAATGGAGGTTACATCTTTCAGATGGATGACCTCAAGGTCTTGACCTTCGAGCAATCCCCTTATCCCCTTGATGTGACCTTCGCCCACCACAGCAAGGGTATGTGGGTACATAATCGATATCTGGACGATCCTGTCGGCCATGTAATGGTCCCTATAATCGACGAGCCGCCTCTTTAGCTCAGGAAAGACCCTCTCGAACTGCTCCATTGCCTCGGTCGGGTCCTCCTCGATCTTCCTGATCTCCTTCTCCAAGAGCTTCTTGGGGACAACATAGGCCCCCAGGACCGAACCCAGGAGCTTCGCCTTCTGGACAAAGTTCATGTCTTTGAGGAGCCCGTTCACCATCGGAGTGGCTTCGACATCTATGAGGAAATATGGGACACCAAGGTCCCTTGCAGCATCTGCCGCCCCGAGCATCTCCTCCCCGACCGTTGCCCCCTGGGCGCTAGCTGCTTTCTCGTAGATACCGTGCAGTATCTTGGAAAGCAACTGACCATCTTCCTTGCCAAGGTCCCCTCTCTCAAGTATCTCGAACCTGAGCTTGTCGAGCTCCAGACATACCGCATTAGGCCTTCTGGAGAAAATGATATGCCTGACTGCATCCCTGATCGAGAAGACATGGCCGATGCCCACCAATGTTATCATAGCGGGAATGCCCTCCATAAAGCCTATATGTCATCCCTCGGTCATCCTGACCAGCATTTAGGAAAGTGATCATACTCCCAGCTGTTCCAGGTCTTCCCCTATCTCCACCGCAAGTTTCTTCAAAAGGGTCCTGGCATTATCGCTAAGCTGCTCGGGCGGGTCTATATATACAACGACATAGAGGTCGCCGTGCTCCCCCGATACAGGGTCCGGGAAACCCTCTCCCTCTATGAGGAACTCGGTCCTGCTCTTTGTCATGGGCGGTATCCTCAGCGTCCTTCTCCCCTCTATGGTGTTCACCCTGTGCTTGCCACCGAAAACGGCCTTTGGTAGTGATATGGATTCTTCAATATAGAGGTCATTGTCGACCCTCTTCATGTTCTGCTCTTCCTTTACGACGACCGTTACCAACAGGTCCCCCCTCGGACCGTTACCGAGGCCATGACCACCCTTGCCGTTCAATTTGATGATAGCCCCATCCTCAACACCGGGCGGAAGTGATACAGCAACGTTCTCGACCCCGTTTATCAGACCTACACCAGAGCATTTGGGACAGAACTGCTGCATGAGTATGCCCCTGCCGTTGCAGGTGCTGCATAGGACCCGTTGGTTCACATACCCCTGAGGTGTCTGGACCGGGGCCAAGAGTGCTCCTGAGCCTTTGCAGGTAGGACAGCCGGACACAGGCGTATTTGGAGCTGCACCAGAACCACCGCAGTGGTCGCATGATACCGGCATCCCGATATCGACCCCTCGCCTCATTCCGAGAAAGGATTCCTGGAACGATATGGCTATGGAGAGCTTGATGTCCGCGCCCCTCTGTGAAGCTATTGGAGGTCCCGAATAGAGGAAGGTGTTCCTTTGCTGAGGTGAGTATGTCGGGGGTGGTGGTCCTGTCTGGCCCCTCCTGGACCTCATCCGTTCCAGGTCGTACTTCTCCCTCTTCAAAGGATTCGATAGGACCTCATAAGCTTCCTTTACGTTCTTGAACTTATCAGAGGTCCCTGTCGAATCATCCTTGTTCATATCCGGATGTAAGGACTTTGCAAGTCTTCTATAAGCGCTCTTGACCTCTTCCTGGGTAGCATCCTCTTCGATTCCGAGGATCTCGTAATGGTCCGAGGTCAAACAGTATCACCTTTGCTGAGAATTCCAGACAAGTATCACTTCTTCCTATTTTAGACTATCCTGCACATCGTACCCTGGATTCCTCATCCACGGTCAATAAGCGGGTCATCTGCTGACCACTGGGATCATTCTTCGATCTTGAGCTTGGCCCCGCATTTGGAGCATTTTATGGAAATGGGTCTCTCCGGAGATTCTATGGTCAGTGTCTTATTGCATTTAGGACACTCTATCTCCTCTGGTTCGTAGGCCTTCCCCTTCTTCTTTGGGGCCTCTTTCTCCTCCTTCTCTTCGTCCTCTTCCTTGTCGGCCTTCGAAACGACCTTTTTCTTTGGTTTATCCGTCTCCTTCTTCTTTGGTTCCTCTTCCTTCTCCTCAGTGGTTCCCTCTTCCTTCTTCTTCGGAGGTGAGCCCTTTATCGTACCCTTGGCCCCACAGTGGGGGCAGGTAATCTTGAGGGGTCTCTTCGGTGATGTTATCTTAATGGGTTTCTTGCACTTGGGGCATTTTATCGTTATGGGCTGATAACCTTCCTCGTCCGCATTACCCCCAATGCCCTTGTAAGCATCGGCAAAGAGGTTCTGCGACTTCTCGGTGAGGTCATCGATGGCCTCCTTTAGCTCCTTGACCTCTTTGACCTCCATCTTGCCCTTGATGACCTTTATCGATTCCTTGGTATCCTTCATCTTCTTCTTGTCGAGCTTCTCCTCCAGTTCCACCATCGCCTTCTCGGTGGAATAGATGAGTGCATCCGCCTGGTTCCTTAGCTCGGCCAGTTTCTTCTTCTTCTTGTCTATCTTCTCGTACTTGGTCGCATCATCGATCATCTTCGAGACCTCGTCCTCGGTAACCCCAGATGACGGCTGGATGGTTATCTTCTGCTCTTTACTGGTGGCAAGGTCCTTTGCAGAGACGTTCACTATACCGTTCGCGTCTATATCGAAGGTGACCTCTATCTGCGGGATGCCTCTCGGTGCAGGCGGGATACCTATCAGATGGAACTTTCCAAGTGATTTATTGTCCTGTGACATCTCCCTCTCTCCCTGGACAACATGGATCTCGACGGAGGTCTGGTTATCCTGGGCGGTAGAGAATATCTGGTTCTTCCTACATGGAATGGTCGTGTTCCTCGGGATGAGCTTGCTGGTGATGCCTCCTACGGTCTCCACACCAAGGGAGAGCGGTGTAACATCGAGGAGAAGGACATCCTTTACCTCACCGGTAAGAACACCACCCTGGATGGCAGCACCGACCGCAACACATTCATCGGGGTTTATCCCCTTATTGGGGGCCTTGCCGAAGAATTCCCTTATGAACGTCTGGACGGCCGGGGTCCTGGTCATTCCTCCGACCATCAGGATCTGTTCTATGTCCTTTGGAGTGAAATTTGCATCTTTCAAAGCTCTCTTGGTCGGTCCCTTGGTCGCATCAATCAGGTCCTCCACCAATGCCTCGTACTTGGCCCTGGTGAGGGTGTAATCGATATGCTTGGGGCCATCCTCATCTGCCGAAATGTAAGGCAGGTTGATATTTGTATCGAGCCTGCTGGATAGTTCGATCTTCGCCTTTTCAGCTGCATCCTTGAGCCTCTGCATGGCGTTCCTGTCCTCACGGATATTGATGCCCTGCTCCGATTGGAACTTCTCAATTATCCAGTCCATGATCCTGGCATCGAAATCATCTCCTCCTAGCAGATTGTTACCGGAGGTCGCCTTGACCTCGAAGACGCCTTCCCCTATCTCAAGGATAGAGACATCGAATGTCCCACCGCCAAGGTCGAAGACAAGGATCGTCTGCTCCTGGTCCTGTTTATCCAATCCATAGGCTAGGGCAGCAGCGGTAGGTTCGTTTATTATCCTTAGAACCTCGAGGTTCGCTATCCTGCCCGCATCACGGGTAGCCTGCCTCTGAGGGTCCTCAAAATAGGCTGGAACGGTTATGACCGCCTTGGTTATCTCCTCTCCAAGGTATTCCTCCGCATCCTTCTTCAGTTTACGAAGGATCATTGCGGAGATCTCCTGAGGAGTATAGACCTTATCGTCCACCTTGACCTTGTATTTGGTACCCATCTTCCTCTTGATCGAGGATATGGTCCTTTCAGGGTTCGTGACCGCTTGACGCTTAGCCACCTGGCCAACAAGTATCTCACCGTCATCCGTGAATGCCACAACAGAGGGCATTGTCCTTGTTCCCTCGGCGGTCGGTATTACAACAGGCTCTCCGCCCTCTAGGACGGCCATTGCTGAATAGGTAGTTCCCAGGTCTATACCTATGACTTTTGACATACAGGTCCTCCTTACGACATCTCTCAACATCAGTTTTACATCTTAAAAGCGTCCTTCGGTAAGGGAAGGACACCGATTCGTCGTTTTTGTTCCAAGCCTCCGTTAATATAAATAATTTTCCATATTATTCCCGATTGTTTTAATCGATTGACCATCGGTCAGTTGGTAATAATCATTCATTATACCTACGACACTAATCATCCTTCTTCTTCCTGGTAAGGTCATCGATCTCTTCCATCAGTTCGTCAAGCTCATCTTCGTCCACTTCATCTAGCTCTTCGGGCTCTTCTTTTCTCTGCTTTTTGGAAGGCTTCCTTTCCTTGGTGGTCACAGGATGGTCATCCTTGATTATTGATGGGTCTTCATCCTCCTCTGTCCTCTTTTCCACCTTAGGCCAGGGTTTTCCACCTATCGAAACCTTCACCTTTGCCGGCCTCAGGACCATTTCGCCCATTATATAACCTTTGGAATCTACGATTATGACCGTATTTTCGTTCACAGTGCTGTCCATCCGAGTATCTACCGCATCATGGAGGTGGGGATCGAACTGCATGTTAAGAGGGTCTATTGGTTCCACTCCTTGGTCCGATAGGGTCTTTAGCATGGACTTTTTCACCGACCCTAGACCGGTTAGGAACGCCCTTGCCTCATTGCTCATTGTACCTTTCTCTGCTTCAGCTAGGGCCCTATCCATATTATCAAGGGATTCTATGACCCCCAAAAGGAGCTTTTTCTGGCTCATCTTTGCCTTTCGTTCGATCTCGATATCCGTCCTCTTCTTGAAGTTTTCGAAATCCTTCTGGGTTCGGTTCTGTTTCTTCTCAAGGGCATTTGCGACCGCAGCCTTGTGGTTGATATCCTCTTCGAGGCTCTCCTTCTTATTTTTGATCTTCTCAAAATCACTTTCCAAAGATTCGAGCTCGCTCTCTAAGGCCTCTTTATCGTCCTTTACCTCCATGATCTCCTTCCGAAGCCGCTCTATCTCCCGTTTGTTATGCGCCAGTCTCCTTTTTATACCATCCGCCAGAGGCATCTTCTTAGCTTTCTTGGTCGTTTTTTCGACCTCTTTAGGGGCTTTCTTCTCAAGGTCTTTTTTCTTGGTCTGGCCCTTCTTAGCTTCTTTGGTTACTTGAGGTTCATTGGTGTGTTTCTTCTTCGAGCCGTTTTTTTCTGGAGAGTCCTTTGATCTCGAGGAGCCTTTCCTTGACCTTTCCTGTTGTTCTTCATCATCTAGCTCGAACTCCAAATCATCTTCGCTACCCATCAGACCACCATCGTTTTCAACGAATGAACATCATAATATGTTAATAATTCTTTTCTAGATATTCTCGGGTGTTCGAAGTCATGGAAGGGATTCAATGATGTAAATTGAGTCACAAAGGTCATAGTCCTATCCATCCTTCAACGGAAATATCATGCTAGTTCCCATCTCATGCAGCCAATCCTCTCTGCAGCACTCTATGGGTGGCAGGACCAATGGTGATGTGTTATCAAGGGAGAAACGTTCTATGAGCGAGAGGAATGCGCCATCGCATTCGCCGCAATTATGGGCCCCTCGCTTCCTTCCCCCTGCGGTCGGACAAGACATCAAGTGGGTTCCTTGAGGGACCATACCCTTAGCTTCGGCCAGGACCTTCACCACGGTCCTCAACCAAGGGGGTCTGTACAAACCTTGATGATAGAGCCCCTCCAGTGAAGTACCTGATTGGATGTTGATGGGATTGACCGATATTCGGGACCCTGGAAAGGTCCTTGAAACATCCGATATCGAGTTCATTACATCATGATATGCTTGGTACTCACCAAGGAAAGGGGGTTTCAAGAGAAGATAGGTCTTCAGCTCAAAACCGTTCTCAATAACAAGGTTTCCTGCCCTTACATAATCCTTCCAAGAGAAACCCTTCTGTATCAATGAACCCCGAACCTTATCAGAGCTCGTTTCCAATCCTATCGCTATCTCGACATCATCGTGTGCGTTCTTGACCATCATAAGACTTCTGTCCGTTATGAACTCTGGTCTTGATTCGATGAGAACCTTTGTCCCAGGTGACTGAGAGTTAACACCCTTAAGGAGCTCCATCGCCGATCTCATAGGTATCTCGTTCCCATCGAGGAACGATCCCGATGTAAAGACCTTGAGGTAAGGTTCAGATCTGAGCTCGTTTAGGACCCAAATTACCTGTTCAGAAAGACAGACCTCATCTGGTGATGGTCTCGGACCTGAATTATAACCGCACATGGTGCATCCGCCAGATAATGCATGGGAGCACCCTGGACCTTCAAGTATGACGACCATGGAATCAACAATGGACCCCTTCAATGAATCCTTCTCTCTCCAGAGGGACCTTGGTCTTCTTCCCTGTGGGACCCCCGTTGTTTGGCCATTGGTTTTTCTAGGGATTTCGTCTTCTTGGCTCATATACAATATACCTGACAATGTGGAACATCGTTTATATATACAATAGCTTCCCTATCAACGATACCCGCTTCTACCAATGCGTGGATGCATGCACTACCTATGGCATTTATGCTCGTGCACTGCAGGGCTGTCCTTATCATCAAATCCGTTGGGACCTCCTCACCCCCGTAGAAACCTCTGGAGACCAGAAATCCAACGTCTCCCCACTCGAAGGTCCTACCGAGGAGCTCCTTATCACAGATGGCCAGTATGTTCTGGCCCTGTACACTATGCAGCTTCATTATTATGGCTTGTTCTGAACTTACCATTTCCCCACCCTCAGAGTATGCTGAACTCACCGGTCCTGGGTTCATAGACCGCACCCTCGTCCTGTAATTTTTTCAAATAATTATCCAGCTCGTTCTCGCTTATGTTCCTTTCCCCGGCCCTCTGCCTTAGCTCGGTCCTTGTAATCCGACCGTCCCTTGTCTGGAACTCTCTGATTATGGTAAGGATCTCGTACATCTTGTCCTTCTGGTTCTTGAACCCGGACCCTATGATCCCATCTATGTCGTAAACACCCGAATCCGTCATTGCCACATCTTTCAAGGACCATTCCATGAGCTCCGTCGCTGTCTTGGCATCCTGGAGCGTGACCTCGGCACTGAGCCTAATCCTTGCTGAGGCTTCTGCGAGCCTTACCAATGCTTCGAGCTGACGAGCGGTCAAAGCCACTACTCCACCTTCCTCCCCACCGGACATCTGGGAGTTCTTCTCCCTGAGGTTGACATAGAAATCGATGATCTCGACGCTAGCTTCCTTGGATAGGATAGGGAAACATGTCTTCCTAGAATATGCGATGTATTTCTTCAGGTGCTCCAGGTCTATTGCGGGTCGAGCATCATCCATTGTCCCATCCATTGATTCCTCGAGCTGCTCCATTTTCCTATCATCGTTCTTAGCTTGAAGTACGCTTTCAGCGTATCTCTGCCTCCTGATTATGGTCTCAGCAAGCTCCCTGTCGGCCCTTGCGTTCGGAATATCGGTTATGGTGAAGATGAGATCGAACCTTGACCTGAGAGGGGGTGGTAGATTGATCTGCTCATGCTTGGGCTGTCCTATTCTGAAACGACCTTGCTTTGGATTGGCCGCGCCAAGGACCGAACATCTGCTGTTAAGGGTGGCCTGTATCCCTGCTTTGGCTATAGAGATCGTCTGCTGTTCCATCGCCTCATGCATGGCGGAACGGTCCGATTCTGTCATCTTGTCCATCTCATCTATGCATGCCAGTCCCTTGTCCGCTAGGACCATTACACCCGCTTCGAGGGTGAAGCGACCCTCCCCGAAGTCATCCTTCACCACCGCAGCTGTCAGTCCAGCGGCCGAGGCCGATTTTCCGGATGTGAATATCCCTTTGGGAGCCAACCTAGCCATATAGGTCAACATCTGTGATTTTGCGGTACCAGGGTCGCCCACCAGCAATAAATGGATGTCCCCCCTACCCTTGGACCGGTCCCCGTACTCCTTGGGAACACCGCCGAAGATCATTAGAGCAAGTGCTTGCTTGATCTTCTCATAACCGAATATCGAAGGGGCTATGGACCTGATGACATTGTCCATGATGGCTGGGTCCCTGCTCAATGTCTCGGCTTCCTCGATATCCTTTTCGGACAGGTCCATATCTACGAAGACCTGGTCGTTTGATTCTATACAGTTGCCGTCCATGTAAATATCGAATAGGGTCCCTTTTGTCTGACCCTCTTTCCTCTGCTTGGACTTGAGAACGCCATTGACCGTCACCCGGTCACCAGGAAAAAGGAATCCGCAAAGGTCGTCCTCGAAATAGATGGATATCCTCTGAGGTTGTTCGCTCCCTTGAAGCCCCTCGGGAGCCTCCTGTATCTCTATCTTCTGTGAGTCAATGAAACGGCATTCGGAGATCACCAGCTTGAAGTTGGTCGATCCTGACCTCTTCCCGCAACCGCCGTCATCCTTGGGGCATTCCAAGGGTTCAGTGAATTGGAATGCCTCCTGGAGCACTTCCTGTTTGAAATGACATGTGGTACATTGGAAAACACCGCTTACAAGCCTTGGCCTTACCTCAGTGACCTTCTTTACGAGCCCATCAAGGGATAGGAATTTGCTCAGGTTCTCTGCCCTGAGGTCCCTTATCGGTAACCTCTCTTTTCCACTGCTGAAGAGGCCTTCTATCCTCAGGTTGATAAATAGGGATCTCTCCTGGTCAGGCTCAAGGAATGAACGTAGAGCAGCCTGACCTGCCCCGAGAGCAAGTTCAGGAAAACTGATCAGGGTCTCTGCCAGGTCTCCATCATGGGTATAGATATCATTGAACTTCACCCTTAGGGACCTCTGCCCAGGTTGATCGTCGGCTATGGTCCTTATCTTGGAGGCCAGGTCCTGGAAACCGAAGAAATCCAGCCATTGTTGATAGATGGTCTCTGAATCCACGTAATTGCTCATTTGCGTGCACCTTTTATGATGGGGGGTACTTCAAGCCCTCATCGATTATTTTATTCCATCCCTTCCATTGGAAGCATTAGAACTTAAGGGGTTTGACTGGGGAGGGGTCGGAGAAAGTTTCATAGAAGCGATTAACTATCCCAAATCATTTACGATGCATTATGTTCTGTATAGTTCATTGCGACAGATGTGGGGTATACCAAGGAGCTCTATACCCCATTTCCACCTCGAAATGCAGGGCATGCAATAGAACGATAGATATGAAAAAGCACCCACCCATCGGAACATTTCAGAACGAAGAGGAGATGAGAAGGGTGCTTGAGGTCTATAGGTCAGGGGGTTCTTGTGAACATATGGACAACATTCCTCCCTTGATGGATGGCTCTTCTAATGTGAGATCGCTCTCGTCCATGAGGAACAGGGTGGAAAGAACGAACCTGGTGCTGAACAAGATGGGAGATGGTGTGGTCAATAGGGAGGACCTGATGCGGTCCTGTTCGGAGGCGGGAATGGACCCAAAAGAATTCGAGCTGATCTTGGAACTGCTCATCGAGCAGAGAGTTATTTTCGAACCTAGGAACTTTAAGCTATCAAGGGTAAAATGAGCTCTGGACCGGATCCACCGATCCAGGTCTAAACAAGACCGGATAGGTCCTTGTTAATGAAATAATGAATGTTCCTTCCTTTTTTCTTCCTATCGAGGAACCCGATCCGTGATAGTTCGCTCAGATGATAGCTTATATCTGTCTGGCTCCTGTCAAGGATGATGGAAAGTCTCTTTGGGACTATGCCGGGGTTCTGTGAGATGATCTCGAGGATCCTCTTATGAAGTGGTGATATATAGCTTTGGATTGTCGATTGTCTCCTATAGCTTGCCACATAGAAGAGCTTGAACTTACCCATTTTCTTGGAATAAATCTTTTCTTCCCTCTCAAGTACCCTTAGATGGTGAACGAGCGAACCATCGTTCAGATCGAGGATCTCCTTGAGCTCGGAATAATTTGCCCCGGGTTTGGCTTTCAGATAACCGAGTATCTCGAACCTTGTTCCGACCTCGACCTTGTTCTTCTTCAATTTGGAATAGAGGGGGAAGAGAACCAGTGCGAGTTTGTACCTTGCCGGTTCGAACCTTAAAACGAAGACCATGGCCCCGAAGAGCGAGAAGCTGAAGGTCAAGGCCAATGAAGGTAGAATATATGGAGGCAGCAATGGACCGGTTGGGACCTCGGGGTCGTACGGTCCGGGACCGACAATGACCTGGCCATTGCCACCTGGCGGTGTATCATCAACAGGACCTTCCCATGTCGTGCCTCCGGATGGTCCCTCCTTCTTCTCTCCTTCGGGACCCTCATTCACGATCGGGTCCTCATTTTTATCTGGTATGGTCTTAGGATCGGATTCAACATCATCCCTTGGAGGTGCATAGAAGGGATTCTCAATGTCTATTCTGTTGTTATATTCGGCCGATTCCAGGACCTCATTGTAAGGGTCGATGACCAATGTTAGGTTCTTGGCCTGAGGGTCCACCTTCCATGCTGTTTTTAAATAGACATACTGATCTGGCCTCATCGAACCCATTTCAAAGAGGCCCATGAACTTCTCATCCTGCAAGAAAAGGGCCTTGAAATCCCCGGTCGATATCGTCCCCAGACAGTTCACTTTGAATGTCAGGTCTATGATCTCGTAAGGGTCCGGTTCCCTGTTGGAGATCGCCAGATAACCAGGGTCAGCATAAATATCAAGGTATTCTGGCCATAGAACGAATGACATCAGATTATTTGACCTGTCCTCATCCTGGACAGTACCTTCTGGGTCCACCTCAACATCGATCTGGGTCTTCTCACCTGCAATGGTCCAAGTCCACCAGTGGTCCCTGATGGAACCCGCAGGTATGGTACCCATTTCTATTGTAGTGTAATGCAGACCATCTATCCTTACCTCGAACACTACATCGCGCTCATCGGTGGAGCCAAGGTTCTCGACCCTTGCGCGAACGCTCAATAGCTGACCCTCGATCATTATCTCCGGGTTCGTCAGTAGAGTGCTGTCAATAGCCATGTCGTGAAATGGTTTTATGCGGGTGGTGAATAAAAATGATTGTTCGCCCTGAAGGGGGTTTTCAACATTATCCGTCAGTTCGAGCGTTATCCGTAGATCCTCGTCCTCGGGGGCTTCGAAGGTCAGAACAAGCCTTGCTTCGATGAGCGCTACATCCAATGGTGCCCTGAGGTCGTTAATAAGGCCGCCCTCCGAATCTTCGAGCGAGTACTTGAGTGTGCTAACTTTGATCCCCGAACCTTTCTCCGTATAGGCCCAGCTAAAATGAACATTTCCTTCTGAGAAGGAATACCATGGGTCTCCAAGAATAGGGGAGGTGGAATCCATTATCAGATCGAATGCTGCCTCTCCTAGGCAAGTAGCACCTATCGGTAATGTGAATATCACGAACTCTATACGAGTTGGACCGTCAGACCTTGGTAACGGGAATGAAAATGAGACCTTGTTCACCTGTTCGGTCATCCTTGGGCGATATTCCCATACCCTTCCGGTCGAATCCCTCATACCCATTTTGATATTCTCCGGGGATGGGGAGATCAACGGAGAACCTTCGAAATGAATGGAAACACCTTCCAACCTGACGAACGAACCGCCCTTGCAATAATCCCCATTGGAAAGCTTGGTCCCATCCTCCAATAAGAGCTTAGCATCACCATCTATAACCAGGTCCTTTTCGACAAAGTATGCCTCTTTGACCGAAACATGGTCCTTCAATCCGAATGGGTCCATCGCCTCGTATGATATCTCGTAGGGTCTGTTCCCTTCCATCATCCAGGTGAATACCAGAGAGAATTTTATATCATAGTTCCTTGTGGACGAGTTCAGGTCAACGCTTGAATTGACCTTATCCAAAGAGACCCAATCCTTGGCCGGTTCTGAGGCGAAGAACTCAGACCTGAGGGGATTGCATGTGAAATTGATCCACGGGTTCTCACTATCTATCCAAAGGACCACCTTTTCCGGTGTGGAGCACTTGACCATTGCCTTGAACTCAGCTGGGACACCTGGATGGACCACTGCAGGGTTCCTTAATCCCTCTATCTTCGGAGGCACCTCTTTCTGCTGATAGATCCCACCATCGCTCTGACCATTATCCTCGTCAGTGGCATTGGCATTGTGAAGTACAAGAGATATTGAAAGGATGAGGAGCATCGAGAGAACGGTGGCCCGAGCTATCGTCCGGTGCCTATCTTTTTCTCCGTTCATGGACATTCAGATGCCCTCTGCCAAGGTTGGATGGTATATTAACTATATAACGTAATGAACGATGTTGCTTTATAAACATTTCCAATAAACCAGTGTGTGTATCCTCTGTTGATGTCGGTCCTGTCCATGTTTCCCGCCATCTCCGGTCCTTACCTCATGGGTCGTTCAAGGTCGCCCCAACCTGTCCTTCGAGTGAAATGAAAGTGGTTGTGCCATGGGAAAAGCGGCACAACCGGGGTTTCAGATTCCTAATAGAGGTTTTTTTTTTATTTTATCTTCATCGCCTTTTTTGTGGAAGGAGGCTCGATCATCCCTTCTTCCATATCCAAATACGAACCACGTTGCTTGGGTCTTCTTATAAGAAAAACGGGGAAAGTATACTCGGAAAGTCTCACCGCCTTAGCCTTCTGTATTGCGAATGACCTCGTTCCCTCCCAGGGGCCGAAACCCGGGTCCTTGCCCGTTTTGAGGATATGGGCAGTCCCTACTACTGACCTGACAAAGGACTTAGACAGGTCCTTTCGGGTTCCGTTCATCGGTCCTTTCTGCTGGGGATCCTTGTAGTTCTTGGATGGTCGTGTCAATGTCATTTCCCCATCGTTGATCGGTCCTTGTCGTTCGATCCGAACTCTTTCGACAACAGAACAAGGTTGAGGACCTTATATAATAAGATTTGAGAGAAATTTGAAGTATCCTGCAAAAATTAGGTCCAAATGTTTCATGGATGAGCAGAGGTCACGGACGCTTTAGGACCCCGGCTATGTAAAGTGCCTTGACAGTAGTTAGGTCTGGTTTTAGGACCACAAGGTCCGCCCAGGCCCCTTCTCTGATGACCCCAAGTGAGCTGGAGCCCCTTAATGAGAAACATGCGGACCTCTCCGAATAACCCCTCAATGCGGTTATGGGGTCCAACCTTTCTCCTGGATCATCATGTTCAATGGCCCCCACCATCCCGTAGAGAGGACCTGGTGGCATCATGTCAGACCCAAAACACCAATCTACACCGGACATCTTCAATGATCTGAACGGGTTCAAACGAAGATAGGCAGTACCCAACCTTGAGCTGTAAAGTCCACCCTTCCGACCCCATACCCTCTGAAAGTTGGGTTGGAGGCTGAGACAGCCCTTTGTCCCCTTCAATGCCTTCAGGTGGACCTTTGTCAAAGCTTCAGAGTGCTCGATGCGAAAGGGTGCCTCGGTCCTTGAAAGAGCTTCGATGGCATGTGAGATGGCCCTATCACCTATGGCATGGACCATTGGCAGGAGTCCATCCTCTCGGCCGGAAACTACCTTTTCGATCAAGGTCTCTCGGTCCATCAATGTCTCACAAGATCGGGACAGTCCAGAGAACTCCTTGCTGAAACTAGCTGTCCCAGCACCGATCGAACCGTCCATGAAATGCTTTTCGAATAGGACCTCAGGCAATGATGGGGAGCATGCACCATCACGAGCATTGGCAATATCGGACCATTCAACGGCCCCGTGGCATCTACCAATTAGGTCCCGACCCTTCCTCCCGGATACGCTTATGGAAAGCCGGGACCCACCTCCTATGGCCTGGAAATGTTCGAACATCTGCCCAACAACGCTCTCTGGAAGGATCTCCACACCGCCAGCGATACCGAGCGACCATAGGGTCCTTATACCCGCAGATAGTGCTTTTTCGATAGAACCGGAACCGAATGGGATCTTCCATGAAGTTGTCATAGCCTCATCATCTTTCAAAGGACCATCCCTCAAACGGGCGATAGGAATTCCCATAGAATATGCGGCCGAAGAGTTCAGATGGAGGATATGACCGCAAATCCTCCTTATGACCACTGGAATCCTGCCGAAGGATCGGTCTAGCTGTTCGAGGGAGGGTGATCCGCCATCCGTGAAGTTGGAATCATCATAATCAACGCCAACCAATAGACCAGAACTATCGAAGAGTTCGTTCCCGCTTTTTCCGGTCGCTACAGCCTTAAGCTTTGCCACAACTCCCTTCCAGCTTCTTTCCATCGAGAGGTCGACAGCTGCCCTTGAAATGCTCCACTGGTAGAGGTGCATATGAGCATCATAGAAGGCTGGGCAGAGAATGTCATCCTTGTGATCAATGACCTCAAGGCCCCTTCTATCCTCATTTGGTACATTACCATTCACTGCTATGAACGATATCCTTCCATCCCTAACGGCTATCTCTCCTCCGACGAAACCATCAATCAAGGGAAGAAGCATCCTATTCGTCCGGACGAGCATGTCCGGTCCTTCCGTTAGGGCCATTCAAGCAGCTTCCTTCGCCTGAAGGCTCACCAGGCCTATCAAATTAACCGACCCCCATTGAAAGCGTTTATACGGACCTACCCTATCTCCCAAGGCATTCCCGAAAAGATATCAAGAGGTGGACGATGGAATTCGAGGTTTTGGTCGTCGGCGGTGGTCCTGCAGGTTCGTACTCAGCAGCTAGATCCTCAGCTCTTGGCCTCAGAACCGCTTTGATAGAGGAGCATACGGAAGCGGGAAGACCGCAACAATGCGCAGGTCTGGTAAATCCCGACATATTCCATTTCGAAATGATGGACCGTCTTTCAAACCATGTCATCCTCAAGGAAATATTCGGGGCGGATATCTTTTCTCCATCCGGTCTGATCCTTCCTCTCAAAGGGAGTGGGGTCAAAGCATTGACCATCGACCGTGCAGAATTCGATAAAGAGCTCTTGAGGCTTGCCGCTCGATGTGGGACAAAGGTCTTCACCGGACAGAGGGTCACCTCTGTCAGAAAGCGTCCTGGAAGAGGATGGGAGGTATCCTCCAAGGGCAGGGAAGGGGGTATCCATCTAGAATGTGACCTTTTACTCGGTTGCGATGGCCCCGCATCCCTCGTCAGGAGGTGCGCTGGTATGGAACCTCCTAAAGAGACCATCACGGGTATCTCGGTCGAGACCGAGGTTGTGGATGGAGCCGTTCCCCATGATAAAGTGGGGGTCTATACAGGGAAAGAAACGGCCAGAGGGTTCTTCGCCTGGGCCATACCTTCCTTCGGGAGATCTTGTATAAGGATTGGGGCATCCTCCATAGACCCCAGAGGATTGGTCAAAGGTTTTACGAACCTTCTGAAGGATCGAAGATTGGCCCGGTTCCTCTCATTGCCCGACGGCCAAGATATCAAGTATGGAGAGACCTCGGTCACCCTTGGCCCTATACCGATGGGAAGCCCAGCTAACATCGTTGGAAAGGACGTTGTTATTCTGGGTGATAGCGCCGGTATGGCCAAACCAACCTCCGGTGGAGGCATATACCCACTTCTTAGGGCCGTTGACCTTTTTATCTCCACCTTGGGGGCATCTGCAGGTCTGTCCCAAACCAGCTTAGACAAGTTCGAAAAGGATTGGAGGAAGGGTTATGGAAGAGAGCTTGAAAGGGCCTTCATAGCCAGGAAAATACTCTCAGATATCACTGATGATGAGACCGACATGATGCTCGAGAGGCTTTCAAGAAAGGGAACGCTCGAAATGATAAATGATGAGGGCGATATCGACCACCCTATGACACTGGCCGTCTCGCTTATCAGGACTGACCCTGGGCTTTTCATGTTATTGCCAAGGTTCATCCCACACCTGAAGAAGGTCCTTTGAACCATCGGTCAATCGGAAACCGTTCTCCTCTGGGCCGAGTACATGCTCTCCATCTCCTGGGCTGTTGTAGCTTGTTCGGGTCCCTTATCGTTCCTGAACCTGCCGGTGAACCTTGGAAAACGTACAGAGAGCCCTGCACCAGGTTTGAGACGGTCCATGGAACATGTATGCAAAGGTGAGAAGGTTATCTCGGAACCGAGGACCTCCAGTACTACCTTTGGATTGAGCCTTATGTCCGGTTCTATCCTGGAGCGGACCCTGCGCCAAGCACCACCCTTCGGGACCACCAGGTCCTCGAGCATAATAGGGACCTGCCTCAGGTGCTCATCATTGAACCCTGAGCCCAATTTGCATGTTGTTACGAACGTATCGGATGCAGTATCGTAAGCGGCCATGAGCAGGGCTCCGTAGGTCCCTTTTCTGCGCCCAGTGCCATGGAACGCTCCGACAACGACAAGGTCAAGCGTGTCTGATATCTCTGACCTGTAGTCCTTCTTGTACTTTATCCACAACCATCCCCTGCTGCCTGCTTGGTAGATCGAACCCACGGCCGTTGATTTTGCCATTATCCCCTCGCATCCGACCTCCAAAGCGCTCTCGAAGAACGATTCCCCATCCGCTTCGCTCCGCACCAGCCTCATTACGGATAACGAAACGGAAGCTGAGGGGATCATACCTTCTTTAATCGAAGGGAATGCGCCCTCCAAAGAAGCCCTCCTTTTAAGGTAGGGCGAACCCGTTAGATCGCAACCATTGAGATATAGGCAATCAAAGAGGACAAGGTTGACCGGCACCTCCTTCATCATCCGGTCCAGGTCATACTTCCTTCCCCTCCTTTGGGATATGAGCTGGAACGGGAGGAGCTCTCCTGTATCGGGGTCAACAGGGACACATTCGCCTTCGATTATGCAATCCTTACCTTCGAACGCCCCTTCCAACGCTTTCCTGACATCAGGGAACTGCGAAGTGATATCCTCCAATTGTCTTGAGAAGAACTTGGTCCTCCATTTTCCATCTTCCTTGACCATATGGGCTTGGACCCTCAATCCGTCATACTTGTATTCCAGTGCAGCTTCGCCTCCCATCTTCTCGAGGATGTCCTTTATTGAACGCAACCTCTCGCCAAGCATGGACCTCAAAGGGATACCTGGTGTGACCTTGATTGTCGATAGGGCCTCTATCCCCTCCTCTGATAACTTCCTTGCGATGTGACCGAGGTCCGGATGGACATTGTAGAGCCTGACAAGGAACTCTCTATTGGATGATATCTTCTCTTTCAAAGACCGGACCCTTTCCAGAACCATACCTGCCATAGCCTTGTCCAGTCCATGCTTAGAGGGATGCGATGTGAGCTCCTCAAGGTCATATATGGGAGCCGTCCTTCTTGACCTGAGGTCCCGTACATCCTTTTCCAGTCTTTCATGTTTGACAAGGGCTCCCAGTTCGTCCGATAAACTTTCGAACCCATCAGTTGTCAGATACGCCAACGCATCGATGATGGTCATATCCGCTATCCCGAGCCTTAGCTTCTGGCACATTGTCCTTGCAAGGTACCTTGCCTCGATAGGTGAGGAGTCGTGCATCATCTCCGCTATGATCTTCAACTTAAGGTCCTGGGAGTCCTTCCCTTCCTTGATGGAGATGCGTTCAAGGTTCCTGAATACACGCTCTACCGTGAGTGGTTCCGAAAAGAGGGATGCCTGCTTCTTGGTCCTGATGACATCCTCCGCCATTAGCCCCACATCGCCCAGCAAGAGCCTCTTCTCTTCTATTCGGTCTAGGGGCATCAGGGTAACTTGGTAGAGGGCCCTGTCCAGAAGCTTTTCTGCAATCCCGAGCTCTACCCCTTCGTATCCTGGCCTGAGCTCTCCCTTTGTGAGCCTAATTACCATCTCACGCTCCGGTCCATTTGCTCTGGATAATAGGTCGATAAGCTCATCTGTCATCGATAACCTGCTGCTCTGGGCCTCTATCCTTGAATAGGCCTCGGACAGTTCAGAATAGAGCATCATAGCATGAAAGGATACTGTGATTATAACCTTTCAGGACCTTATGTTCATTTTTTTCTACAACGACACTTCATATCGGACCTAACGAGATGGTTGAAGTGTATCCATGGGGTCCGTTGATGGACTGGACCTGACCCATGGAAACCAATTTATACGACATCCCGATTAGTCCACCGAAAATACGCCCCGATAGTGTAGCGGTCCATCATCTCGGTCTGTCGAACCGAGGACACGGATTCAAATTCCGTTCGGGGCGCCATTACTTTTCTTCGAAACTATCAGGTCAGTCCCGATAAAAAATCATATCGAACAAGTTGACCCCTTTTTCCTTAAATGATGGTTTAAATAGCACCTATTCTTTTACGAGAGCGTGACGAAAATGGGAATTAAAAGGACCCTTAAAGGACAACCCGTTAGATACTCAAAAAGGATCATCCAGGAGGCTAAGGAGATAGGCCTCTATCCGTATTTCCTCCCTGTGAGCGGTGAGCAGGGACACATCGTTAGGATCGCTGGAAAGGAAACTGTCATGCTCGGCTCGAACAACTACATGGGAATGACCGAGCACCCAGATGTAAAGAGGGCCGCGATAGAAGCAATAGAGAAGTACGGTGTGGGCTGTACAGGGTCCAGATATCTGAACGGGACGCTCGACATCCACTTAGAAATGGAAGAGAAACTGGCTGATTTCATGGGGACGGAATCAGCGCTCATGTTCTCCACCGGATACCAGACTAACGTAGGGACCATTTCCTCCCTTGCAAGCAGCGAGGATTACGTTCTCTCCGACCAGTTCAACCATGCGTCCATAGTGGACGGCGTGAGATTAGCTCGGACCAATGCGGTCGTTTACAAGCACAACGATATGGGTGACCTGAGGAAATGCCTTTCCGAGATACCAAAGGAAGCTGGAGTGCTGGAGGTGACTGATGGCATCTTTTCAATGGAAGGCACCATAGCCAAGCTCCCCGAGATAGTCGGGATATGCGCTCCTGAAGATGTCATGGTGATGGTGGATGATGCCCATTCGATAGGGGTGCTCGGACCACACGGGGAGGGAACGGCCGCACACTTCGGATTGAAGGTCGATATCACGATGGGGACCTTCTCGAAATCCTTCGCCTCAATGGGGGGCTTCATTGCGGGGAATGAGGACCTCTTGATGAACATCAAACATAGTTCAAGGACGCTCATCTTCTCCGCAGCACCCCCTCCCTCGAACGTGGCGACCGCCATGAAGGCCATGGAGATAATCAGGGACGAGCCCGAGAGGAGGAGGACGCTCTGGAGGAACGCGGATTATCTCAAGAAGGGCTTGAAACAGCTGGGTTTCGACATCGGTCATACGGATAGCCCGATAATCCCGGTCATAATTGGGGAGGAACCATATACCGTTGGCTGGTGGAGGCAACTCCTAGACAGGGGTGTCTATACCAATCCTGTCATCTACCCTGCGACCCCTAGGGACAGATGCCTTTTAAGAAATTCGTTGATGGCCACCCACACCCTCGAGGACCTGGACCTTGTCCTGAACGCTTACGAGGAGGTCCTCAAGGAGATGCCGATAGATGAATGATCGACCGCTGGAAAGCGAAATGTAATTAGATGCTTTCCCCATTGAAGGTCTGGTCCCATCAAGGTCTATGCGGGGGTACTCGAGCGGTCAAAGAGGCAGGACTTAGGATCCTGTGGTTAGTCCTTCGAGGGTTCAAATCCCTTCCCCCGCACTTTTTTCTTCCGTCTATTTTAGATCACTCTTGAAAAAAGTGCTTCAAAAGGAGTCTGGACGCCCAAAAATGGTCTATTCTAGATAAATCCCATTTTTGGGCTGGTTGTTTGGAGTTGGCTCTCCGTCGATCATAGGACACTCCAAACATCCCTTCCCCCGCACAATGGATCGGATCCGTCATTATTGTCAAAAAAGTGACAACAGCATTAAATAGTTGATAGTTTGGTCTCCATTTATTTTTATTCATTATATTTCTGTAACAAATTTTTATTGCAAATGATTAAATATGTCCCAAACATAACCACTCCCATGGACCGAACTGCGACCTGCGAAAGAATAAGCATCTACCCGATGGACCAACCGACCGAGAAGAGAAAGCGGCTGATGTCCGCCCTGGAAGAACTGGGCATAAGCTATACATACGAAGCATATTGAGAACTGAGGACATGCGGCTTGTGGACTACCTCCCAATCTTAACCCCATTTCTTTAACCACAGGCCGTTTGTCAACCTTCTACTGACACTACCAGACCTTGAAAATAAGAAAGAATAATAGACCCACAATCCAATTACCGATCCCATTGGAGATGAGTCCATGCAGGATCAAAGAACGGGTATGAAGGTCATAAGGTCAACTCTTTACGATTTACTTTCGACGAAAAAGGACTGCCTCCTATCAGCACTCCTGGTCGGACTGCTCTTCGTTCTCCCGTCATACTTAGTCATAATCGATGCTAACACCTACACATCCGACCCTGCCAGGGCCTGGGATGACCAGGACGATGGTCCCGGCTCCGTCCATTCGGTCCCTTTCTCCGGTTCAGAACTCAATGGTCTGTCTATCTTTCCAGGACCGGTCCTGGAGCTCGCGTGGAGGACCGATGAGCTCGACCACCAGCTGAAGGACTTGAGGTTAGCATCGAATGTGAAAGTATCCCCCTCCGCCATAGAGCACGATTATATCAGGTCCTTTGGTGGGAAAGGCGGTGAGGAGATGAGTTCCGCAATAAGGACCTCCGACGGGGGGTATGCCATCGTGGGGGTTACCTATACATACCCTGTGGGACAATCGAACTATCCAAACCTCTGGCTGCTCAAATTGGACATAGAAGGGAGGGAACTTTGGAACCGCTCCTTTGGGGACGAGGGCTACGAATATGGTTATGATATCGTCGAGATAGACCATGGGGATCTGGTACTGGTAGGGACCAAAAGACCTGCCGACAAGGATGACACAGACATTTTGATGATCGGGACCGATCCCTTTGGGAACGAGAGATGGAACGAAGTGATCGACCTCGGCGGTGAGGAGAAGGCCTCTGGATTGGTAACTACTATGGATGGAGGGTTCGCCATCTGCGGGTCCATCACGGACCCGCTCCTCGCAACGAACGATCTGATCGTGGTTAAGACAGGTCCTATGGGTAAGAAGGCATGGCAGAAGGTCTTTGGTGGTAATGGGGACGAGGAAGGGGCGGATATTCTCGAGACAGGGAACGGGGACCTAGTGACCTTGGGCTACATAGACACGGACCTTAACGGTATAGACCAAGTACTCCTCTACAAGACCAATTCCACCGGGAGCGAGCTGTGGCACAAGTCTTTTGGGAGCCTGAACGTTTGGGAATCCGGTTCCAGCCTCGAGGAGCTCGAGAACGGGGACCTTGTGGCATCCGGTGTAAGCATGACGATGCCTGGTGTCGGTCTCGACCTGGTCCTGATGAGGATCTCCAAGGATGGGACCCAGAGATGGTTCAAGACCTATGGGGGTGGTGGCAACGATAGAGGGGCTGGCCTTCTCATAGACGAGATGGGGATCACCATGACCGGATTCTCGAACACCTATGGCTCAGGAGGGGACAATGTCCTCCTTGTGAGGACCGACCTATCTGGGAACCAGTTATGGAGCAGGTACTATGAAGGACCACAGCAGGATTACGGAGTGGATACGTTCCAGTCCAAGTACGGCCATTTCGTCCTTGGAACCTCTTTGAGCTTCGGACCTGGACCCTCGGGTGTGGTCCTTTTCAACCTTTCGGATGCTTTCACTGCGGTCAGTGGTAGGTACATCTCCGATGACCTGCTCGATAACAGGCTTGTAGGTGGTCTCAAGGAGGTCCAGTACCAAACGGACATACCTTCAGGGACCCATGTTAGCATCATGTTCTCGACCGACCTTTCCAATTGGTCCGACGGTATGGGGAGGCAAAATAGGAGCGTCGAGCTCTATAGCGGTGGCGGGAAGGTCTCGCTCCCATACTTCAGCGATGTGAGGACCCGTTTCTACTATTCCCTGACGTTCGAGTGCGAGAACGGGACCTTTTCCAGATTGACGGGAATGACACTTTACTATAACTCAAGGTCCCCTTCCGGGACTCTCCTCTCGCCCGTTTACGAAGGCGGTCCTTACGTCGAATGGGGCGAGGTAAGGATAACGGGAACCGATCCCGAAAATACCACTACGGTAATCCAAGTACGGTCCGGGAAGGACCCCTCGACCATCCTTTCCAACGAATTCGTAGGACCGGACGGTGATAACGTCAGCAGCTATTCGGACCATGACAGACTATGGTCCGGTCATGCCGGGAACAGATGCATCCAGTTCTTTGTCTATATGACCAATATAGATCCTGGTATAGATTTTTATGACCCATCGTCCACGCCTACCCTGTACTACCTGAACTTGACCTTTGACAATCCAAGTGAGCTCGTAGACGGGTCCGTCTCAGCGAGCGCCGGCGACATAGATACCTTGTTCAACTTCACAGTGACCTATAACGACCTGGACAAAGATCGGCCGGACGATGTGTTCTTGAACCTGGACGGAAGGAATCTGACCATGCATAATGTCGATCCTTTCAACGGATATGAACTAGATAGCATCGATTATTTCTTCGAAACCAATCTTTCTATGGGAGAACACACCTACCGTTTCTTCTCCTCTACCTATGGCAGGACAGCTTCGACAGGTTCCGGAAGTATCGCAGTGACCCATGGTCCACTTGCATCCATAGAGGTATTCCCAAAGGACCAGTTAATCTCATCGGACGAGGAGGTCCAATTCTTCGCCAAGGGATTTGACAGCGTGGGGAATGAGATGGAGATACACCCGGCCTGGGACCTGTTAGGGGATGGAACCCTGGATGAGTACGGTTACTTCTCGCCGGACAAGGTTGGCAATTGCACTATCAGGGCTAGCTTCAACGGGGTGTCTGGCAGAACGAACGTTACTGTACGTCACGGGACGCTCCACTGGATCAAGGTTTCGTTACCTGGATACCCCATAAACGCTGATATGGTCGTGAAGTTCGAAGCCAGTGGTTTCGACAGGAACGACAATCCCTTGGATATTGCTCCTGTCTGGGAGGTCACCGGTGGTGGTACGATAGACCAGAACGGAAATTTCGACGCAGTGAAAGCCGGTTTCTGGAGGGTCTATGCCAATCTCACCGGTGTATCTGGCCTCGCATCTTTCGAAGTAATCCCAGGTAACTTGTCCCTCATAATTGTAGAACCTTCTCATGTCACCTTGAACATCTCGGACGAGGTCAGGTTCATGGCCATTGGCCTTGATTCGGACGGTAACCTTCTAGACCTCTTGTTTGAGTGGTCGGTCTCTGGCGGGGGCACCATATCTTCCGAAGGCCTGTTCACAGCAATCGTCCCCGGGACATGGACGCTCTATTGCAACTCATCCGGGACATCCGGGACCTCTTCGATAACGATAGAAAGGCCACCAGATGTAGACGATGACGACACGGACGATGATGATGATACCGATGAGCCCAATGATGAAGGGGGTATTGATTTTCTCCAGGTCGCAGTCATAATAATCGTTATCACGGCCATCCTTCTCATGATCGGAGCGGTCATCTTCTTCCTTATCAGAAAGGTCAATGGTGAAATGCCCGGTCCTGCGCCCCCCCTAGCGGGGAGCGAAGTGCCAGATACCGCTGATATTGGGACCTATGCCCCTCTGGATACAAATGATGGCTCATTGAATGATGGAGCAAAGAACGAGGAAGGAACCAGCACTGAAGAGGATGGTCAAGCTATACCTACTGAGAACGAAGGAACTGCATCGGGAACGCCCGTGCTCACGGATGGGAAGCTTACACCCCAGCATCCATCAGAAGAAGGACCTCCTCAGGATATCTCCTGATGAACATTAATTCCAACCCTGCCCTGGCCTCTACAGGATAGCTTTCTATCCATGGAAATCCTTTCTGTTGACATGACCGATGATTGTCCAACCTGTCGGATACCTCTTACGGTCTATCCAGACTACCTCTACTGTTTCAGGTGTTCAAAGCAGTTCAAGCGTAAGTTGTTGGGGAAAGGCCTCAAAGAGGTCAAGAGAACGATAGAGGTCGACCAGAGCAAAGCACTATCCAGATGATGGTCCTTCACGTGCCCTGAAGATGTCCTCGACCAGGAGCGATACCTCTTCCTTACTGAACCTGCCTGCACTGACAAGCTCCTCGATTATGGCCTCTTTTGTTTTGCCATCAGCGATCATGGACCCGACCTGCTCCTCGAGCAATTTCCATTCCCTGCCTTCCTGGGCCTCTTTGAGAATGAGGTCCGCTTGTTTGCGCTCGATCCCCTTGCCCATCAATTCCGATATGACATTCTCATTTGATGAACCGGAATCGAGCATCCTGTCCACCTCCTCTACGACGGGAAGGATGTATTCCTCGTAACCAGCCATCCTGACGAGCTCTGCAGCGACATCCTCCGGAATACCTCCCTTTGAAAGCTCCTTGGAGATATCTTCACGATCTATCCCCCCTTCCAGTTTATCTTTAATGCTTTCCATTATCGGCTCAAGGTATTCCTGATAATATGCCTCGTTGTAGAACTCCTCACAAAGCTTCCTATCTACGCCCTGTGCGACCAATTCGTTTATTATGGTCTCCTTGTCCATGCCCTGCCCCATCTGCTCCCTTATGAGCCCAAGTATGGGACTGATATTGACATCGTAGAAGGCCTCCTGATAGACAGTATCCCTTAATCGCTCGTCCATACCTATCGATGAGAGCCTCTTCATTATCTGCTCTTTCGGGACGAAATCCCTGACCTCCTTTATGGTCTCTTCTATGGCTGGTGATATGTAAAGGTCCATCCATGCTTCCTTGACGAGTTCATCAGGGTCGGCCCCATCCTTGACCATCCCTGAGGCCAGGTGATAAGCCTCATCGAGCGATGCACCTGACCTGAATGCAGCAACGAGGGTTGTCTTGATGGTCTCTGCCGGGTCCTCGGTTGCTTTCTTACCCCTGCCACCCTTCTTTCCCGCGGCCTGCCTCTTCCCCTTACCTGCCAATTAAGGACCCCCATGAAGTTGAAACGCTTTGCATGCGCTAACCAGAGGCAAGGTCAGGATAAATTGGTTGTGGTCATTGATCCGATCTGTTCGTTCATTGACCGCAAGGACCCATCCCATCGACTTTGCACAGGAGTGGTTTGAAACCCCTATCGAGTATCGTCAAAGTAAGCCTCTTCAATTCATCGTCCGAAAGCCCGGAGAGATCCATATCGAAGATCTTCCTGATATCAGTTCCATCAGGGTCGAAATCCTCCTGGAAGGAGGTCCAACGTTCTTCCTCGTTGGTCAACCATGGTTTCTTCAGGACCGAATATACCTGTATGGACCTCCTGAAGAGCTCCCTGATGGACCTGAACTGGTTCTCCAATTCTCCCCTTCCTCGCATTCCGTGCATCAGTGACCTTCTGGCGGAGAACAGGTTCTCACGCAATCTCTGTTCGGTCTGTGCCCTGAGGTGCTCGTGGTTTATGGATGAGAGACCTTTGAAAAGAGACCTCCCATAGACGGTCTGATAGGATAGGAGGATATCAAGGAAACTCGCCGGCACCGAATCCATCATGCCCTCGATCTCGTCAACTTGGACGATCAACGGTACCTTCATGCAAGGGAGGTCGCAAGTAGTAAGTACGGCCTTGACGGCCTCTAGAAGTGAAAGGTCTATCCTGTCGAAAACAAGAACGAGATTGCAGTCAAGGACAGATGCCCCTTCCTTACCGATGTCCGAACCATAGACCAGGGCGGAGACCAACCTGTCCTGGACGGCCTTCGATATCTCATTTGCTATCCTTTCTCCGGTATCTACAGCATTCATTGACATCCCGCCGGAACATCGATATATCAATGGATTGACATTAAAAGGGTTTCCATCACAATTCATCATGCCGGGAATAATCCATTGTGTATCTTGGACCCATATAGCTTACCTATCTTCCAGGAAAAGCAGATACCCCATGACAATGTTTAAATATCGACTTATTTTAACCCCAATCCGCATCCAATAGGACGGGCCTGTAGCTCAGCCAGGTAGAGCAGTCGGCTCTTAACCGAAAGGCCAAGGGTTCGAACCCCTTCAGGCCCGCCATGCTCTTTTTAAGTTTCAAGGTCTCATTCAAGGCTTCTAGGCATCCGTAAACGGACCGAACCATCACTATCGATAGGTCCGTTCGTTCTCTGGACGTTCCCTTCAGGGCTGATAAGTCCTTTTTCTGATATCGGTTCCGAGGTCATTGTCCTATCGGTCCTTGGGGGTCTTCTCAACCTTCTTTCAGGTCCGTCATCATCTCCCTTGCCATCCTGGTCCATCTTTGAAGCCAATGAGATCAAAAGGACGACCACCAGCACCAATATTCCCATTCCAATGATGGCGATGGACACACATATGGTGCTCTCTGTATCACCACTCCTTTTCTCCTCCTTCTCCTCGTCCAGGTTCCTATCGGTATCATAATCCCTTGGATATCCTGCCTTTGTCAGGTCAAGGACCCCGGACCCGGTTATCGTCAGTTTACCATCCTTGAAGACGAGCACCTCGATCCTGTAAGTATCGTTCAGCGGGACATCCATGGACATGATGGCCTTGGAAGACCTCTTTCCCTTCATCCCCTCTAGGTTCATTGAAGCATTGGCCCTTGCCAGGTTGCTGTCCGTTTCTACAGCGAACACGTTGACCGAAACTGTCCTTGCGGCCCCCGTTCCCTCATTGGTCAGCCACACCTCGACATCGATGGTCATGTCCGTCCGACCGGTGTCCCTGCCTATGAAATAGACCTCGTCCACGAAGAGGGAAGCCTCTTCGTCCTCATCCAGGATCATCACAAAAAGGATCGTTCCGAGGATCAGGCAGATCACGGTCAGGAGCACGGATAATGCTATAAGGCCCTTATTTCCCATGATGGACCCACCAATGCTCATTTCCTTCCCCTCCTTCTTGAGACGAAATAAATTATCGCAATGACAACAATTATCCCCGGGACCAGTAGGATGCAGATGAACAGAAAGGGTGCTGCGTTAGCTCTTCCCATATCGTCTACAATTGGAATGCTACTATCCTTCTTTTCATCATCAGTAGGCCCTGATTCATAATCTGTCTTATAATCCACCCCTCCCGAACCCGCCTCCTTCAGATTGACTGTCCCGCTCCCTTTGACCGCTATCATCTGCTCCTTCTGGACCACAAGTTCGACCCTGTACTGCTTTGAACGGTCGAGCTGGACACGGAGGCTACCTCTGAGGGTGGACAGTCCCGATACGGTCCCAAGATCAAGTGATGCTGTGTCCTTGACAAGGTTCGTCCTCACATCCAGGGCATAGGCGCTAATGACCACTTTACAATCCCTGTCCCCGTTGTTCGTTATGTATATGTACACCTCAAGGTCGAGGGTCTCCTGGTCAACATCCTTGGAGTGGAAGAAGACCTGGTCAACGATTATCCTGGCCCCGGACTCCTCTTCAGGCAGCTGTGACATCCCTATCCCCAGGAGGACATAACCGAGCAGAACGACCATCGTTACGACCCATACGATTAGAACCCTTCTCAATATGTCAGGCCCTTTTTCTTCCATCTTATCCCTCCGGTCCCATCCGTTATCAATAACGGCTCGATGGCATTAAATACATATCGGAACAGGATGGCTACAGTTCGGACTCTGACGATATATGCCAACCTCGGACCATGGTATGCCCCTTATGACAACGGCAAAGAATAATACCACAATAGGGCTTTTGACCGCTATTGCCTCGGAAGTGCATCGGAGCGTCCAAAAGGACAGACTCCTGTCAGCTCGGTATTCGGTTTCTATCACTAAGGAGACATCGCGCATGAAACACCCTGTTCCCTCTATTCTGATCATACTCACCTTCCTTATGATGTCCTATCAAGGGGAAGCTGAAAGTCCGGATACCTCAAAGGACCTGGGTTTTTCGCAGGGACCTTACATAACGTTATCGGCCCCATCCGGACAGCTCCCTGGGCCCGGTAAGGCGTTCATTGAGAACCTTGGCCAGATAGATGACCCATCAGTTATCTTCTATACCGAAGGTGACCCTTCGTTCATGGTCCGCAGGGGTTCCATCTCCTTGTGCCATCCCTCGTCAGAACGGAGCGGGAACACATTCGAAGAACTTCTTAGACTGGAATTCGCCGGTTCTTCTACGGAAAAGGTCATTGGCAAGGGAACCATTGGAACGGTCCATAATTTCTATCTCTCAGAACAGGAGAGCGATTGGATAGAGCTCGCACCTTCCTACCAGAGTGTGGTCCTTAAAGAGGCCTATCCCCTGATATCCATAGTGGTCATCCTGGAAGATGGATGGCCCAAGTACGAGCTCCATTGTGAACCGGGGTCGGACCCCACCTCAATTTCGGTCATATATCACGGGGCCTCCTCATTATCGGCCTCGGTTGGCACCATGCTCGATATCCATCTTGATGGGATGCATCTGATAGAAGGCCCGCTCGTAGCCTATCAGGGTACGAACGGGATCGGATGTACCTATGGGGTCTGTGGGAACATTGTAACGTTCGACATCGCTCCCTACGACGGTTCTTCAGTTCTCGTCATCGACCCTCTCCTTAAAGCCTCTACCTATATTGGTGGCAACAGCTGGGACAGGAACGCAAAGCTGGAGAAAGGCCCATTGGGCGATATATATCTGGTCGGCAATGTGGAGTCTTACGATCTCTACACCCACCCTGGCAGCCAGGACCCCACCCATGGCGGGGAGCGCGATATCTATATCTGCAGGATGAACGAGGACCTATCAAGTATTCTATTCGCAACTTACCTCGGCGGCAGTCTATATGATGATCCGGCCGACATATGCCTTGATGGCAATGGGAATGTGATCGTTTCCGGTCTGACGAACTCAACGAACTTCCCGACGACAGCATCGGCCTTTGACCGTACCTACAACGGAGGTGGAAGCGATGCCTTCATCTCTTCCTTCGACTCACAGCTCGGGACCATGCGGTTCTCGACATACGTTGGAGGTAACGGAATAGATTATTCCAGGGGTACTGGATGCACCACATCCGGAGAACCGATGGTGGTCGGACTTACATCATCCGATGACCTTCCTGTGACCACGGGAGCCTATCAGACCACCTTGAAGGGAGATACCGATATATTCATACTGAAACTGAAGGCCGATGGTTCGTCCGCTCTCAATTGTACCTATTTGGGAGGAAGCTCCTGGGGCGAACTCCCCTACACCCTTGAGATCGATCAGGGGAACAGACCCGTCATAGCGGGACATATGCTCTCGGAGGATTACCCGACGACCGCAGGTGCATTCCAGGAAAAATACGGGTTCTATATGGGATTCGTTACCAAGCTTGACCCTGACCTTAAGACCCTCGATTTCTCGACCTTCTTCGGCAACGGGACATGGATACGGGATATCGAGCTCGATGGTTCGGGTAACATCTACATGACGGGGCGGACCGTAAATGGGGGCGGCCACTTTCCGGCGACCCCGGGGGCGTTCGATACCTCGTTCACCGGTGAGGAGGACGCATTCATAGCCAGGCTCTCCTGGAACGGTTCAAAGGTGGACTTCGCTTCCTTCCTTGGAGCGGACGAAAACTATGGTGGGCAGCCCAATTTCGATTATTACGAGGGAGGATTGGGGGTATATCTGCTCGCCGATGGGAGACCGGCGGTCTGCGGGTATACGGACTCCACCTTCTTCCCATTGAGCCCTGACGCTTTCGATAGGACGAGGAACGAACAGGATGCCTTCATTACGGTATTTAGGTCAGATTGTTCCGGCATGGATTATTCGACCTTCATGGGTGGGAGGGACGAGGATACCGGGACATCGGTCCTTTTTTCGGCCCCCAACATGCTCTATCTTGCAGGCGAGACATATTCCAACTATCCCGCCCATGACTTCCCGGTCACCGATGGGGCCTATGATACGACCTTCTCAGTTGGCTATGACCTCTTCATAACCGCTTTCAAACTGGACTCGTTCCTGCCTGGCCCTCCTCAGAGCATGACCGCGGACTGGGGCAACATGACCATAGATCTGACCTGGGAGGAACCTTCGAGCGACGGAGGGGAACCCATCCTGGGTTATAGGATATATCGTGGTACGAACCCAGCTTCTAAAAAGCTTATCTTCGAGACCGCAACCAACCTAAGTTACCATGATGCCAATTTGACCAACGGTATCAGGTACCATTATTCCGTCAAAGCCAGGAACAAGGTCGGTGAGGGGGTCGGTGCAGATGCGTCCGCTGTTCCCATGACGACCCCTGGTCCACCCTTACCATATCATGTCAGGGCTGGGAACGCTTTCCTGAACTTCTCTTTCTCCCCCCCCATGGACAGGGGTGGAGCGGTCATCCTATATTACGATGTCTTTCTCTCGAACGGGACCGGCCCTTACGTCTTGGTCGTTTCCGGTCTTGACAGGTTGTTCTATAATGCAAGTGGTCTTATGAACGGTAGGACCTACAATATCTCTGTCTCGGCATCCAATCTGGCGGGGGAAGGGCCCAGGTCGGTCCCGTTCGGAGGGGTTCCAAGAAAGAGGCCTGGACCTCCCATGGACCTGAAGGTCGCCCCTTTTAGCGGTGGAGCGCTCCTCTCCTGGTCCCCTCCGCTGGACGATGGCGGCGCATGGAACCTTACCTATAGGGTCTACGGCGGCAGATCGCTCTCAGACCTGGTCCTATTGAGATGGGACCTTGTAATGACTTCTAGCGAGGTCCGCTCCCTAGAGAACGGCAGAGACTACCATTTCATCGTTGCAGCCGTCAACGAGATGGGCGAGGGGCCCTCCGCAGGACCCATAGTAACGAACCCTCTTGGAATCCCATCCGAGCCCTGGAACCTCACAGCCTCTGAGGGCGGGGACCATGTTGTCCTGAAATGGACCGCTCCCAACGCCTCGGGAGGTTACGTCAACCTCACCTATGAGATCAGGTTCTCTGCAGATGGAGGGTTCGGTCCAAGTACGATCAAGGGCACGGAAGCCAGAGAACAGACCGTTTGGGGGCTCGAACAGGGTATTCACCATACTTTCTCGGTGAGGGCCTTCAATACCAGGTCCTTCGGACCATGGAGCTCAAATGTCTCCATCACCCCCTTCAACCGGCCGGGACCTCCCACGGATCTTAAGCTCGTTCCAGGTGATGGGACCCTCAACCTCAGCTGGGGATCACCGATCGATAACGGCGGCGACCCGGGATTGCTCTATGAGGTCCATCTGGGAGAGAGGAACGATTCTCTCTACCTGCGTTCGAACACAACGGACCTATCCTTGTACATCTCGGGGCTGGTGAACGGCAAGACCTATTTCCTCAAAGTCAGGGCACGGAACGTCAAGGGCTTTGGCCCCTTCTCTGTGATGATCACGGGAATACCCATGAAAGTGCCATCCGCGCCGGAGACATTGAGATGCCAGATAGGGGACCGAAGTATCAACGTCACCTGGGAAAGACCTGGGGACGATGGAGGTGACCCGCGCATAGGCTATGATGTCCTTTTCGGCCCCAAAGGGTCCGTCCTCGATACTATCAGAAGGAACATGGGAACGAGATCGCTCGTCATCGATGAGCTCGTCAACGGCCTGGAATATGAGGTGTCGGTAGTGGCAATCAATTCCATGGGCCGCTCCCCACCGACCTCGACCTTTGCTACCCCTATGACCGTCCCCGGAAGCCCTGCTACCCTCAATGCGACCTGGGATGGTATCGCCATTATCGTCAGATGGCTTCCGCCTGCCGATGATGGTGGCGGGGCAATATGGATCTATCATATCTACAGAGGTGAGGAACCGACCTCCTTGAAGAACGTGATGAAGGTCGATTCATCGTCCAGGTCCTGGACGGACCATGAGGTGGTCAAGGGAAGGACCTATTTTTATTCGATCAGGGCCGAGAACCCGCTCGGCCTCGGTAAGGCAGCCGGACCGGTCAAGGCCATCGAACCGGTCCAACCGAAAACAGACAAGGATGTACCCTGGGCATATCTCGGTATAGGTGCTCTCATACTGTTCCTGGTCATCTTCATCATAGTGATGTTCTTACTTTCCAGGAAAGAAAAAAGACGGGATTGGGAGGAGTAGGAGCGATCATAGCGAGGTGCCCTCGGGAGCCTTGGGAATGATGCCATTGTCCATCTTCAGTTTCGTCTCGTTCCTGGCCCTCTCTATCCTCGAATAGGCCATATCGAGCAGCTCGGAACGGAGCCTTGTGAACCTGGCTACCCCCTGTTCAATGGCCTTCTCACCCACCGCAGCGGCCTCTCTGGGATAGACCTCCCATTCCTCCATATTGGGAATTATGTATTCCGGGGTCAGTCCCTTATCTTCAGCGACTTTGGCCAGCTCCATTGCGGCAGCTATGCACATCTCGTCCGTTATGGTCCTTGCCATGACATCTAGCGCTCCCCTAAAGATCCCCGGAAATCCCAGTGAGTTGTTTATCTGGTTCGGGAAATCGGACCTACCGGTCGCTATGACATATGCACCGGCCTCCTTGGCGTCCCAGGGCCAGATCTCAGGTTCTGGGTTCGCCGCAGCGAAGACTATGGCCTTATCGGCCATGTCCCTTATCATATCCTTGGTGACGGTCCCGGGAATGGGCCTCGATGCGCAGAGTATGGCATCTGACCCTCTGGTGCAGGAGCTCTGTGTACAATCCCTTGATGCCCCAGAGTACTCGATGCAGGCCTTGTACTTTTCCGGGTTCGTGGCTTCGAGCTCACTTAAGTCCTTCCTTTCTTGGTTAAGGATACCCTTCGAATCGCACATGATGATGTTATTGGGTCTGACCCCTACCTTTGTGAGGATGGACGCTATCCTTATGTTGGCCGCTCCCGCCCCTATCATCGTCACCTGCATCTGGTCGAGCCTCTTTCCAACGACCTTTGCGGCATTTACGAAACCAGCGACCTCCACGGTCGCCGTCCCTTGCTGGTCATCATGCCAGACCGGTATCTCCATTTCCTTTCTCAAGCGCTCAAGGATATGGAAGCATTGGGGAGTGGCTATGTCCTCCAGGTTGATACCGCCCAGACATGGCTCAAGCGCCTTCACGGTCCTAATTATCTCCTCCGGGTCGGTCGTGCCAAGACAGATAGGAAAGGCATCGACCCCTCCAAGGTACTTGAAGAGCAGCGCCTTTCCTTCCATCACGGGAAGCGCTGCCTGCGGACCTATATTCCCAAGGCCAAGGACCCTGGTTCCGTCCGATACCACAGCGATGGTGTTACCACGGTTCGTATGTTCCCAAACCTTCCAATGGTCCGAGGCTATCTCCCTGCAAGGTGTCGCAACACCAGGTGTGTACCATATTGCGAAATCGGAGAAGCTCCTTACCGGCGCTTTGAGGGAGATCTCTATCTTCCCCTTGTATATGGGATGCATCTGGCTTGCAAGTTTTCCGGGCCTTCTGGCCCTTTCCAGCCTATCTATGTCCTTATCCATCGATATCACTCCGATCATCCAGTATCATCCTACCATGGGGACCGTCATGGTCCCGTCAGGTATTACCAGGACCCTTGGGTCCTTGCCGATGATATCTCTGGCCGAGGCCATGGCCGCATCGATATCGCTGAACCCCGTTATGAAACCCTTGGCAAGTTCATCCTTGTCTATGCCACAAACAGCATGGATATGGGCCCTCTTTGAGAGCTGCAACAGCTTGGCGGCCTTATGATAGCCAAGGACATATCCCTCAGAGATCTCCTTCAATGTCCTTTCCCTGTCGGGGCTCGATGTGATCAGGTCCCAAAATGTGGATTGCCCTATCCCTTCTAAACACCCGGCCACAAGTATTATGACCCCTCCGTCCCGCAAGGCCAGCTTACCGTTCTCAATTGCCTTCTGCGCCTGATAAAGCGTTCTGTCCATGGGGGGACGTGCAATGGTCACAACGATATCGTACATGCCCTTGACAGGGATGCAGAACTGTTCATTGGCCGCTTTCACTCCCTTCCTGAACGAGGTGAAGATATCCCCCACATGGACCGAGGTCAGTACCTTACCTATGCCCTGGACCACCTGAACGGAAAGATGCTTCCTGTCCTTCAGATAGTATCTGACCGCATTTTCCATATCTTCATGGACAGGGTTCCCTTCGAGCCCAAGGGTCCTCGATCCAGGGTCCAATGCATGGGAATGGTTCCTTTCCACCGTACTGAACGCGGCCATTCCAGGCAGGATGCTCTTCCTTCCTCCTGTGTACCCTGCGAAATAATGGGGTTCCACGGAATTTATGAAAAAAAGTATGTCCTGGTCATCAAGGGCCCTGTCTATCCTGACCTCAGTACCTAGCTTAGTGGTACATATGTATCTATGGACCTTCTCGTCCTTCGCATCATGGATATGTACTCTTTCCCTGAGAATGGTATATAGAGGGCCTAGTATGGCCCTCAGGTCATCCTCTGTCGGGGCTTTATGGGTCCCTGTTGCTATGTGGACCTTCATGACCTTATCAAAGATAGAGGGGTGGGCAGCCCAGATCTGTTCAAGAACGATGGATGTTGGCGTCGGTCTGTTCCTATCGTTCAACACCAATCCTATCCTTGTCCCATCATAGAGGTCTTGATCCAGCTGAGATAATCTGTCTTCCAGGCTTTGGGACGTGGCAATGATACTTTTTATGTTCTCGATCCTATCATCATCCGCAGTGGGTCTCAATAGGATATCGGCATTTAGGAAATGATCGCTCCTTAGGTCCGCTTCGTTCAGGTTGAAAGTTCCCATCGGTGGGGCCTCCCTTAAAGACCTGTCAAGAGCTACCCAATGCATATCAAATAATAAACCCCTGCTCCCTGAGGAGCAGGGTCAGTGTCCTTTCAGGACCATTCAATTGTTCTTGCCTTCCGGAGCTGGTGGGAGGCTTTCCCTCTCCTCAAGGGCTTGACCGGTCGGGAGCGCCGGGCCGGTAGGAGCGGCATGGACATATGTTGGGGCCAGCTCAACGATCTTCTGCAGGAGGGTCTTGGGCCTCTTCTGGGCTCTCTTGGAATGGATATCTTCCCTCCAGGTATGGATGTTCTTTTCCATCTGGATGTTCAAAAGGAATAACCCGATTATCAATATCGTCATTATAACGGCCACCGCTATGAAGATGATGGCCCATATCTCAAGGACCGGGTCGTCGCTCTTGATCTTTGGATGGCTCTTGGCATCGAACGGGTCCGTTCCTTTCTTGATCTCATCGACGTTCAGGAACCCGTCAAGGTCGTAATCCATACGTCCATCAAGTTTGTTGAACGGGTCCATGTTCAGAAGTATCTCGTCGCTATTGGATATCCCGTCCAGGTCCGAATCCTCGTTGAATACCTCGAACCTCACGAATGCCTCCTTCGAGTACGATTTCCCATCGAAAGCCCTGACCGTGAAGTTGTGTATCTCGTTCGAAAGGGTCCTTGTATCGATTATTGCGGTCCAATCATTGCCTCCGAGCGCTGCCTTCTTCCATGTTCCGCCATCTATCCTGAATTCCACATATTCCACATAATTGGACTCATCTTCCGCGGTACCTTCTACGGTCATCTTTTCGAATTGGGCTCCGGTCACCTGTGTCGTTATCGTGACCACCGGTGGAGGTGAGAGCGGTTTCGTCTCGGGCGAGTCGATCATGACCGAGAAAGTAAGGACCTCTGAATAGTCCCTTCCGTCATAGGCCCTGATGAAGACCTGATGGTCCCCATCGGAATATTCCCTGATATCGACCAGATGCTGCCATACATACGCCCCTTCCGCTTCCATCCATTCATCTTCGTACAGTATGTCCCCTTCCTTTACTATTGCGACCTCTATCCATCTGAGGGTCTTTTCCTTGTCATTGCCCGTACCACGGATATAGAACATACTGTCTATGGTCTTCCCGTTATAGATATTGGAAGCTACGACCACAGGCAGATCGTTTATCGACCTGACCCTGATGTTGAAGGTGGTCGATACTGTCCCTATTCCATCGCTAGCCCTTACGACCACCTGAGACACACCGCTGAAGTCCATCTCGGGTTCGACACGGAGATAGCCAGCATCTGTCAGTCCGATCTTGACCGAGGGATTGGTCGAGGTTAGCTCTATGATCAGGTCCTCTGTCGCATTGTCAACATCCTGGATGTATGTCTCAATGAACTTGATAGAACCTGTATAGATAGTATCCTCGTCAAGGTTCACATCGGGGATGGCGCTGAACGTCGGAGGGTCGTTGACCGAACTGATGATTATAGGTACTATGTAGAAGGACTGGGACTTCCTATCATCCTTATCGTCTGAAGTGTAGATCTTCAGATAATAGGCCCCATCGTCAGAGGAATAATCCGGGTCCGAGCCTATCAATAGGACGAAATTGTCCGGGTCCTCTGTGTACTCCGGCGGGAGAACGAAGAGGGAGACCTCATTGTTGTCCCCGCGGTATATCCTGAAACCATCCTCGGTCGTTCTCTCTAGAGATTGTGTTCCCATATCAGCACCCAATAGCTCGAAATCAAGGTAGATCCTCTGACCCTCGATATCTGAGAAATAGGGTTTCCCGTCGCCCCTGAAATAGAATGAACGTTTTCCCTGGGCGATATCCCTTCCTGTCGGGGCGGTGTATTCGATCAATAATGTATCAAGTCCCTCTTCGGCCGTTATAGGCGGCAACTCCTGCGATTGGACCGGTGGGTCGTTCACAGGGAGTATATTAATCCCGAAGACATTGGTCCATGTGTCCTTCCCATACAGGTCTGTAGCGGATATCTGCGTCTTGACCGTACCATGCCAGTTCGGGTCCTTGGATGTATCTATCATCAGATAGACCGCCCCGTCCCTGGATTCGGACCTTACGATACTGAGGTCCACATGCGTCGGTTGATCGTTCTTCTGCACCTTATAGATGAGCGTTTCCGATGGCTGGTCTTCGTCAAAGAAGATATCGGACAGCACAAGGAACCTCTCATTATCGGCCCCTTCCTGGATGTCGATATCCTCAAGGAACGCCACGGATGGCCTGTAATTGGGTTTTGTCCCCAACAGGACAAGGTTGCTAAGGGTCAACTTCCCCTTAGAGGAGGCAGTGATGTTCAATGGGACCATGGTCAATCCGTCCTCACGCTGGGGGACGACCGTATTGAGCTCATTGGTCAGAGTGATGCTGGTCGGATTGTAATAGACCTTAGCCGTATAATCGTAGTTCACCGTTATGTTCTGGATGATTATCCTACCGGCCGTATCGGCCCCGACCCTTATTGGAACATAGGTCCATTCGTTCCCGTACTCGTCCACCTCATCAGGTAAATGTGTGGTCAGGTAATTATTGACCGTGCTCTGATAACCCCCCAGGGACTTCATACCTTCGAATGTACCAGTATAAGAGTAGTCAATAACGCCGTCATCACAGATATCGAGCCACGGATTGATCGATTCTGCCTTGTACTCGATGACGAGCTTAGGCCTGAGAGCTGTCCAAGATCCTGATGTTGTGAAGGGGGTCGTGAACCCTCCGGACCTATAGAATTCGACATGGTTCTTGTCGTATTGGCTTCCGGAGCTCCAATCACTGTTGTAGGTTACGTAATAGTTGTGGTAATAATCATAGAGGTGGGGTGCGGTCGAGTATGGGGTCTTGTACATGTTCAGGAATATCCCGTTATTGTCAAGTGCACCGGACTTCCATTCGTTGACCAGCGATATCAGGTCGAAGTTCACGTTGTAATCTATTACCGTGCTGGTGTCGGCAAAGGTATCCGGCATCATGTAATATGCAGCAGGTGTGGTCCTGTTCGTGGGTAACACGTCGGTGAGGACGGTGTCGTAAGCGTTCATCTTGCTGCTCAACGAATATTTGCTGCCGTAGAAGTAAGAATATGCGTTCCTGTAGGGCCCGAGCGTCTTATCCTGATAATTGAAATTGCTAAGTGGCGGGTCCGTTAGAGCGAACACTCCGTAGTACTTCTCACCGGAGAAATATTTTTTGGTCTCGGAGGTCCAGCTGTATCCGTAAGGTGCATTACCATAGTTCTGCTTTACTGGGTAATTAAGTGTATAGCTTGTTATGGTCGCTCCCTCTGGGACTTGGATCTCAGGGTTGTCGAGGTCCCATTGCATGTAATACCTTAGTTCAGGGACCCCATCCCCCCATCGATAACCATACCAGCTCAAGTAGTCATACATATAGATCGGACCGAAGTAATTTCCGTAGTAGCTCTGAGGTCCGTCCTTCAGGCTCGAACCCTGGACGTATTTCATCGGATAGTAATCATTAGAAAAATCGTAGTACCAGTAATTATAATCAGGTTCCTCATCCTGATAGAGGTAAACCCATGTCAATCCGTAATGTCCGAGGTTGTTCTGGTTGAGGAGCTTCTCCATCCTGACGGCCTCGGCGGGATGGTTAATGTTGAAATCGAAGGAGCTCACCTTTGCTTTGCTCGGGAGTTTGATGTATGCATTGTACCCCTCTTCTGAGGGGTATATCTCCGGCACCTGAGAGGGCTTCATCTCCTTGTTGAAACCATAGGTCTGCTGCCCCCATGCCCCGACCCCGTTCCCGGCGAACCTGTAATCGATGCGCTTATTGGACCCCAGGTCCAGCGCAACGTTCGATGAATAGTTGCCATCAGCGTCCGGCCCGCCCTTCAGGTCCATGCTAACGTAAGAATACGTTGCATTGTTGTGGATCAACAGTTGGGTATCATCATTGAAAAGCTCATCGCCTATGATGACCTCCGAACTGGTAACGTTTATCGGGTTCTCCACTGTACCCTTGCTGAACTTGTCAGTGCTGATATCCTTCATCCCGGCCTGTGCAGGCTGGAATAGAGATGCAGCTACCATTACGAGCATTGCCCCGATGATAAGGAACCTTTTCATGCTATACCTCCTTAGAACCTCTACCTTTTAGACAAGAATGCCTGAAACCACCATCCAACAACCCCCAAAGGGCTTATAAAATTTTTCCTACCTGCTTTTCCTAGTATAAAAACAATTTTATTAAACCCAACCTTTACTGGCCTATGCTAATGGTCGTAGGCATTAAGATAAGCCACGTATAAGCAATAATATTAAAAGTGATATTAAAAATATATATATTATAATCCCAAGTAGCAAAATAACCCACCAAGAGGGAAGACTCTCCTTCCACTTACTATTCCCGAAAATAAGGGGTATGGGCCCTAAGAATAGGATACCACTAGTCTCAATGGTCCCGGAGGCCTCTTCATCTCTACTGCGATGGGTGATCGGTCGGTCCGAACGCCCTCTACCGACCTCTTTTGGCCCATTGGGATGGAACCAACCCAGGACGAAAAGGGCTGAACCTATGAAAATCAAGATGACAGAGGCTACCCCTAGAGGACCTCTCAGGACGACCATCGGGACTATCAGTACCAGGTTGACCCTCACCTGGTCATGGAATGAGGCTAGTATGACCAATGCCATACCTGAGATCACCATGAACGCCCCTGGAATGGTCATCTTCAAGGACATTTATCGTCCATCTCCCAAAATATGGTCGTTCCTATCCTTGACCTATGCATGTTCGTGACGGTATTTATTCTATGTTACGGTCTGGACCCAGAGATGGAAAAACTTGTCCTAGGGAAGTTTTTTTAAATGGATGGTATTCGGGGGGCATATGGATAGCACAACCGTCTGCCTCCTTGGTCCCTTGGAATGGGCCAGGTCCATTGGCAAGGAGACCTCCGATACATCTTTTGGGGTCTCGGCGATCAAAAGGGACGATCGGGTCATCAATATCATCTATCCCTCCAAGTACCCGGACAAGATCTGGTCACTTCCGTTCTCCCTCTATCTCACTGATAGGGTATATCTTAAGGTAGAGAAGCTCGACAGGGAGCTCGGTGAAACGGTCATAGCTCTGGACCTGCTTGGAAAAAAGTGCGGATCCATCAATATCGACCCCCTGCTTGACAGGCATAGATTGTCGACGATGCTCAAGGGAACGGTCGTTGAGGGCTATAGGGAGTTCGACCCGAACCCCGCTGTTTTCAGAGAGGAGCTGACCGGTATCGGACCAAAATATGTTGAAGGAACGACCCGGGTCGTTGTGGACCAAGCATTCAATGTTAAGGGGGTTGGCTGTGTAGCCCTTGGTTTCGTCACTTCAGGGTCCGTTAAAAAACACCAGGAACTATCGATAGCCCCCGGTACCGGTTCGACCCAGGTCAGGTCGATCCAGGTCCAGGACAGGGACTTCGATTCAGCTCCAGTGGGAACAAGGGTTGGACTCGCACTCAAAGGTGTTGAACCAGAGGACGTTCCGAGGGGCAGCTGTCTACATTCGAACGACCCGGGCGTCCTTCAAGGCAGCAACATCGATATGGTCATTAGGACCTCCAGGTTCTGGAAAGAACCGGTCCTTGAGGGTGCAAAGCTCCATATGACCTCAGGCCTCCAGTTCGTTCCCATGACGATCGGACCTACCGAGAGGACAGGTCCAGGTCCTGAAAGCGCGGCCTTCAAAACGACCATCACCACAGAGTCTCCCATCTGTTACTCCAAAGGTGAGAGGTTCTCCATATGCTTCCTCGACAGCAGGAGCTTCAGGGTGATCGCCTCGGGGGAAAGTTTTTAGATGCTCGACCCAATCCACCCCCTAACTGGGGGTACTTCTTGGAAATAGGCATCGTAGGCAAACCAAATGTAGGGAAATCGACCTTCTTCGAGGCCTGCAGCCTCTCCGGTGCCGAGATAGCCAACTACCCCTTCACCACGATCAAGGCCAATAGGGGGATGGCATATCTTAGGGCAGCTGACCCGGGACCTGCCCTTGGCGTTACTAGCAACCCTAAGAACTCCTTCATCCGAGGAAGCACAAGGTTCGTACCCGTGGAGCTACTCGATGTCGCGGGCCTTGTTCCAGATGCCCATAAGGGAAAAGGGCTGGGCAACCAGTTCCTTGATGATCTCAGACAGGCTTCGGCCCTGGTCCATGTGATCGATGTTTCAGGTTCGACAGATGTTGAGGGGAACCCGGTGGACAAAGGTTCCCACGACCCAAGGTCCGACACGGCCTTTCTGGTCAATGAGGTCGACCAGTGGTTCAAGGGCATCATCTCCAAGGATTGGACAAGACTTGCAAAGAGCTCCGAATCGACCCATATGGCAATAGACAAGCTCCTTGCCGAGAAGCTCACGGGCCTGGGCATCAACATCCATCATATAACCATGGCCATTTCTCATATTGACAGGCCGGACAAACCGACCAGGTGGACGGATGAGGACCTCTTCTCCCTTTCCATTGAGCTGAGGAAGGCCTCAAAACCTATGATCATCGCTGCGAACAAGGCCGACAAGGCCGACGATGGACAGATCAAGGACCTGACAGCGCATGTCAAGGATGCTCATGTCATACCCACATGCTCCGAGGCGGAGATGGCACTTAGAAAGGCGGACAAGGCAGGGCTTATCAGCTACATGCCCGGTGAAGGCCGGTTCGAGATCACGAACGCTTCCAAGCTTAATGACGCCCAGAGAAAAGCCCTCCAGAGGATCCAGGACGTACTTGACAGGTTCGGTTCCACGAATGTCCAGAAGGTCCTTGAGAGCGCAGCCTACGACCTCCTAGACCTGATAGTCGTCTATCCCGTCGAGGACGAGCATAAGTTCACGGACAAGGACGGCAGGGTTCTCCCCGATGCCCACCTCATGAAGAGAGGGTCCAATGCCCGGGACCTAGCCTACAAGGTCCATACCGACCTTGGAACCCATTTCATAAAAGGCATAGACTGCAGGACACGCAGGACCGTGGGTTCGGACCATGAGCTGAAGGACGGAGATGTGATCAAGGTCCATGCAAACGCCTGAACCAGGCGTTCCGTTCAAAGGGGGAACCAGTTGAAACTAAGGATGCTGGTCATCAGTGGCCATTACAGGAAAGAGGACCAGGGGGTGGTCATAGAGCTCTACGGCCGAACCGATGACGGCCGCTCAGTAACGGTCCTGAACAGAGGGTTCTATCCCTATTTCCATATCGTTGAACCCCGAGATGAGGTGATGGAGGCCCTTTCCAAGGACACGAAGGTCATGCAGCTCAAGGACCGGATGCTCTGGTTCAAGGGCGAAATGAGACGATGCCTGAGGGTACAGATACAATTCCCCTACGAGGTTCCCAATTATAGGAAGAGATGGCAGGACCGTGGCTATACCATACTGGCGGCAGACATTCCTTTCATCAATCGGTTCTTCTACGACCTTGACCTGGGAAGCTACCTTGAGGTCGAATGTGAACCCGTTGATGACGGGGACCATACCACTGAAATGACGGTCCTCTCCTCCTCATTGAAGGCCATAGGTCCTTTCAAATGCAATCTCAAAGTCCTCTCATTCGACATAGAGAACTCCATCAGGACCGGTGAGCTGTACATGGTCGGCTACACCGTTGGATGGCTCCAAATGGATGGAAAGGTGGACGTTCGGAGCGGACACGTCCTCCCTCCTCAGGGAGCACAGGAGCAGTTCGAGCGCGAGGACGCCATCATCCAGGGTTTGGAGGAGGTCATTGCGAAAGAGGACCCGGACATCATCACCGGTTACAACATCGATGGTTACGATATCCCGCAGCTCCTTAGGAGATGCAAGGCCCTTTCTATCGAAGGCCTCACCTTTGGAAGGGACAGGTCCCTCATAGAGAGCGCCGGATTCCGTTCATGGCGAGCCAGGGGCAGGGTCGTGGTCGATGCCTGGTGGGAGGCCAAGAAGGCTTTCCGTCCCAAGAAGGAGACGCTCGAGGCGGTCTCAAGGCTCCTCTTCAACGAGGGGAAGGATGACATAGATACCTCACGGATAGAGGAGGAATGGGCCTCGAGGAGGGATGATGTCATACGCTACTGCGAAAGGGATTCGCTTCTGGCCCTGAGGGTCCTCGACAGGACCATGGCCCTCAAGAAGGGCATGGACCTGTCATACGTTGCAAAGCTCCCGCTACTGGATATTGTCTCGGGCACCACATCGGTGATGATCGATTCACTGCTCATCAGGGCGGCCGACAGACGCGATATTGGTATACCCCTTACGCGTCACGAGGCGAAATCCGACAAGATAGAGGGCGCCTATGTCCACTCCCTTGAACCGGGGCTCTACAAGTGGGTGGTCGTCCTGGATTTCAGGTCCATGTACCCCTCACTGATGATAGAGAACAACATCTGCTTCACGACCCTGACGGCCGAGAATGAGGGGGCGAACCCATCCCCCATAGAGGGTGTCAATTTCCTCAAGTTGTCCGTTAGGAAAGGACTCGTTCCGGACCTCCTGCAGGGCCTGCTCGATGACAGGATGATAGCGAAGAGGAACATGAGATCGGCGCAAGGGTCAGAAGAGCGGGATTACTACAACGGATTGCAGGAGGCCTTAAAGGTCCTTATGAACTCCTTCTACGGTGTGTTCGCCTCCTATTTCTACAGGTTCACGGACAGGTCCATAGGTGCATCCATAACCGCATTCGCAAGGAAGAGCATTTTGGAGCTAATCTCGGTCCTCCAGAAGGAAGGGTCGAATGTCATCTATTCCGATACCGATTCGGTCTTTCTCCTCTCCCCGTACCAGGAGCTCGATGGGACGGTGAGGTTCGGAAAGGACCTTTCGTCCAGGTTCTCGAGCGAGGTCAGGGTCCTTGAGTTCGAGAAGGTCTTCTCGTCCTTCTTCTCCCATGGCAAGAAGAAGCGGTACGTCGGGAAGCTCGTCTGGCCATTCGAGGACATGGTGGTGAGGGGTTACGAGATGAGGAGATCGGACTCTTTCGACCTCCAGAGCGAGGCCCTTTCCGAGCTCTTCGAGCTCCTCCTTGAGGACCGGAAGGTAGAGGCCGTTGAGCTGGCCAAACGGAAGGTGAAGGAGTTGAGGAGCGGTCTGGTCGACACGCAGAAGCTGGTCATCTCAAGGTCCGTCCAGGAGGTCGAGAGCGATAGGATCGCCCAGGCCTACAAGAACCCTAAGGCACTAGCCAATGTCCAGGCCCTCGAAAAGATGAAGAGCTACGGGATAGAGCTCGTCCCGGGCATGAAGGTGTCATGGATCGTGACCGATTCAAAGAAGAAACCGCAGGAGGTCGAACCTTTTTTGGACGGGAGGCCCTTCCTTTCGAAACCTGACCACAACTATTATGCCGCCAGGCTTGCTTCGACCCTTGCAAGGGCCACCGAGGTCTTCGGTGTTGACGAGAAGGAGCTTCTGACCGGCTCGTCCCAATCGACGCTCCTATCCGATTTCAGCCCGGATGGGGCGGAAGATCTGGAAGAGCAGGGACCTGACGAGCTATCAGTTATCGAGGAGGCCGATGAGGGAACGCTTGCTCCTCCAACGGCCGCCATCGACCCAGCCAAGGAAAAAGAAGGGGTCAAGAGGACGACGCTCGACCAGTGGATGTAGGTGGACGATTTGAGGCAGCTGTTCCTGTTATCCTTCGATGAAAGGTCGGACATGATGGTCAGGAGGACCATAGGTCTCATTGACGGTCTGGGGTACCGTATCCGCTTCAGGACCAGCGGCTCAGACCGTTATACCCTGATAGAGAACGACATGGAAGTGGTTCCTCCTGCCGAAGCTGGAACGGAGGTCCGACCTGAAGGAATAGGCCCTCTGCAGCGCTCGCTCCATCCATTGGAGGTCAGACCGAAACAGGCCATTAACCCCATGATGCTCTCCAACAGTGATGCCGAGCTCTTGGAACATCTGGAGGAACCTGTGACGACCGGGGACCTCGTCCTCTTTCTATGCGATGTCTTTTCCAGGGAGTCCCATGTACTTGCCTTCACCCTTTCCGAGCGGGCGATGGCGAAACAAGCCCTCTCACTATGTCTTCTCCACAGGGATGATGTGCCCCTCAGGTTCGACTCGCTGGATGAGCTCAACAAGGACTATCTGAGGTTCAACGTCCATTTCAACGGTGTCGTCGGACTGAGCCCGCTGGTGTCCGGTGGCGGGGTCTATGTCGAACTGGCCAACCTTGTGAGGCACCTTGCCCATTTCTCCTTCAGGCCCGGTCTCGTCAACCTCGACCAAGCTGACCTTCTGGTAACTTCCAAGGGCGGGACCGTGCTTGTGATGACCTACGGAAGCGAGCGTCCTGGGGGGAACCCCGCCGCGACATCCGCCATGGATGCGCTCGAGAACCCCCTCTGTGATGTGGACCTGACAAGCGTCAGGAAGGCCCTAGTCAGCATCATCGGCAATGACAGTCTCAGCGTGGAGGATTCCCTGGTCGCGGCCGAGGTCCTTAAGAAACGGATCAGGAACGATGCGAGGATCATCTGGGGTGTGACGGTGGTCCCTGACCCCGAACAGGAGATGGAGGTGTTCCTGGTCCTTGCCACGACCCCCATGGAGCTGTTGACGCACTGGTATTCCCGAGGGGTCTGATCTCACTTCAGATTGCCTGTCCTACCACAGCCCTTACATTCGAACTTGTAGGGCCTTTCATCCGTCTCCACCTTGATATCGGCCCCGCACCTACATCTTATGAAAGAGGCCTCCCTCTGGTCCCCCCAATCCTCGAAATCCCCCTCCGCATCCCAGTCGGCATCCTCATCGTGACCCTTCTTTCCTTCATCCTCTTCTGCTTCGGTACCGTAATTGTCTTCCTTTCTCTCCCCATTATCGCCGCCCTCATCGTCCCAGTCCTCTTCAACGCCTTCCTCTTTACCGAACATCTCCTCATCGAGGTAGGTGCCACGCCGTTTCCTGGCCCTGGGAGATTCTACTTCGGCCGCCCTCTCCTCCGACCTTCTGCTAGATATGGACGGGGGTTCATGGACAGGGCCTTCGTCCGGGTCCTCGCTGGGCGGAGGTATGACCTTCTCCCCGTCGGGACCTGGCATATAGGGCCCTTCGATGGTCGGTTCGGTCTGGACCTGGGCCCTAAGGGCCATCTCGTCAAGACAGTGGATGAACCGCTCCCTGGCCTTCTCGTAGGTCGGTTCAAGGTCAAGGGCTTTGTAGAAACATGCAAGGGCCTGCCTCAGGCCTCCGCTGTCCATCAGGACGACGCCCTTGGAATACCAGACCCTAGATATCCCCTGGTCGAGCCTTAATGCAGTATCGAAGGCCTCTATCGCCTCATCGTAACGTTTCATCTTGGCAAGTACGACGCCCTTCGAATTGAAGAGCTGGGCATTATCCGGTCCTAGCTCTATCATGTCCTCTATGGACTCCAATGCGAGTTCGAAGTCCTCTTCCGAGATGGCCCTTTCCAGCTCTTTTCCGAGCCGGTCCATCCTGCTGTAGCTCATGGAAGGTCCTCAATGACCCACGGGTCCGTTCCGTAGTTACGGACATGAAGGGGGTGGTATGTCTATAGATTAGAGAGGGTTTTAAAGTTTTGGAACGAAAGACGAACATGTGCTTGAAAAACTCATCTTTACGGTATAAGGGCAAGCGCAGCCATCACTACGTTCTGGGTATTTGCCCCCGGGTTGGACCTTATCGTATGGTCGGTGAGAACTGCACCGAGGTCATGGCCTTTGTCCATGCTGTTTAACAGTTCCAAGGTCGACCTTTGTAGGTCCGTATCCGTTAAAAAGTAAGTATGGGCCTCTCCTATCAGGTCAAGGGACCTCAATGCCGACAGATGGATAATGGCTGAGGATGACATCATCTTACTCTCGTCCTTCAGACCCTTCATCGATGCCCTCATGGAAGATATGACCTCGTCCTTTGCAGCATCAATTGGAAGGACACCCATCCCTTTCCCATCAGCGCTACATGACAATAATGACCTTATGAAAGGCAGGACCAGGCCTCTAACTGACTTCCTGACACCCTCAGGCCCTTCCATGAACGTCCTAAGTTCCCCATCCGTTCCATGTCCTGTATCGGGCCATAGGACAGCATTTATCAGATGGTCCTCGGACCCAGCTTCGCTGAAGTGCCTTTGCAGCGCCGCGGCCTCATAGAACAGCAACCCTGGGCCTGGGAGGACCAAAGCCGGCCTGACCAGGTCGCAGACGAGCCTGTAACAGGCCTCAACATGGTCCCTATCCCTGGCCCGCCTGATGACGAACTTGCCAGAGCGGTATAGGTGGATCCTTGTATCGTCCTCGATCACCGCTAGTCCGTAGCCTAGAGCGGGAGACCACCTTGGTTCGAGAAAGGGACCGTTGATGAAGAGCGTTCCAAGGGCGGGGATGTCGAGGAGGACCGCAAGGTCTGAGAAAGGGTCCTTCAAGGTACCCTCCATGGTGTAGCGGGTATATTCTGAGCATGGGGATACATCCCTTATGGCCGCCTTCTCTCTCTTTGATGGCCCCGGGATATGACCCCTTTCAAAGGTCAAACGGTCAATGATGGCCCTTAGGGCCATAGCCTTTAGTTCGTCCTTCATCTCATCCCTGCTCCATCGAAAACCTTATTTTTTTGCCTGAACGTTAGGTAGCTGGAACCCTTCATGAACCTTAAAAGTTGGGATGAGGAATCCCTGCGGCCCACAATTGAGGTCCTCTTTCGGAATTCGGACCCTGCAAAAATGGTCTTCAAGACCATATCCAAGGATGGTGAAGGTCTGGCCTTCAGAGGCATGGATGCTCCCTCTTGGGATAGCTCTGGATATCTGGATACGTCCATCGGGAGAATAGCCGTCATTGCTGTTGGTAAGGCGGCCCCGTCCATGATGGAGGGCGCATTGAGAGCACTTATGACCTCAGGTGTTAAGGTATCAGGACCACTTCTCTGCATCTCCTCTTTGTCTGTACCACCTGATAAGAAGGTCCCAGGTGTCCACTACCTTCAGGGGGAACACCCTCTACCAGGACCAAAAACGACCTCGAACATCAACGTTCTCATTGACCTAATATCCGGCCTTGGGAAGGATGATACGGTGATATTCCTTCTGTCTGGTGGGGCTTCCTCGCTGACCTTCTCTCCAGTATCTGGTCTCGACCCATCCTTAAAGAGCAGGACCATTAAGAGAGCACTATTGTCCGGAGCAGCTATCGGTGAGCTGAACATTATTAGAAGAGCGCTCTCCTTGACAAAGGGCGGGGGGATATTGGATAGCTTCAGGGGCAGGGGATGGGTGACCCTCGCAATATCGGATGTTATGACCGACGACCCCCGGTTCGTCGGATCTGGTCTCTCATACCCTTGGAAAGTGGGATCGGATGAACTGAGGAACATCCTGACCAAGTACGTCCTCCACAGGACCGAGATCGATGAACTCCTTGATATTGCTGGACGGAACATGGGAAGACCCATTGGGACCGGAAGCATGTATCTGAGGAACATCATGGTGGCGAACAATGGGACAGCCTCTGAAGCCCTCTCCAATGAGCTGAAGGTCAGGGGCCTCACGGTCGTTAGGGCCGATGACAGGTTCACGAGCGAGGCTTTACCCACTGCCAGGGCGCTCCTTGATAGAGCAAGGGCCATGACAGGGCCAAAAGGTTCCGACGCCTTTGTCATGGGTGGGGAGACTACGGTCAAGGTCAAAGGGAAGGGTAGGGGGGGCAGATGCTCGGAGATGGCCCTATCGGTCCTTCCCCTCCTTGAAGATGGGGAAACGGCGGCCTTCCTGACCACAGACGGTGTGGATGGGAACTGGGATGGAGGTGGTGCGATAGTAAGGAAATGTGGGCTGGACCGAGATGTCATCGTTCGGTACCTCGAGGATAATGACTCAGGTAGCTTCTTTGACAGGTTCGGTGGGAAGGTCGATATTGGACCGACAGGGAACAACCTTGGGGACCTATTCCTCTTCATCAGAGGTGGGTTCACCTTGTGGTAGGTCCTCGCCCCCTGAAAAGACGTACTGGACAGCCCTATAGATACCTTCCATCCCTTCTTTGGTCTGAGATGAGACGGGAAATACCCTTGAGAACAGGCCGAGCGATTCCAGGGCCCTGAAGATGTTCACCGAGAGCTCCGGGGCCATGTTGGAGGTCCTGGAAGCCTCCTCCATGCTGTCATCATGCAGCGTGTCCGGGTTTTCCAACCACCTTGTCAATCTTTCCATCTGAGCAGGTTCTATCATGTCAGATTTTGATATGACCTCGGCAGAGGGGAGCTGGAACCTGAGCCTCGCAAGGCTCGAAAGCATCATCTGGCTTATTAGGCCGGACGGGGTCCTTGCATTGAACGGGTCTATGAGATAGACCATGAAGGACCTTGAAGGAAGGATACCCTTTACGAGCTCCCTTGCCGATTCCCTGAACGTGAAAAGCTCCATCTGCCCCGGTGTGTCAAGGAGCACATACTGGTCCATATCCACGTCTATTCCCTTCAGGACCTTGTCCCTGTTCAGGGCTACAAGGTCGGATGCCACTATCTGGGCCCCGTTGGGTCCAAGGCCGTACTCTTCCATGACATCCGCCAGAGTGACCCAGTCCCTGACATCTATGTCGGGTTCGTAAGGGATCAGGTCCGCTCCAGGGTCAAGGTTTACCAGCATGTGCTTGTAGCCGTACTCTGAGAGATACCCCGAGAACGATGCCGCAAGGCTCGATTTCCCGCAGCCTGCTGTCCCGAGGATGTATATGGCGACCGGACCGACCATGACCTAACCTCCTGATGCTACCCTTATGACCTTCAATGTCCTGCCTGCGAAGCTACCGTCCAAACATTCATCGAGAGGTATAGGTCCCTCCTCGGCCAGGACAAGCACGCCGTCGGGCGGATGGCCCGCCCGTCTGAGCACGGATATGAGCTGCTCCTGTTCAATGAATGAGATGGTACGTTCGGTCCCGTCCCTCCATGATATTAGGGTCAGGTTCCTCTCATTTGCTTCCAGGTCCGTCACCCCCACCTTTCTTGTTCCCTTCGTTCAATACGGACCTCGTCTGTACGAAAAGATAGCCCATCAGGGCCTTTTGACCGCTGTCCCTCCTGCTGAAAAGGGACATCAGGAGGGCAGTCGTGAGCAGACCTGCAGCAACACCTGTCGGGAAGCCTGTAAGCAACCTTGTGGGGTTGGTGGATTCGTAATGAAGGCCGAAAGGGAGAAGGCCCAAACCACTGACCATCTGGACCCCGCCGTCCACCGCTGTGGGCATCAGGAGCAGGATGAGCAATAATATGAACGATAGCATGGGCCTTTTGAAAATGAACCCCTTCCTTAGTCTGTCTGGTAACTGCCCAAGGACGGTCAATGATGGGTCGTCATCTACGGATGCCCTAACCAACAATGCAGCTCCCAGCAGGATACCTGTGAAGATGGCTACGTCCCTTGCACAGACCGGGAGCTGGTTCCCGTTCAGGATAAGGGAGCGCTCCTCCTTCTGATGGCAGTTGTAATCCCCGAATAGGTAAACGATGGATGCGAACGGATTGAGGTCGTCCCATCGGTCCGTGTAATCAAGGGCATTGGCCCTCCCATCCAGGCCTATCACCGTTCCTTTATCGAGGGTAAGTGGGGCTATTAAGAGGGAGAGGACCAGGAGCAGGTCCAGAGCAAGGACAATGATAGAAACCCTGTGAACGAATCGGCTCTTGATCACGTCGGCACCGGACCCTGTAACCTCATTTCGGGATTGATAACCTTCCGATATCGGACCATCAAAGTCCCAGCTTCTTTGCTATGACCATCCTCTGGACCTCTGATGTACCTTCGCCTATCGTATAGAGCTTGGAGTCCCTGAAGAACCTTTCAACGGCATACTCCTTCGTATAGCCGTAGCCTCCGTGGATCTGAACCGCGTCCACGGCCGCCTTCACGCAGACCTCCGATGCGAAGAGCTTCGCCATGGAAGCCTCCTTCGAGAACGGTTCTCCCTTCTCCTCGAGCCACGCGGCCCTGAGGACCAGAAGCCTTGCGGCATCTATCTCCGTGGCCATATCGGCGAGCTTCCACTGGATGGCCTGGAAGCTCGATATGGGCTTACCGAACTGGACCCTCTGTTTGGAATATGACAGGCATTCGTCCAGGGCTCCCTGCGCGAGACCGACCGAGAGCGCCCCTATCGCTGTCCTGCCCCTGTCAAGGATGGACATCGCCCCCGTGAACCCCTTCCCGGGCTCACCCACCATGTTCTCTGCCGGGACCCGGCAGTCCTCCAAGAAGATCTCCGATGTGATGGAACCCCTCATCCCTAACTTGTCCTCTTCGACTCCCAGTTTCAGACCGGGATTCCCCTTTTCGATTATGAAAGCGCTAATGCCCTTGACCCCCTTCGTCGGGTCGGTCTTTGCCATGACCGTGAAGACCTCGGCCGCGTGACCGTTGGTGATGAACTGCTTGGAGCCGTTTATGACCCAGTGGTCGCCTTCTCTTACCGCAGTTGTCTGGAGCGACCCGGCATCGGAACCCGCATTGGGCTCTGTCAGAGCCCATGAGGCCAGGGCCTCCCCGCTCGTGAGCCTGGGAAGGTACTTCCTTCTCTGGGCCTCGTTCCCCAGCTCGTATATGTGGCCTACTCCCAATGTGTTGTGCGCCTCCACTGTCAGACCTACCGACGCCGAGACCCTGCCTATCTCCTCCAGGGCGAGGTTGTAGCTTATCCTGTCGAGACCGGAGCCGCCGTATTCACTTGGGACGGTCATTCCCATCAGGCCCATGGTTCCCATTTTTCGTATCAGCTCCATGTCGAAGGTGCCTTCCTTGTCTATCTTCGAGGCTATGGGCCTTATCTCGCGCTCCGAAAAATCCCTGACCACCTGTCTCAGCATCCGCTGCTCCTCTGTCAGTGCAAAATCCATGCAAAGCCACCTGCGGGGGAAAAACTCCTGATGATATAAGGAACTTTCTTGGAACGCATTGACGGTCCTGCCGCTTAAGAACCTTTTATTATGATGTGCACGATGTCGGTCCGGGTCCTAAGATGCTCGAATCTGGAATCGGTGAACTGCTGAGCTCGTGCACGGCCGAGGACATAAGGGAATGGAACAGGAACCAGAAGGAAAGGGGCCTGAAGGACAAGATGACGACTCCAGCGGCGGCCGTCGAGAAGTACGTCAAAGACGGATGCTATCTCGCGATAGGTGGGTTCGGACATATCAGGATCTCCATGCCTATGATATACGAGATGGTCCGGCGCAAGGTGAAGCATCTCAGGGTATCAGGGCATACCGCAGTTCATGACCTTGACATCCTGATTGCCGGGGACTGCGTCGATGCCGTCGATGTCGCATATTCCTTCGGTTACGAGAACAGGGGGCTCTCCAAGAACGGCAGGAGGGCCGTTGAATCCGGAAGGATCAGATGTGTCGAATGGTCGAACGGCGCTCTATCATGGAGATTGAAGGCCGCTGCCATGGGACTACCGTTCCTCCCATCAAGGAACCTCCTGGGTTCGGATACCTTCAAATACAGCGCCGCAAAGACCATTGAATGCCCATTTACTGGTCAGAAGCTTGCGGCACTGCCCGCACTGATGCCTGATGTTGCCATCATCCATGCACATTATGCCGATAAGTTCGGGAACTGTATAATCAGGGGAACGTCGGTCAAAGACGACGACCTGGCCAAAGCATCCAAGCGGGTCATAGTCACCGCTGAGAAAATCGTCCCCGAGACATTTTTCAGAGAGAATCCGGAAAGGACCACCATCCCATTCTTCTGTGTGGACGCCGTCATAGAAGCACCCTACGGCAGCCACCCTGGGAACATGCCCTTCGAATACTACTTCGACGAGCCACACATACGAGAATACCTAAAGGCCGGATCGAGCGATGAGGCGGTGAGAGCCTACCTCGATAAATGGGTCTATTCAGTAAAGGATTTCGAGGAATATCTGGACCTTGTTGGGATCAAGAGATTGCATGAGCTCAGACGCCTGGAGGAACTCAGATGACCGCTTATACGCCCATAGAGCTCATGGCCTGCGTCGCATCCCACCAGCTGGAGGACGGAAAGATAGTCGGAGTGGGAACTGGACTGCCCATGATAGCCGGGCTTCTGGCCCAAAAGACGCATGCACCGAACCTCATAATCTTCTTCGAAGCAGGGAGCATGGCGCCTATAGTCCCCACCCTACCAATATCTGTGGGCGATTCCAGATGCGTCCACAAGGCCCTTGCCGCGACAGGGCTTGCCGGGATTATGGAAACGGGTCAGCGCGGGATGATAGATTATGCATTCTTGGGAGGGGCGGAGGTGGACATGTACGGGAACCTCAACTCCACGGTGATAGGGGACCATGACAATCCCGTGACGAGGCTTCCGGGGTCCGGTGGGGCCAACGATTTCGGTTCTCTAGCCTGGAGGACCATAATCATAGCCCGTCACGATAAGGCAAAGCTGCCAGAGAGGGTCAGCTTCATCACGACACCTGGGTTCATCGACGGTCCGGGGGCTAGGGAGAGGGCTGGCCTTCCCAAGGGCACTGGACCATACAAGGTGATAACCAACCTGGCTCTCATGGGCTTTGATGAGAGGACCTGCAGGATGAAGCTCCTAAGCGTACATCCAGGGATCACTGTCCAGCAGGTCATAGAGAACACAGGGTTCGAACTCATCGTTCCAGAGCAAGTTACGACATCTCCGGAACCAACCGATGAGGAACTGAGAAGGTTGAAGGAGATAGACCCTACGGGAATGATCATAGGGAAATGATATTCTCTAGGCCGCATACCGGGGCTCATCTTACCATGGAAATGATTTTTTATGATGACCCTATTCACCGTAGCGGTCATCCATCGACCGTTCGGATGCTTTTTGACGGTCCTATGATGTCCAGGTTCAAGAGCTCATGGAGTCAGAGGTGAAAAGATGATAACGTTCAGCGATAAACAGCTCAAGGTACCGAAGATGTCCAAGCCCGTATACATGGTGACCGGTGGATGCTCGAAGTTCGACAGGTCCATGCCCGATAAGAGGACCGAGGAGATCTGCATCGATGCATTGACAGAGGCCTCCCAGTTCATCGGCATGAAGCCAAGGGAGCTCAAGGAATACATCCATACCTGTTACTATGGACATTTCGCCGACCATTTCGGGGACCAGCTCCTTGGAGAGTCTGTGATCCATGATAGATTGGGTCTTGACCCTCTTGGCAACATTGGTATAAAAACTGGGGGGGCAACGGGAGGATCAACCCTTTGGGAAGCCTACAAGACTGTAGCTTCCGGGTATTCAGATTGTACTCTGGCCATGGGCTGGGAGAGGATGGACGAGGTCCCCACCGATGAGGGGAACCACCTCATCTCCTGTGCTGCGGATAAGGATTGGGAGACACCTCTTGGACATATCTATACCGGGTATTATGCTGTCATGGCCCAGAAGTACTGGCAGGTCTATGGAAAGGAGGAAGCATCCTTCAGGAGGACCATGGCTGAGATAGCGGTCAAGAACCATAACTACGCTGTGATGAACCCCCATGCCCATGGTGGTATGAGGATAACTGTCGAGGATGTGCTCAACTCCCCTATTGTCGCATATCCTCTCAGGGCCCTTGATGCGTGCCTGATGAGCGTCGGGGCCGCTTGTGCCATCCTTTGCGATGAGAAGACCGCATACAAGCTGACCGACACACCGCTCAAGATAGATGTGACGGCAGGGAGCCACACGCTCAGGGTCGCATGCAGGAGGGATATGGAGATACCCCTTCTTCCCAACGAGACGAAGGAGACATACAGGGAGATAGACAAGAGGTTCCCGGGAGGAGAGAGATATCCCGGGTTCACAGGGTTCCTTGCCGCAAGGATGGCAGCATACTACGCTTACAACATGACCGGGATCCACGACCCGACGGAGGACCTAGACCTGGTCGAACTGCACGATGCCTTCACCATAAGCGATATCCAGACCTACGAGGACATAGGGATAAGGCCTTATGGTGAGGGGAGGACCTATGTGGAATCCGGTGACTGCTACCATACGAACCCCAAGACAGGAGGACCGGGAAAGTTACCAGCGAACATCTCCGGCGGTCTCCTTGGATGCATGCATGCTGTTGGGGCGACCGGGATCATGCAGGTCGTCGAGGTCGGACAGCATCTGTGGAACAGATGGGGCGAGATGCACGGGGACGAGGAGAAGTGGAAGCGGTTCGGCAGGGAGAAGCCCAAGGACTGGAAGAACCTCCAGGTGAAGGGTGCTAAAAGAGGGCTTGCCATCAGCCATGCCGGTGTCGGCTCCCATGTGACCTGCACGATACTGCAGCATCCCGACCATGTCCTTGAAAGGAGGTGTCCTTGAATGAGCATCGAAGAGAAGACCAGAGGTAAGGTCAGGGTAGTCAACAACAGGTACAAGTTCGAGGGGAACTTCCATTATGCATCCCCCAATTCTCCCATGATCAACGAAAGCGGAAAGCTGGTCGGGGTCACCAATCCAAGGGATATGACCTATGTCCATACATATGGCGGGGAGGCTGTCTTCTTCGAGTCCCTTAGCCAGGGCAAGCTCGTTGCGTCCCGCTGCGACAATGATGACTGCAGGTCAAAGGGCTCCATCTTCATGCCCTTCAGGATACACTGCCCCGACTGCCTTATGAGAGCGACCCAGGTCGATATCACCGACATTGCCAAGAGGACGGGGAAGATCTATTCCTTCATGATATGCGAGAGGTCGGGGGCCTTCAACACCCTGCCCAAGCCTATAAAGTTCATCAACATAGAGTTCGAAGGGGTCTGCACGATATTGATGGGATATCTATCGGTGGGTACTCCCGTCATGGGAATGAGGGTCGTCCCCATATTCAATACCAAGAAACCGACCTATACCATCCTAGACCTCTCCTGGGTCCCTGAAGGGACAAAGAAGAAAGACCTTCCCAAGAACTTCACCTTCGGATGAACATCATCTGATGATCAGGGGTCCTGTCAAAGAATGGTTCGTTTGCTATAGTTTTACTTTTATTGGTATTTTTATGAATTGTTTACTTTTAAGAGTTAATTTCCATATCCTTCATCCCAAGGGATGATGAGTGATGTTATCTATCCTTCAGGGATAGGACCTTGAGACCCCTGTCCATCATATCCTTTTTAAGCTTCCCCCGGTGGAAATGCCCGTCCTCGGTCCAGAAAACTTCGCATCCAGTCATCAGAGCGGAGGCTAGGTGAACAGCGTCAGAACCGTAAAGGGAATATTTGACCATAGGATCCTTTAGGTCCATGACAACTTCCGAGACCGGAACGGTCCTTATCCCCTGGAATTCCATGAGCTCCTTGAACATCCCGAATGCTTCATCTATCTCATCTTTGGACCATTTCCCCTTGACAAGCCCCCTGACGAGTTCCGGTATGGTCCATTCGGATGTCACGAATTCGTTCGATAGCGATGTGATCTCTCTCAAAATAGAATCGGCCTCATCTATCCCATCCTCGTCTTTTAGGAACCATTTCAGGATTACCGAGGTGTCCAGATATTGTCTCATCCGTCATCCTCTTCCCTGAGCTCCATGATGATGTCCTCTGTTCGGCCCACCTTCTTCTTTCGGGACCTGGAGGCGATCATACGACCCATCAAAGCCTCAAGTCGTCGTTTACGGACCACTAACCTTATGCCCTCGTTGACGGCCTCGGTCCGGTTCCGGAACATGCCATCGCCTATCAACGCATCCAGGTCCCGGGCGAGCTCGGCGGGTGTCCTGATATTCACTTGGACTGAATCCATGTTACCACAAGTAGTAGTATGTAATACATATTATTAATATCTTGTCACACATGTTCATTGTTGATCTCCGTATTGTCCATGACCACCAAATCACACCTTTGGTCCTCATGGACATGACCCCTTATCGAACGACCAAGCTTCCTACAACGGTCTCTGTGTGATCCTCGAATGCCAGAACCATTTGCCACTGCTCGATAATATTAACAAATAAAAAGTTTAATAAACTATAGAATACGTCTAATAGAATTGGTTAATATCTGTAGGATCATTTATTTGATCATTAAATCCGGAGAAAGGGACCAGGATATGACCCTCCAAGAACGATCGATAGGTCTTCTATTCACCCTACTGCTTCTTTCAACAAGTGTGCTTTACTCCGCCTACATAGATGGTAATTCCGTTAAGGATGGAGACCAGGACCCTGAGGATAGGGAGCCTCCATACTTCACAGTGCTCTCACCATATTTATCACTGTTCCATATAAACCCTAATCAATTGGTCCAGATCAAGATAACTGATACCGGTTCGGGAGTGAACGGGACATCTGTGGAGTTCAGGATGACCACGAGAGGCTTTTCTAAATGGTCTGAATGGAAGATCTATGGCGAGGGTAAGAATGGGACAAATTTGACCATAGAGATCGATCTGACCTTCCGGCGAGGAACCCATAATTATCTCCAGGTGAGGGCAAAAGACCTAGCAGGGAATGCCGCCGAGTCACCCATCTATAATATCAAGATAAACACCATTCCAGTCCTTGTCATAACCTCACCTGTGGAGGTGTGGGATTATCGTGAGGATCAGGATATCATTTTCGATGCTTCGGATTCGTATGATTTGGACGATGACGGACTGCCGTCCATAACATGGGTAACTAGCGATGGCAAGTCCTCTGCTTCACTGGGAGAGAACACTCCGCTGGCCATAGTCAACCTCGAGCCCGGTGTATGGACCATAACAGTGACCGCCAAGGACAAGGTGGGCAACGAGGTTATGAAAACCCTCACCATCAATGTCCTTCCAGTGCCACCTCCTCCACCGAAGGAGGACTCGGACAATGACGGTATCCCCAATTGGTTCGAAAATAGGTATGGGTTAAAGGTCTATGAAAACGATGCTGATGAGGACCCGGATAGAGATGGATTTACAAATCTGCAAGAATATCAAAATTTAACTAATCCTAAGGATTGGGTCCCTCCTAAAGTAGAAGATAACAAGAAGAAAAATAATAATCATGAAATACCTTTTTTATTACTATTCATAATTATATTTTTTTCATTCGTCTTGATCGTTCTATCGATTATTGCTGTTAGAATAAAGTTAAAAAAAAAGGGGAAAAAGAATCATAAAACGTTTGAAAGTGATTAAGACCCCTGTTAAGAAATACCGTCCGGCTGGAGTGATTAAGCAAAGCCGATCTCCTTCTAAACCATCTCACTCCAGATCAAAATGAGCTATAACGACGGTATTTATAGTACTTAGGGAACGGTCACAGCACAATAGGCAGACAAAGATTTGCAGCTGTCCATCGACACGGTCTGAAGTCGCAAATACATCATCTGGCCTCAAATCACCTGCACCGCAACTTTAAATTAATCCTTCCACATTTACTGATGCCCTCCCCCCGGATACACCCATCCCATTTCAAAAAGAAAGGGACGTCGGTTACGACCTTCTCCGGGGGGGAAGAAAGGGTTTTTTCATCAACCGAAGCACAGGAGGAGTAGAATGATAGAGGTCCGATTTCACGGAAGGGGCGGGCAGGGAGCAGTGGTAGCATCCAGGCTTCTCGCTGATGCGGCGTTCCGGGAGGGTAAGGACGTGCAGGCCTTCCCTTATTTCGGCGTGGAGCGGAGGGGAGCCCCGGTCACTGCCTTCACCAAGATAGATGATAAGAGGATCAGGGACAAGTCCATGATCTACGAACCGGACTATGTCGTTGTCCTTGAACGCTCCCTCCTTCAGGCCGTGAACGTGATGGAAGGTCTTAGGCCGAACGGCATGGTCCTCGTGAACACCGAGGAAGGTCCTGATGTCATAAGGAAGATAATAGACCCTCCAAGGCTCGCGACCGTCAACGCTACCAAGATAGCCATAAGCAACAAGCTCGGGACCTCGGTCCAACCCATAGTCAATACGGCTATAGTGGGCGCATTTGCTAAGGCGACGGGAATTGTCTCTATAGAGTCCGTCGAAGCGGCCATTATGACCTTGCCCAGGTCCCCGGAGAGGAACGCCAAGGCCGCAAGGGAAGCTTACGAGGCGACCAGCAAGTACGGGGGTGAATGAAGATGCCACAAACACTTCATGAGATCCCTCCGACCCCCATAAATACCGTCAATTCGGCGAACGTCAAGACCGGAGGATGGAGGGCATTCAAACCGGTCTGCGACAATTCCAAATGCATCAAGTGCTGGACATGCTGGAAGTTCTGCCCCGATGTCTCCATAGCGATAAGCGAAGAGGGGCCGGTCTATGATTACGACCACTGCAAGGGCTGCGGCATCTGTGCGGCTGAATGCCCGGTGAAATGCATCCAGATGGTCCCGGAGAACAAGTGAGGTGAGATGATGGTCAAGGAACTTCTCACAGGCAACAAGGCGACGGCTTACGGAGCGATGTATGCAAGGGCCCAGGTCATAGCGGCCTACCCCATCACCCCGCAGACGACCATCGTTGAGGAAATAGCGGAGCTCATAGCTGCCAAGAGGCTGAACACCCAGTACATGAAGGTCGAATCGGAACATTCGGCAATGGCCGCCTGCGTGGCGGCCTCTAACACGGGCGCAAGGGCTTTCACTGCCACTTCCTCGCACGGACTTGCCCTGATGCACGAGGTCCTCATGTGGGCCGCAGGTGCAAGGACCCCGGTCGTTCTGGTCAATGTCAACAGGGCCATGGGGCCCCCTTGGTCCGTTTACGCCGATCATCAGGATGCTATGGCCCAAAGGGACACCGGTCTCATCCAGTACTGGTGCGAGAACAACCAGGAGATATTCGATACTGTCATAACGGCGTTCAAGGTCTCGGAGAACAAGGACGTTCTCCTCCCTGCCATGATAAATCAGGACGCCTTCTTCCTCTCGCACACATCCGAGCCGGTGGACCTCCCTGACCAGGAGGCTGTTGACCAGTTCCTCCCATCCTATGATGCGCCTTACAAGCTTGACGTGGACAAGCCCACTGGCTTCGGTTCTTTCATCATGCCTCCGCAATACATGGAGTTCAGGGCTCACATGGCGGGCGGAATGGAAAATGCCAGGGCGCTAATAAGGAAAGTGGACAAGGAATGGGAAGAGCTCACTGGCAGGTCATACGGCGGCATGATGGACATGTACCGCTGCGAGGATGCTGAGCTCATCCTATTCGGAGCAGGGACCATGATGTCCACCGCAAAGGACGTGGTGGACGAGATGAGAAAGGAAGGCAGGAAGGTCGGCATCGCAAGGCTCCGTGTCTTCAGACCGTTCCCGGTGGATGAGGTCCGATATCTTGCCGATAGGGCCAGGGCGATAGGCATCCTCGATCGGACATTCACCTTCGGCTACGGAGGACCTCTCTTCAACGAGACCAACTCCCAGATGTACAATTACAGGAACAGACCTCCCACAAAGAATTACATAATAGGCGTCGGCGGGAGGGATGTCAGGAAGAAGCACATAAGGGCGCTCTTCAACGACCTGGAGAAGGTAGCAAAGGAAGGCTACGGAAAGGAAGGCGAAGTGCACTGGTGGGGATTGCTCGACGGCTCCACTCCCGAGGTGGAGCTCTAAGGGGGTGCTATGATGGCTAAGCTTACTATCCCGGAAGATGAGATCATGTCCCCAGGGCACATGGGCTGCCTAGGATGCGGGGCAACAATGGCCATGAGATATGTCCTGAAGGCTGCCGGAAGGAGGACGATCCTTTCAATTCCGGCCTGCTGCTGGGCGGTCATGCCAGGTGTATGGCCCAATACATGCCTTCAGGTCCCGGAGCTATATACCCCGTTCGAGACCACTGGCGCATCGGCCGGAGGCATCAGGGCCGCCCTGGACGCACTCGGAAAGAAGGATATCAACGTCATCGGGTTCGCGGGTGACGGGGGTACGGCCGATATCGGCATCCAGGCCCTCTCAGGCGCCGCTGACAGGAACGATGACATCCTCTACATCATGTACGATAACGAGGCCTACATGAACACCGGAATCCAGCGCTCCGGGTCAACGCCCATCGGCGCATGGACCACGACCACGCCCGTCGGGGAGACCGATGACTGGGAGAAGTCCCCGAAGAAGGACATGGTCTCCATAATGATAGCTCATAGGATACCATACGTCGCAACGGCGACGGTGGGCTACCCTGAGGACCTCATCAGGAAGGTCAAGAAGGCGCTCTCCATCAAGGGGACCAAGTTCATCCAGATCTGGGCCCCCTGCCCCACCGGATGGAAGATGGAGCCGGGGCTTACAGTAAAGATAACGAAAGAGGCCGTAAGCTGCAGGGCCTTCAATCTGCTTGAATGCGAGAACGGTGTGTACAAGGTGACCATGAAACCTCAGACCACCCCCCTCAAGGACTACCTCTTCAAACAGGGAAGGTTCAAACACCTGCCGGACGACCTCATCAAGGAGCTGGAAAAGGACCTCCACATGAAGTACGAGGATCTCCTTGAGATGGAGAAGATGACGCAGGCCAGGGCAGCCGCAAGGGAAGCGAGCAAAGCCCCCAGCTGAGTATTTGGCCCTTTCGGACAATGAGGTGAGAACAGTGAAAGAACTACTTCTGAACGAGCCTGGAAAGAAGATGCTTGTCCTTGGCAATGAGGCCATAGTCAGGGCTGCGATAGAGGCGGGTGTCAAGGTAGCTGCCACTTATCCGGGGACCCCATCATCAGAGATAGGGAACACGCTGCAGGAGATCGCAAAGGAGGCTGGTCTCTATTTCGAGTTCTCCATAAATGAGAAGGTCGCATTCGAGACCGCAGCGGCCGCCGCTGCAGCCGGTGCCAGGGCCTTCGTGTTCATGAAACATGTGGGGCTTAACGTCGCATCGGATGCCTTCATGACCCTTGCGTACTCGGGGGTCAGGGGAGGTTTCATCATACTCTCGGCGGACGATCCCGGGGCGCACTCGTCCCAGAACGAGCAGGACAACCGCTACTATGCCAAGATGGGCTGCGTACCCATGCTCGAACCATCTAATCCGGACGAGGCGAAGAGGATGATGCTCTCTGGGTTCGAACTCTCGGAGAGGTATGGGGTACCCGTCCTTTTCAGGACCACTACCAGGCTCAACCATGTCCGTGGGACCATCGAACTAGGTGAGATCACGCCCCAGGTGGGCAGGTTGCATTTCGAGAGGGACCCCTCAAGGTTCGTAATGGTCCCAGCGAACGCCCGCAAGAGGCACCTTGTGGTCATAGAGAACCTTTCCAAGCTCAGAGATGCATCGGAGGTTTCCGAATGGAACAGGGTCATAGCGACGAGGAAGAAGAACACCAAGGGCGGACCCAAGCTTGGCATCATCACCTCGGGAGTTTCTTACAATTACATAATGGAGATACTTGACAATGTCGAGCTTGAGGTAGAGGCACGGGTCCTGAAGCTGGGTATGACCCACCCTCTCCCGGAGGATACGGTTGCCGAGTTCTGCCAGGGTTCCGACCTCATAGTTGTTGTCGAGGAAGGAGAGGCTTTCATCGAAGAGGAGGTGAAGACCGTTCTCAAGGAGAGGGACATACCCGTTCCGGTCCTTGGGAAGAGGGATGGTTTCTTCCCCGTACCGGGAGAGTACAATCCCGATGTGGTCCTCAGGGGACTTTCTGAGGCATTGTGCGCGTCAGGCCACAAGGTCGAGACCATCGATGATGAAACATTGTCCTGGAAGTCCTTACCTGAACCCCCTCGCCCTCCGGTGATGTGCGCTGGCTGTCCCCACAGGGCCACTTTCTTTGCCGTTAAGAGGGCAACCAAGGGAAAGGCGGTCTTCCCGAACGATATCGGTTGCTATACGCTCGGGATCGCTCCCCCTACGAGCATAGGTGACCTCATGATCTGCATGGGAAGCTCCGTAGGTGCCGCAGGAGGGCTCTCGAGGGTGGTTGACGAACCGGTGATAGGCTTCATAGGCGATTCCACCTTCTTCCACTCCGGGGTCCCGGGACTATTGAGCGCTGTTCACAACGGCCACAGGTTCGTCCTCAACATCATGGACAATGCCGCGACCGCCATGACAGGTCACCAGCCCCATCCCGGCCTCCCCCTTAACGGAATGAACGAGGAGGCAAAGGCCATCAGCCTGGAGAAGGTCTGCAAGGGGGTAGGGGTGGAGTTCATCCGGACGGTCAATCCGTTGAACATCAAGGAGACCCAGAAGGCCTTCGAAGAAGCTCTGGCCTACGACGGGGTGGCGGTCATCATAACCAAATCACCCTGCGCACTGCTCCTTGAGAGGAACCTTGCAAGAAGGAGCATCAAGAGGAAGCGCTACGAGGTCTATCAGGACATCTGCAAACGCTGCGATGCCTGCACCAAGACCTTCGCCTGCCCAGCCTTCTACAAGGTCGGCAAGGACCATTTCATAGACCCCGAGCTCTGCTGGTCCTGCGGGGTCTGCGAGCAGATCTGTCCTTTCCATGCCATGGGCCCTATAAAGGGGAGTGATTGAAATGGTGCGAAAGAATGCTGATGCTTTTACCATCCAGATCGTTGGCGTCGGAGGACAGGGAGCCCTGACCGTTTCGAAGGCAATAGGCAATGCGGCCATGAAGAAGGACCTGGCCATAATCATATCCGAGATACATGGGATGGCACAAAGGGGCGGGGTGGTACAGACGACCATTCGGCTTGGCAAGACCGTTTCCCCGCTTCCCTTCGCATCCGACATGACCATACTCCTCGGGATGGAACCCCTTGAAATATATAGGGCCAGGGAACAGATAACCAGCGAAACGGTCGTGGTGTTCAGTGAGGACCCCATCAGGCCTGTGAGCGTCAGCTCCGGTGGTTCTCCCTATCCGGACGTGAAGGAGATCATAGAGGAGGTCAGGGGTAAGGCCCAGTGCGTCTATCATCTCTCAGCAAGGGAGAAGGCCAAGCTCTCAGGTAACGATAAGACCACCAACATAGTCATGCTGGGTGCCATAATGGGGACCGGGGTGCTTCCGTTCACCAGGGAGGAGATGCGCGAATCCGTGAGCGTTTCCGTCCCCAAGAGAGCGCTTGAGGCAAACCTTAAAGCATTCGACCTTGGATACGAGGCCGTCCATGGCTCTTGCAGGTGAAAGAAGGGTAGGCATCACCACGACGGTACCCCTGGAGCCATTCCTTGCTTCGGGGAGGACGCCTGTGGACCTCAACAACATCTTCATAGCGAACGCTTCCAGCCGTGACCTAGTGGAAGAGGCGCAAGCGGTGGGCTTCCCTCGCAATATCTGTTCATGGATCAAGGGACTTCATGCCGTCTCATCCGAGGTTGATGCGGTCGTTGGGGTGGTCAGAGGGGACTGCTCCAACTCGGAATCATTGCTCGAGGACCTCAATAGGACCGGGAGGAAGGTCCACGGGTTCTCCTACCCCATAGACAGGGACAGGGAGGAGCTTTACGAAGAGATCCATAGGTTATGCTCGTTCCTTGGATGCTCGATGGAAGCATCTGCTGCAAAGGCCGTGAGGCTTGAGGAGATTAGAGAGCTTGCCCGTGAGGTGGACAGGCTCAGGTCCCAACATCTGAGGATCAGCGCTCAGGAATCCCATCTTGCACAGGTCTCCTGCTCCGACCTGGGGTCGGACATGGGATCGTACGAACGTTCTCTTGAGGCCCTGCTATCATCCGAAAGGAAGAGAGAACCTCAGGAGGATGGGGTCAGATTGGGTTACATAGGAGTTCCTCCCATCATCACCGATCTTTTCCCCCGGCTCGAGACGCTTGGTGGGAGGACCGTGTTCTTCGAGGTCCAGAGGCAGTTCACCATGCCTTCGGGGAGGGACTGGGTGGACAGATATCTCGAATACACATATCCCTACGATATCCAGCTCAGGGTGGATGATATCACCAGGGAGATCGAGAGAAGGAATCTTTCTGGGCTCGTTCATTACGTCCAATCCTTCTGCCACAGGCAGATGGACGACAGGGTGTTCAGAAGGGAGCTTGACATCCCCATGCTGACCATAGAGGGCAACCTGCCCGGACCTCTCGATGAGAGGACCGCCATAAGGATGGAATCGTTCATCGATATGATGGAGGGGCTCCCGTGACGCTTTCGGAGCTCATGAAGGCCCTCTCGAACGCACCTGAGGACGCCAGGATCGGTATGGACATTGGCTCCAGGTCCGTAAAGGCGGCCGTAAATTACTATGATAGGACCGACCTTTGCATCGCCGATACGACAGAGTTCCTCATGCACCTTGGCGAAATGGACGTAGGACCTGGGGCGACCGTGATATCAACAGGCTACGGGAGGAAGCTTGTGAAGGCCGACAGGTCCGTTCCGGAGGTCAGGGCCCATTCCATGGGAGCCTCCAGGGTCCTGGGCATGGACACCTTCACCATCCTGGACATAGGGGGGCAGGATATGAAGGTGATAAGGATGGAGGATAGGGTGCTCAGGGATTTCTCCATGAACGATAAATGCGCCGCAGGGACCGGCAGGTTCCTGGAGAAGATGGCCTCCATGCTAGGCATGACGGTCCAGGAGCTCTCGTCGTACAAAGGCGGAAGGAAGCTCCTTGAATCCACCTGTTCCGTCTTCACGGAAACGGAGATAATAGACCTCCTTGTGAAGAAGGTCCCCAGGGAGGAGATAGCTTCGGGGGTCATCCATTCCATCTACGAGAGGGTCCGTCCCCAGTTGAGGTCGTTTCCCCTTGATGTCCTTGTGTTCACGGGAGGGGTTTCGCTGGGGAGCGGATTGAGGGCTACTCTCGAAGAGGGGCTCGGGATAAAAGTGATGGTTCCTCCAGACCCCCAGTTCACGGGAGCGATAGGATGCACCTTGTTCAGGAAATGATCGATGGGACGGAACGGACAGTTATTCGAACGTTCATCGACGGACCGGGGAAGATTGATTAAAGACCTCATAGTTCAACTTGCAATGAGGGTGAATAAGGGTCTTTTCTTCGCCGTCCTCTCGGTCATCATCCTGCTTTCCAGTTCGCTCCTTTACTACCAGTTAGGTTCGAAGGAGGAGGGTCTTATCCCATCCCGAATAGGAAGGGAAGCTCATAAGGTAGGGGAAGATATCGTTTGGATCTCCCACAAGGCCAAGGGAGAGGGTTTCCAGGTCCTCATGGACGGCAAGTGGAATGAGCTGCTCGTCAAGGGAGTGAACATGGGTATATCGAAGCCGGGACACCTCCCTGGTGAGACAGCCATCACCTATGAGGAATACTACCGCTGGTTCGGAATGATATCGGATATGGATGCGAACGTCGTTAGGGTCTATACGGTCCATCCCCCAGCTTTCTATGAAGCGCTCTATAACCATAATCGACGGGTCGATGACCCATTGTTCATTATCCAAGGGATCTATACCGAGGAGGAGACGCTCTTCTCAAGTGGAGATGCCTTCAAAACCAACAACAATGAGAGCTTCAGCTATGCAGTTGAGATGGTCGTGGATGTGATACATGGAAGAGCGAACATTCTCCCATCACCAGGGAACGCTTCCGGAACTTACAGAAGGGACGTTTCCGAATATGTTCTCGGCCTTGTCCTGGGCCTTGAATGGGACCCGTCGTTCGTTCAGGGGACTATAGAAGCCCACCCATCGGTTCCGGACCTGAAAGCTGATTTCATAGAGACTGATTCTGCCACAGCTTTCGAGGTCTGGCTTGCATCCCTCATGGACCATGCCGCCTATTACGAGACCAAGAGGTATCATGAACAGAGACCTTTGAGCTTTGCGAACTGGCCAACTACCGACAAGCTCGAGCATCCGTACGAACCTTTCTATGATGAGGACCTTGTTTCCATAGACCCCGACAAGGTCCTACCGACCTGGAACATGGTCCCAGGTCTCTTTGCCACTTACCATGTCTATCCATATTATCCAGACCTCATGACCCTCGAACCTTCCTATGCCAAATATATCAACAAGGACGGTTCCTACGATAATTATGCTGGATATCTGCATGACCTGAAAAGGACCCATCTCCTGCCTGTTTTGATAGGCGAGTTCGGTGTCCCTTCTTCCAGGGGGATCGCACACGAAGGACTTTACGGCATGGACCATGGACACAATACTGAGCAGGAGCAAGGTGAGATCATATCCGATCTGTTCGATGATATTGTATCTGAGGGCCTTGCCGGTGGTATCATCTTCTCATGGCAGGACGAATGGTTCAAGAGGACCTGGAACACCATGGAGCTGACGGAACCGGACAGGAGGGCCTACTGGATGGACGTTCAGACATGCGAGCAGCATTTCGGACTGCTTTCCTTCGACCCAGCTTCAGAGGGTGTAAGGACAATGGATGGAAATGACTATGATTGGATGGGTCCATCAACGGACCAATTCTTGAAAGGGTCCGAACCTATCCAGTACATCGGTGATGGATTCGATGATCAGAGGACCATACGGGGATTGAGGATCTCCCATGATGAGGCCTACATCAACATCGGTATGGATACCTTAGCGACCAGAGGGCTCAATTGGGATAAGATGAACATCCTGATCCTCATAGATACCCTTAGTGACCAAGGGTCCACATCCGTCCCGTTCGGAACGGGTCTGAAGAGCGAGGTCGGCTTTGATTTCATCATTCACATCTGTGGAGAAGAGGGTTCTCAGGTGCTTGTGGACAGCTATTATGACCTTCATCATTATAGATACGGCCATGATATCGGTCACGTGGAGGAATCACCGTACGCTCATGTCAAGGACAATGGCATCTTCCATCCCATTGAACAAACCATCAATAAAGGGTTCAAAGTTCCGTCTACAGGCCAGATAGTCCCCTTCAAGGCCTTCGAGACCGGAAAGCTAAGATGGGGCTGCTCCGACCCTGGATCTGAAAGATACGATTCACTTGCAGATATATCCTCATCCGACAATGGTTCGTTCATAGAGCTCAGAATCCCATACCTACTGCTAAATTTCAGGGACCCAAGCTCTCGCAATGTGAATGCGGACCCATGGACCGATGGGTATGGTAATGGTAAGGTCATAGATGGTATTCGTGTTGCCGTTGTAACATACTTGCCAGGTGGGAATGGGAACGCATCTGGGATCGATGGCCCTTTAAGGATAACCGATTCCCTCCCTCACCCCGTCGATGGGACCTTGAAGGCTAAGAGCATCCCCTTCTACACTTGGGACAACTGGGATGTTCCGACCTATAGTGAGAGACTGAAGGTCTCATATGGGACTGTAAGGGAGTGCTTTTCCATGAACAGGCCATCTGGATGAACGGAACATATGAAATAATATAAATCCACTAAAAGAGGTGGATTCCATCCAACTTGTATAGGATGAGTACTAAGTATTAAATATACCCTCATAAAAAGTACATAATGTTTGAATAATGATTTATATACCCTCTTAACATGCGATGTCGCTGATCGGACCTTGAGAACCCGGTCAGTTAGATCGAGAGGTGTAGAAGATGCGAAAAACATACGTTGGGTTAGCAACCCTGGTCGTTATCGGGCTGTGCCTAGGAACTGGGATATTCACCATCTCGGCAGATGCCGCCGATCCGTGGGAGGGGGATATCGTCATCAATGCTGATGGGTCTGTGTCTCCATCGGATGCTCCGGTGAAGGTCTGTGGGAAAGGATACATATTTACAGATGATATCGATGGAATGCTTGTGGTCAAGAAGTCAGAGGTTAATATCGATGGAAAGGGATACTCAATAACAGGTGATGGAAAAGATTTCGGTATACACCTTGATAATGTGGATGGAGTCACTATCAAGAATTTCAATATTTTTGATGCCCTTGTTGGAATCAGATTGGATTCATCCTGTGAAAATACCATTAAGGATAATTCGATCTATGATTCCGTGAATGCAGGTATCGCACTATGGGAAAGTTCCAATTACAATACTGTTAAAGATAATTATGCAACAGGGAATTTATATGGCATCGTTCTGATCTACTATTGTTCAAATAATGTGATCAAAGATAATAGGATAATCTCTAATATTAGATACGGATTGGATGCATATATTTCTGATAATAATATGTTCAAGGACAATACGGTCATTGACCATTTGTATTGGGGGATATCATTCAGGTATTCAGCGAACAATATCGCGAAAAATAATAATATTGATGGCGGGCTCTATTATGGGATAGGTATGTGGGGAGGTGATGGAGACCATATCATCATAGATAACGTCATAAAGAACATTGGATCAATAGAAATAAATTGGGGGGTAGGAATATACATAGACACCATAACAGACATCCTTGTAAAGAACAATGAGCTTTATGACAATTTCATCGGTTTAGGTTCGTGGTATACATGTGATATCACCATCAAATCAAATTATATCACTGGAAGCACCGTCCCAGGGATATACATAGATACGGCTACTAGAAACAACGTCAATGGCAATGATATCATCGACAACACATTTGGTGTCTATTTCTTTAACAGGGACGAGACACTGGCGATGGAGAACCTAATAACCAATAATCTGATACAAGGGAATTGGGTCGGGGTTTTCACTGACGACACATTCGATGGGTACAACTATCCCAACGACGCGGGTGGGAATACCATCTATCATAACGATATTATCGACAATGATGTCCAAGTGTACGAGGGCTATGAGAACATCTGGGACAACGGGAAGGGAGAGGGCAACTACTGGTCCGACTACGAGGGATCGGACACCGACTATGACGGGATCGGAGATACCGATCTGCCACATAATGGAGTGGACGACTACCCGCTGATGGAGCCTTACAACTGAAACGTGGAAACCTCTATAGAAACCCCCGGGACCCTGGAGGGGCGGGTGACGTTCTGTCCCCACTTGACCGCTCCTCCAGGGTCTACTTTTTTTTCTTTCACGATCATCCCTATCATCAGATCCATTACGATGTTTTAGTATAGGAACCGTATAGGAACGGTCCAACCAGGTCCGAACAGTTTATAGACCTGGAAAAGCCCTCCCAGAACAGGTTATATATCCATTCCACCACTTGTGTTACAAGACCGACCGGGGTTCCAGTATTGCGGTGGTCCTGATAGAGGTGTTCCATCTCCGGACCCTTGTTCTCTGGGCGGGAACTGGTCCGGAAAATCTATCCGCTGATTCTGTCTGCCGTCATTCCTCGCCCCATTCATCTGAACCGTTCTCTTCATGGGCCTTCTTCCTTGATCTGACCAGGAAGAACAGAATGAGAAGCAATAGGACCAGAAGTAGAATACCAGCTACAAAGTAGATGAGAAGCGAGGTATCGAGAGGCGGTTCCTCTTCATCAACTACGATATCAAAACTTTCCGTTGCCTTGTTTCCAGCAGGGTCTGTAACTGTAAGTGAGACCTTATAATTCCCCTTCTGGTCCGGGACAAATGTTGTTCTTAACCCATATAGCGTGAATGTTGTCCCCTCTGGGGTTGTGATCTTCCAGGTGTAGTTCAGGTTCCCAGATGTGTCGGTCGTTCCGGAAGCATCCAGGACTACCTTCTTACCGACCTCTATCTTTTCCGGAGGATCCTTGAGCTCTACCTCCGGTGCTTTATCGTCCACTACTACCGTTGACACACTATCTATTGCTGTGTTGCCAGAAAGATCTTTGACAGTTATCTCGAAATGGAGCTCCATGGGGACGGTGGTCATGAAAGCATAGGAGACCTTATCTTCCGTAGGAACAAGGTTATATGTCCCTATTAAGACCTGTTCGGATACTACGGTCAGGACTATCGAATCCATTCCAACGTTATCACTTACGGAGGCCTCGATCGGTATCTCGACATCTATACCGTACTGTGTGAGCAATTGAACTGCCAGAACGATCGGTACATCATCATCATAGACGTCCATGGATAATGTGATGTTGGCCCATTGGACCCCATCATGGACGGAGAGCTGGACATGGCCTGTCCCGACTGCATCGGATGCTGCTTCGACTTCGGCACTGATGCTTCCGTTTGGAAGCGTTACTATGCTTCCAACGATCAAAGGGCCGTCCATTACAGTGACGTTCGTCCCTATGATACCTATATTGTCCGAACCTCCGAAGAGAATGGTTCCCACTGATCCGGTCCCCATGCTCTTCGTAGTGGATAGAATGGTCAATAATGGAGCATCATCATCTATCAGAGGGGTACTGAGCCAATCTGATATCTCCTGGTTCATGCTGGTATCGTTGCAGACCGTTCTGAACTGGATGGTCCCCGTCCTGTTGGATGGCATGATCAAAAGACATCCCCAGGTTTCAACCCATGGGGGAATAGGTGTCCACTCTCCATGGTCTACCTTTTCCATAGAAAAGAGCTCAGGTGTGATATTGCCCGGAAATAGGACCTGTAGTTCTATAGAATGGACTTTAATATTATCTGTTGGGTAACAATGCATTATCGTTGTCTCTCCAGTTGTATATTGTCCGGGTCGTTCTGTATGAAGTGTCAGATTTGCATAGGGTAGGATTGTATCTATGACCAGTAGAGAGAACGTTCCGGATGAATTTTCGTTGCCCGATGAATCGGTCATTAAAAAGCTGTAGGTCAACTCACCGATCCTTTCAATTGGAACGGTCCATATAGCTCCGTATTTGAATTCCATATCCCCTGCTATGCTCTGGAACGAAAGCTCAAGAGAGAGCTCAAATCCGTCCATCTCCCCTGAGATGGTAACCGACGAGATATTGATGTTCTCCTGAACTATGCATATGAACTGGAAGGGTTCCCCAGTGTTCGCATCCATTGAGCTCAGATCTTCAATGAATCCCGGTCTGTCATTGTCCAGAATGGGAACGGCCCTTCTCTCCGTCATGAAATGATTTGCGGCACTATCCGCCAGGTCGAAACGATAGGAGATGTTCCCTTCTGCAGAGATGGGTATGATCACATTGCTGTACCATCGCTCCATTGCATTGTCGTAAACAGCCAGGATGACATCCCAGTCCGAACCACCTATGCTGCATTCTATTGACACTTTGCCTACCCCAATGTTATCTCCAGCTCTGAGAGAGATATTGAAGGACTCACCTGTCGTTGCCACAAGGTCCGACGTGTCCATGATCATGTAGGGAAGGTCATTGTCCAGGATATCGATCCAGTTATCGACTGTGTTCATCACGTTCCCGGAGGTGTCCTTGGCATAGATGTGATAGGTGATGTTCGAATCCACCGCAGGTCCGACCGTTATCATCCTGGTATAGTTGCCGTCGGAACCCTTCTGCATGGACTGGTTAATAAAGGTCTGGCCCCCTATCGAATAGACCAGTCGCACATCTAGGATGGCGATATTATCCGTCACGCTCACATTCACGACGAATTGGTCTCCAGTGGTGGGTGGTAGAACGGTATTGTCCCCAATTAAGAGGGGGGCATCGTCATCTATTATCGTCCTGTACCTCACAGTGGTCGTGTTGAGGTTACCAGAGGTGTCGTTGTAGATGAACCGGTAACTGAGACCACCGATGGAATCTGAGGGGACAACTATCAATGCCGACCTCACATCCCCTGGGCCGCACAGGGACACGTTCCGTGATGGAAGGCCGTTCATGGTATAGTTCACAGTTGCCATCCCTACCCCGATATTGTCGGAAAGATGGGCCTCGAACGTGAAGCTGTCACCGGTAGTGGCATATATGCTCGAATTGTCCTTGATGAGTTCGGGCAGGTCGTTGTCCGTAACCGCGAAATGATACCAGATGGAATGGTTCCAGTTGCCCTTGACATCCCTTGCTCCTATCCTGTACCAGAACTCCGTTATCTTGTCGGTGGGGTGTTTGTAGATGAAGGTATGGTTGTTGGGACCGGACTTCACCATTGAGGTATTGAAAGTGGAAACGGGTTGAGAGACCGACCAATTGTACTCGATCATTGCAGATGATACCTCCACATTGTCCGTTATCAGTGCGTTTATCTTGAAGTTGTCACCTGTGGTCCTGGCTCCAAGGCTCTCTACAGATACTATCCGGGGCTTCTCCGTATCGGAACCTACCAGGACCGTTTTTAAGAGCGGTTTGAAGTTCCTTGCTGTGACCGTAAGGTTCATCCTCAGGGTTATCTGGGGGAGCGTGATGGAGCATTTGCCGTCCGATCCGGTTATGGCCGTTCCATAGAACTCGGTCAGGTTCATCAGGCAGACCTTGGCCCCGTTCACCGGATTGCCGGAACCGTCAGTTACCGTGAAGGTATTGCTCCCGGGTGAGGGAACTGGATCGCTGTGGCTTATCGATAGAGTTCCTGGCCTCTTGGTCCATATAGGTATCTCGGGGTCCCCCATCAGATTGTACTGCAGCAGGTTCTTCCAGCAGTAGAGGTCGTGGGCAGTCTTGTCCTGGATGTAATCGTACTTGGATAGGGCCAGGGCCTTACCTGGTTGATAGTTACCTGCGAAGAACTGCTGCCAGAACCTGTAATCATGCCCCTGGTTGTAGTAACCACCGTCCGAACCTTTCGCCCAGGGTTTGGAGTACCAGCTGACCCTTGCTGAACCCACAGCCCCTATTCCGACATCAAGGAGAATGTCCTCGGTAAGGCAGGTGGTCCTGTCGAACTCGCCGTTATTGCATGCATCGTTGTAGAAAAGGGGTTTCTTTCCGCCGTTGGTCTGTGAGGCCGAAGTGGTATAATATGCGTAATCGCTCGTCTCCCCTGAATCGCATAGCTTGTTCCCGTTGGAGTCGGCGATCCAAACCCGCCTATATATCCCGGTGCTTGAACCGTGGCCTGCCATGTTCACCATGAAGGCGCCAGGATCGATGGCGCTGACCATGTTGGCATTGGTCAGGGAAGCATTGCAGCTGAACTGGGAGGGCCATATCCCTCCCTTCTCATACAGGGTGTATGGATTGTAGTTTGAACTTGAGAGGAAATCGCTCCTGATAGTATTCTTGAGGGTAGCTTCGTCCGTGGTATCGTTCGATGTGCTCGACTCCTTGTAATTGGAATACGCTCCCGCAAGGACCGCTCTGTTGAACCAGCTTCCTGAGGTCGGGTTCTTCTCGTAATTGATTATATTGTTCACCAGGGTCTGCATGTTGCTGGTGCTGGAAACGGACAATCTCCCGACCCAGACCTCAGCATTAAGGTCTATTCCATCAACAGAATACTCACCATAGTTGCCGTCATTGTCCCCGTCCCAGTCATAAGGGGTATGGCCGGACCCTGCTATGTCACCATAATAGGAATCCGCCGGGACCGTATTCCCGTCGCTCCCTCCATCATCGTAACCGTCAGGGATGTATGCCATCCTGCTAGGCACAACGCTATGGTCGCCCCCTATGACGACCCATTTTAGGTTCTCGTTCGTGTAGAACGCTTTGATACAGTTCCTGACCTTTTCCTGAGTATCGGAACCCGTATAGGCCGATGATATCCACCCGGTCTCGACTATCCGTGTTGGGACCCCTCTCATGGTCTTCCATTCGGCTAGCGGCCTCAGGGTCGAATTATATGTGGAGGTGGTTATTATAAGGCACTCGGTGGGCGGGAACCTGTCAGTGTAGGATGGCTGTGCCGTCGGGATGGGTTGGGCATCCATCGATGGAGGGGACCAAAGAGGACCCATACCCTCTGCGTTCGGATCGATCTCGGTCGGGGATGGGAGGTCCTCAGGGACCAATGTTTCGGAAAGGACATCAGCGGAACCGGTAGCGACCTTTACCTGGACGGTATTGGGCCAGAACAAAGCGTTCCCATCGGTCCTGAAAGGTGATAGGCGGATGACCCAGAACCTCGAATTGCCATGTTCAAGGATGCCCAGGTCCATGACGCTCCTCTGTTCATTGCCCTCTTCGTCATGGAACAAGGGTCCTGCTCTGTTGGTTGTGGGTTCGGGGACGTTCGCTACCGGGCGTTCAAGGACCCTATTTTCGATACCTAAGCTCATTGTCTCGATGATGAACGGGTCCTCACCAGGTCCCACTGGTAGATAATAGCTTCTTTCCGGAAGCATGGGCATTCCCATGGAGTATGATGTTCCCCAACGATCTATCGTTACAATCGAACCATAACTGCCTATCTCCACAGTAGGATGAGGGACCTCCCAGACCAGAACGGTCAGGCCCTCTCCGACCATGTGGTCGATACCGTCCTTGAGGCTGAGACCCTCGACAGGAAAGGCAGCTACGACGAACAATATGATGAACGACGCTTGGATAACCTTCAATGACAGCCCTCCCGATAGGTCCATGGAAGTATCAAATCCTTCATCACCTGATAAATAACTTACTGCACAACTAGTACATATAGGCGAAGAACGGTCCAAAGATCATCATCATGTCCTATCATTGACAGTCCCTTCTGCCGAGAACTTCCATAACAGGACCAGTGTAACGACAGCCATGATGAACAGCGCTGATTGGATGATATCCGTTACCAGTAGCATCTGGCTTACCTCCAAACCCGAAAAGAACTGCATGACACCGGATACCCCGTTGTTCAGCGAATGGTATAAAACGGCCAAAGATAGGCCAGCCATTGTGAAAAGGACCTTTCTTGCCCATCCGGTCCTCCCGAGGCCGGACGAGGCAACGCCGCAATAGACCGCATGGACGATCACCCCCAGTATCACCCTCCAGACCACAGCATCGATGGTGAGGGCCGATGTGTCTCCTGAAGAGAGGGAGCTGAGACCAGAGAATAGATAGAGAACGGATTCGGCCATACCGAATGAGGCACCTGTGAGCAATCCTATGATCATCCCGTTCTTGACGTTCGATATCTCCCCGTAAGGTCGGTCCATCACCTTTCCCCATGATAGGAGGAGGTAAAGACCGACGAACGATAGGGCTGCGACAATGAGCTTCATCGATTCCTCTATAGGACCTGCCAGGACCAGATGGGCAACGGCAACGACCTTGATATCCATGAACAAGGCCAATGGGGATAGCACCAGAACGAAGAAGAGCTCCAGTATTAAGGAAAAGGTCACACTGAGAGCCATCATCATCAGGAAAAGGTGCGGTGCAAGGCCTGAACCTATGAGCTTCTTTACACGGTCCTCTCCTTTGAGCCCTATGGACCCTATAAAGACGTTCCTGAAATATGGGGATGCTACAAAGAAGATGGCCGTGTAGAAAATGAACCCCAATAGAGGGATGGCCAGACATGCTATTGCGATGGCAGCCCCTACTACGAACGATTGCATCATTGGCCACCTCCGCGATAGCTCCTGTCATCGGTCCAGATGACATTGGCATTCCCTTGAACGGTCCGTTGGGCCACGGTTCCGTCCTTGATCTCACGTCTCCTGACGAATGCCGCAGTGATAAGGAACGTCAAGCTTGATACCCAGAGGAGCGGAACGAAGAGGAAGAAGAAGCATGACAGGATACAGAACGCTCCCGCCGCAAGAAGGTCCGTCCGCTGGACCTCTATTATGACGTCCGAAGCGTCAGCACCCTCTGTGAGGATCCTAATGGATAGCCTGTAATCACCGGTCGAGCTCTGGGGAAGGACCATTGTGAACGGTGTCGTCCCCTCATCCTCTTCCATAAGGACCCCCGCACAACGGACCTGGAGCCTAACCTTCACATCGGAGAGCGATGCCGACCTGATAATGACCACGGGTGGGACGAGTCCTTCCGAGGAGGTATTAAGCAGAAGGTCCTCACCTTCCCTCGCCAGGTCATTACCCTGGTACCTGGTGGTCTTAGTGGACGATGCTCCGGTCAGGAGGCTGAGCGTTGAAAGGACCAAGAAGAAGATCAGAAAGGCCGTAAGGACGACGCCCGCAACTGCCAATCCATTGCTCCTCATCCTTCTAGGTAATTACCTGCTTGATTAAAAACCATATCGGTCCGAACTATCGATCGGACCTCAATACCCGAAGTACCATTGGTAAGGATCTGCATGAATGGATGGATAAAAAAAAATTGTTTTAATAATCTTCATAATTTGGTATATTAATAAAGAAAGTATTAAGTAAGGACCCGATGGATGAACGGATGTCGAACGGGACCCTTTGCATCGGTTGAGGCCGCCTACAACCCCACTATGGTAACCACATTATTGGTGGAACAAAACCATGAACCCACTGGCTGTGACCAAGCTCCTGAGCGACGAGTACACCGTCAAGATACTGACGGCCACGTTCAAGGTCCCCAGAACGGCGAACTATCTCTGCATGAAGTTCAACATTCCGATAGCGGCCTGCTACAGAAGGATAAACGAACTGGAGGACCTCGGTCTCATCCATGTGACAGAGAAGATATTGACCCAAAGGGGCAAGAGGGTCAGTCTTTACAGATCGAACCTAAAATCGGCCTACCTGACATTCGAGGGAGGCCGTTTGAAGGCCATGCTGGAGCTTTCTGACAGCAGCCAATGTGAGGAAGAGGCCGTGTTGAACATGGTCCATCCTTGACGTGCATAGGATCGCCTCTTCGAACCGGGTCATCTTGAAAGTATCGCTCACTCCCCGAGTGGGATTAAAATAGAAAGAACCACCTGAAGTGGACCTCGGAGGCACTGCTTTGAGGATATCTCTGGGGTCGGACCACGGGGGCTTCCAGCTCAAGGAGGAATTGGTCCTTAGGCTCGAAAGGGCAGGCATGGATGTAATGGACAGGGGGTGCAGTGGGGGGGAGACCGTCGATTATCCAGATGTAGCCTCATCGGTCTGTTCGGACCTGCCTGGAGCAGCCGACCTTGGCATCCTTGTGTGCGGGACCGGAATAGGTATGTGCAACACCGCATCCAGGTTCGATCATATCATTGCGGCCTTGTGCACCAATGAGTACATGGCGAGGATGGCCAGGGAGCACAATGCGGCCAACGTCCTCTGCTTGGGCGGCAGGGTGATCGGCCCCGAACTTGCTTGGGCCATCGTCAGGACGTTCATAACCAGCGAACCCTTGAGCGACGACCGTTACATCAGAAGAAGGAAGAAGGTCAGAATGACCGGTCCATCTGATGCAGATGCCTTGAAAGGGGGCGGTAACTGATGCAGGAGATCTGGACCGAGAAGTACAGACCGCTAAAGCTCTCAGAGGTCGTTGGCCAGACGGAGATACTGAAGAGGCTAAAGGCCATCGTCGATAGCGGTAACATCCCCCATTTCCTCTTCGCCGGACCGGCCGGGACAGGAAAGACCACCTGTGCCCTGGCAATGGCCAGGGAGATCTTCGGGGGGGAGGGCTGGAGGGATAACTTCCAGGAGCTAAATGCCTCCGACGAGAGGGGCATACAGGTGGTAAGGACCAAGATCAAGTCCTTTGCCAGGGCGGCCCCGCTAGGAGGCGCGCAGTTCAAGGTCATATTCCTGGACGAGGCGGATTCTCTTACCCAGGACGCTCAGGCAGCCCTCAGGAGGACGATGGAGAGGTACTCGAACACATGCAGGTTCATCCTCTCGTGCAATTACTCCTCAAGGATAATCCCCCCGATCCAGTCCCGATGCTCTGTGATGAGGTTCACCCCCTTGAACAAAGAGGATATAAGGGAATATCTCAAACGCATAGAGAGGACCGAGGGTATCACCATAACGGACAACGCCTTCGAAACCCTCATGTACATATCCCAGGGCGATCTCAGGAAGACCGTTAACGTCCTCCAGGTCGCCGCATCCTTCTCGAAGGACATAGATTCGGAGAACCTCTATTCGAGCTCTGCCCTGGCCAGACCGGAACAGATAGCCAAGCTCATAACCCTCCCTATGCAGGGGAAGTTCGGAGAGGCGAGAAAGCATCTCGAGGAGCTCATAACCTCCGGCGGACTTGCGGGAGAGGATATCATATCCCAGCTTCACAGGGAGCTCTTCAACCTCCCCATGGACGATGATATCAGGGTTAGGATCCTGGAATCCATAGGGGAGGTGGATTTCAGGCTCGTAGAAGGAGCGGATGAAAGGATCCAGATCGAGGCCCTCCTTGCAAGGATACAGCTCCTATCGACGAAACATGGTTGACCTGATGGTTCAGGGAAGGGGTTCATTATCCTGTGATATGCTATATGGTCCGTGTGCTTCAACATATCCCTCCTTTCTCCCATCAATTGGGAGCTGCTGGCGGAAGATACCGGTATCGGATATGACAGGGCCCCTGGGCCGATCTTCCATTCCAATGCCTTCTCTAACCCATTGCATCCTTTGCTCTGCATGGACAGAAAAGGGGTCCATATCCTGTCAAGATGGGGTCTCGTCCCCAGATGGGCAAAGGATAGGGCGCAGGCCCTATCGATGAGAAGGTCCTGCTACAACGCCAGGGGTGAGACCCTCTTTTCGAAACCTGCCTTCAGGTCCGCCGCAAGGGATTCCAGATGTCTGGTACCAGTGACCGGGTTCTTCGAGTTCAGGGAGGTCTCCGGTAGGAAGTTCCCTTACCACATACGGATGAGGGACGGTAGGACCTTTCACCTGGCGGGCATCTGCGAGGATACGAACCTGCTCTCAGGAGGGATCGAAAGGACCTTCTCCATAGTGACGACGGAAGCGAACGAGCTCATGAGCTTCGTTCACAACACCAGTAAGAGGATGCCACTGGTGCTACCACGGGGAACGGAGAACGATTGGTTGGGAGCGGATAGCGTGCAGGAGACCCTTCAGGAGATGGTCCTACCCTACCCCGGCGATGACCTGGAGGCGTATCCTGTGACAACGGACCTTTCAAGGCGTGGAGGGCTCAAGGACCCATCCGATGCGGTCAAGAGGGTGAACTACCGAGAACTGGAGCAGGCACGTCTTGATGATGCTTATTGAGGACCGGTCAGAGCTCTTTGAATATCTCTGAGGCGGCCATTTCCAGCGATCGCCTGGAATCGTGATGGTAGGTCCATCCTGTCGAAAGGAGCTTCCTGATGTCCAGCGACATGTACTTCACATCGCCCTTCCACCCTGCCCCCTTGTGGCCTCCTGTGAACTCCAACCTAACATCCTTTAGGCCCATGGCCCTTACAACGATGTCCGGGATGTTCCTTATCTCGATGAAACCGTCAGTACCAACATTGTAGTACTCGAACTGGGTCTTCTGGGCCTCCGTTGCATGGATGACCCCATCGACACAGTCTGAAACGTGGATGTAGGACTTCCTCTGCGAGCCATCGCCCAGTATCTCGAGCCTAGTCGGGTCCTTTTTCAGCTTTCTCATGAGATCGATGAGTATGCCATGAGTGGACCTTGACCCTACCACGTTGGCGAACCTGAAGACCGATGACCTTATTCCGAAGTTATCGGAGAATGCCGCTATCAGAGCTTCCGCAGCCAGCTTTGACGCACCATACTGCGATATCGGTATGAGCGGTCCATAATCCTCAGGAGTGGGCATGACCGATGCATTGCCGTAGATGGTCGATGTGGATGTGAAGGATATTGCCGGTGGGTCAGAGGGTCTGACCTTTCTTATGGCCTCAAGGAGGTTGTATGTGGCAATGATGTTCTGTTCAACGGATACCCAGGTATCATCCACTCCCACCCTGACATCGGGGTTCGCCGCCACATGATAGACCTGGTCAACCCCATCTAGGGCGCTTGCGATCTCCTTATCACTGACCAGGTCCCTCTTGAGGAAATCGATATCATCCAAACAGTGGGAGAGGAACTCCTTTTTCCCCGAGGATAGATTATCATATACGATCACCTCGCAACCCCTTGCGAGCAGAGCATCGACTAGGTGGCTGCCTATGAACCCCGCTCCTCCGGTGACGAGTACCTTCTTACATATCATCGACATCATGAGGGATTGCCCGTTTTTATAGGTTTAGTCGGATCGATGCTTCCTATCCGGTCTGTCCGATCGGTCCCCAGGGCGTTTCGGACCCTTCTTTCCCTCCCGTTTGGGATCATGGTCGACCGCATCCCCTAAGGTCGCGATCTGTCTCTGTATCTTGAACGGGATATCGTTGAGGAGATTGACGCCATCGACCCCGACCTTGAGACCCCTGCTCAAGGCCCTTGAAAGATGGTCCTCCCTCTCCACGGTCCTTCTGAAATAGGTCTTGTACGCCTCGACCGTGGGTATTATCAGCAAACCGCAGCCGACCGAGATCCCATATTGCAGGGGGGTCAAACGGATCAGGTCGATGCCTGCCCCCATGTCACCTATGTACATCAGGAAGCTGAGGGCAGCTATGGGAATGGATGTCATCAGAAGGGGTAGGAGCATGCTCTTCTCCCTTACCTGGTTCATGAGGGATTCCTTCATGGACAGACTATTGAACAGATTGAAGCATTCCGCCCAGACGACGAACACCAGGATCATCGTCTGGACCGTTTCCAACCTATCACCCCTGATGCCAATGTTCAGGAGATCGCCTTCCAGCACCTTGAACATCACTATCGAGATGACGGTCATGGTCAGGATCATGACCAATAGCTCCCCAAGGACCTTGGTCGAGACGATGCCTTCCTTTGCGTTCCTTGGCGGTTCCCTCATGACGCTCAGAGAGGTCCTGTCGAGGATGAGGGCTATCACAGGGAAGATATGGGTGGAGAAATAGAGGAACAGTAGCTGCTTATCGGTCATCATCTGCTCAAGGAAGATCAAGGAACCTAGGAACATGATGGTGAGCTCTCCGAGGTTCGTATAGATCTGATATGTGACGCTCTTTCGGATGTTGTCGAATATCTGCCTCCCACGATAGACAGCCGTGACAAGGGTCGCAAAGTTGTCATCGGATAGGATTATCTGCGAGGCTTCCTTCGCCACCTCGGTCCCGTTCATTCCCATGGCCACGCCGACATCAGCGTTCTTGAGGGCCGCGGCGTCGTTCATCCCATCCCCCGTCATGGCAATGATCTGACCGCTCTTCTTGTAGGCGTTCACGATGTCCACTTTCTGCTGGGGTGAGACCCTGCAGAAAACGGTGACCGAACCCAGGTCCTCGGGTGATACTGGTAGTTCGTTCCCTTCCAGGACCTTGTCCCCATCGACATAGACGCCAAGGTCCTCAGCTATTGCCGTGGCCGTACCCTTGCTGTCCCCCGTTATCATAACGACCTTGATCCCCGCCTCGTGGCATCTTTGGACAGCCTCTCTGACACCTTCCTTTGGCGGATCTATCATGCCCACGAAACCTAGCAGTACGAATCCGGTCTCAAGCTCTTCATCCGACATGCTATTGACGGACACTGGGTCGTTCCCGACCTCCCTGTAGGCGATCGCGAGCGTCCTCTGGGCCCTGGAGTTGACCAGACCGTTCGCCCTGCCCAATGTTTGCCTTACCTCCTCCGTAAAGGGGACCACCCGTCCGCTCCAGACGATCCTGTCGCATCTGGATGTGATGACCTCGTAGGACCCTTTGGCACAGGCGATGAGGCGGTCATCGATGCTGAAGACCTTGGTCATCATCCTCCTATCCGAATCGAACGGTACTTCGCGTAGTGCCTTCATCTCATCCAACCAGCGGGCCACCCCTGCTTTCATGCCCAAAGTCCTCAATGCCCCTTCCGTCGGGTCCCCGTGGAGGTGCCAGCCATCCTGGTCCTTTTCGATCTTTGCATTGTTGACAAGATAGCCGACCTCCAACATAAGACACAGGTAGGGTGAGGCCCCGGTCTCTATCTCACCCTTCTCATCCTTGATGCAACCCTCTGGCCCATAGCCAGACCCTGTGACGGCCATCATCCTCCCGTCATGGTATATCGTTTTAACCGTCATGGCGTTCTGGGTCATTGTTCCGGTCTTGTCCGAGCATATCACGCTCACCCGGCCCAATCCCTCCACAGAGGCCACCCTTCTCACGATGGCCTTCTCCTTCACGAGGTACATCATCCCCCGGACCATGACGGACGTGGTTATTATCGGAAAGCTCCAAGGTATGGCCACAACGCTAAGGATCACGGCTATGACGAGCTGCTCGACCGCCGTATCAGGGGTGAGATCGCCTTTGATCCAAAGCCGAAGGAGCTGTATCAGAAAAAGTGTGAATATCAGACCGAACAGGATGACGGAGATACCCTTCACCAGCTCGCTCATCTTCCTCTGGAGGGGGATCTCGGGTTCTGGGGCCTCCTCCAGACCCTTTGCGATCCTCCCGAGCTCGGTCCCTGGCCCGATCGCAGTGACTATGCCCTCCCCGGAACCCCTGGTCACTATCGTTGACATGAAGGCCATGTTCGACATCTCATGGATGGTCGGTTCAGGGACCTTCAAAGGACCAGCGTCCTTTTCCACGCTTACCGATTCCCCGGTAAGTGAGGATTCGTCCACAGACAGATGGTCATTCATCACGATCCTGACATCAGCTGGTAAACGGTCACCCTCACCGAACCTGATGAGATCGCCAACGACCAGTGTCGTGGTCGGGACCTCTTCCCACCTGCCGCTCCTCTTAACCTTTGCCTTGGCTGCTGCGATCCTCCTGAGGGCTTCGAGCGATCTCTCAGCGGAGTACATCTGGATGATTATGAGGCTCCAGCTCAGGAATATGACGAAGATGATCGCTATGGAGGTTTCGAACGATGTACCCTCGTTGTCGGGAAACAGGAAGGTCAGGACCGCCATCAGGCATGCGATCCCTATCAAGAGGAGTATGGAGAAATCGAAGATCTGAGGGGCTACCTTGCGGAGGAACGAGCGTTTCACCTTGGGGATCTCGTTCGGACCATCCTGGTCGGATCGTAGCTTGGCCGTCCTCCGGTCCAACCCGTCGGTCGATGTTCCAAGACGGCTCATCAACTGGTCCATGGTCTCAGCTTGAACTCTATCCTTTATACTAACTGGGTCAGCGGTCATACGCACCTCTCGAACCCTGACCTCCAACCTTCTTCGTTCTGGGGGTCCTGAACGACCCAATCGTAGTATTCCTGGGTCTTTTTCGAGACCATGTCCCATGAATAGCCCTTGATGATATGCTCCCTTCCCTTCGCACCCAGATCGCTTAGGTCCTGCCGCTTCAGAAGCTCCAGGACTGCCTTTGCCTGGCCATCGACATCTCCCACCTTGACAAGCGTTCCCCAGCCTTCCTTGACCATCTCCGGTGCGCCGCCGACATCGGTTGCAACGACCGGGGTCCCGCTCGATAACGCCTCACCTACGGTGAGGCCGAACCCCTCCCAGTACGAATGGAATAGAGCAAGGTCCGATGTCGCGACAAGTGTCTGCATCTTCTTGAACGGGAGGGACCTGAACGTCCTGATACGGCCGGTGAGGCCCTTCTTCCTTATCCTGGACCGGATCTCGCCCTCAAGAGGGCCCCAGCCCACCAGACAGAGGGAGGTGTCCTTGTCCTTTGAATGGACCTTCTCGAAGACGGAGAGGACCTCCCTTATCCCCTTCCTTGCGGCCCATCTTCCTACCGAGCAGAGCAATCTGTCATCTTCCTTGAGTCCCAGCTCTTCCCTGAGTGCCGGGTCAGCCTTCGTCGGTGCGAACTCCTCGGTATCTATACCTGGCGGGAGCTTTATGGTCCTATCGTACCTGTTCGTTATCCCTCGCTTGGAAATGTCCCTGCACTCCGAGTTCGATTCAATTATGACAGCATTGGACAGTTCGAGAGCCATGTCCTCGTACCTGTCGAAGAACGGTCCTGCATAGAGTATGGCCAGGTCGTTGACCGCTTGGATGGAGAACGATAGGTCCTTCAAGGAGATGGTGGAACGCTCCCCCCACCAGGTCCCGTGCATAGTGGAGACCACGGGGGCCTTGATGCGAGAGTAATGGGACCGAGGGATGAGGGCCATATTGGAATGGATGTGCACCAGGTCAAAGTCGATACCGGAACCCTCCATCCACTTTACGGCGTTCTTGCCGAAGGAAAGCGTGAAAAGAAGCGGAGCTTTCAGCCAGTTCACCGGATGGATGTGAATGTTCGGGTGGGATGCATCGTAGCCTATGCCCTGCTTCCTGGTAATGACATGGACCTCGTGACCTCTCTTTGCCATCCAGGTCGAGAGGTAATAGGAACAGACCCCCACACCTCCCCATTTTGGCGGGTATTCGGAGGATATCATGCAGAGCTTCAAAGGGCCGCCTCTTTTCTCCATCTACTGCTGCCTATAAGTGGCTTTTTACGGATATCTCCCATTATTTAATATCCCGACGCTATTATGGTGGTAGGATAGGTGGTAATATGGGGCTCATGGACAAGCTCAAGGGAGCTGCGAACGCTATAACCGGTGGAGGGGCCGATGTCAGTCTAGAGATGCCTTCCGGACCGTTCAGGACGGGTGAACAGGTCAAGGTCAGGGTCACGGTGAGGTCAAAGGGCAGCGAGGTCAGATCTGGCGGGGTGTTCATCGATATAAAAGCTGTCGAGAAGGGGACCGTCCGGAGCACGCAACTATGCAATTCATGCAACAGGTCCCTGCCATATACCGTGACCGTCTCACGAACGACCGTCGAACAGTCGATAACGGTCCATCCTGCCTTCGTCCTGAAGAAGGACGAGACCAAGGTCGTGGATGCGACCATATCCATACCTCCAGGGCAGCCTACCTATCACGGTACGATAGACCATGTCTGGGAGGTCAGGGGCCGGCTTGAAGCGTTCGGCAACGATCCCGATTCGGGCTTCAGACAGATAACGGTCATAGGATAATAGGGTGGTTCGGATGGGGACCTCACCCGTACAGTTCCTTGGAACCTATCCGCCCATGCCGGTCGTTCTTGTGTCAACTCTTTACGGGGATGTAAAGAACGTTGCTCCCTATGCATGGCACATGCCGATATCGATAGATCCCCCACTTCTTGGGATAGCGATGAGGAAGAGCAGGGATACCTACAAGAACATACTCGAACAGGGCGAGTTCGTCGTTGCCGTTCCCGGACCTGACGTGCTTGAGAGGATGGAAAGGACCGCTGAGTCCCTGCCAAGGGATAGGAGCGAGTTCGAGCATGCAGGACTGACACCATCCCCTTCGAAGCTAGTTGGACCGTTCCATGTGAAGGAATGCCCTGTGAACATGGAATGCAGGTTCGAATGGGAGAAGGAGGCGGGTGACCATCAGGTGGTAGTAGGGAGAGTGGTCCATGTCGATGTCGTATCAGATGGAGAGGGGCATGTACATGATCCCATCTATCACAGCATGGGTACAGGGGCACAGTACCTCAGACTTGGAAAAGCCCTCTGAAGCGGGCTTATCGTTGCACCCAGACGGATAGCTCATCAAGAACCGAGTTGATATCTGGCAGGGTTCAAGGTTCATATCCGAGATAAGATTAAAGACATATTTCAAATCGTAATACTTCTCGCATTTCCGGAAAGGATGCTTCCGTTTTGGACATTACCTCTGAAATGATGATAATGTTTCAACGATAATTATCATTAGTGATAATCATCGTTGATTAAATATCTAATTTTTTTAACTTTTGGTCCAATATATTACCTATCGATCAGCTGTTCTAAAAGTCCCTTCTCGATCAACCCGCCCATATCCATCCCATTGTCTTCTCATGCTCCCAAAAAATAGAAATAGTTATGCTCTGATTTGTTCGCGTGCCAGACAGGAAGGACGGTCGTTCGAAGGCCTTGCCCGACAATGAGGCCCCCCGCAAACGCAGGCCGGAGCTCGCCCTCCTATCAATAGCTGTCGCCCTGCTCCTTATCACGGTCGTCCTCTACCTCATTTTCCCCAGGGGCGGGGAGGATGATAACGATGATGATAAAGGGCCCTGGAGGGATATGACCAAGTTCAAGTACGCCTTGAACGGCCTCAACGATTACACCTACAAGGAGATATCCGGGACCAAGGACCTTACCCTGCTCCCATCCCCCTCTGAAAACCTCTACATCCTCATGGGTTTGGAGAAGGAGCTTGCCACAACGGACCTCACAAGGATCAGGGACTTCCTTGAGTCCGGAGGGAAGGTCATGGTGGTCGATGATGGGACCAACGCGAACGCCCTTTCGGATCTCCTCCAGGGGTCCTCCGGGGGCAGGGTCCAGCTTACAGGGCACAAATACCTCGTCGATAAAAGGCTCACGGACATGGGGGAGGACAGGGGTTTCCTCTACAACCTGAACTTCGTGAAGTGCCTGGTACACCCGGACATCTACTACCCTCTCGAGATAATCGCTCACAAACCCAACGGTTTCGGACTGCCCGAGGTGGGTTCGGGCATGGTCAAGAGCAAGATGAACCTGACCGTCATAGACCAGAACGACAACGATGAGATGGACCTTGAGGACACGTTCAGGTCATACGGGCCGGTCTGCATCGAGGTCAGGATAGGTTCAAGCGGAGGCATCATACAATACTTCTCGACCTCTGGTATATTTACCGACAATGTCATGGACATCCTTTCTGGGGACCAGAAGAACAATGAGAGGTTCGTCCTGGCGAACCTTGGCCACCTCCTCCCCTCTGGTGGGCATATCTATTACGACCCATCCAAACAGACCCATGACCGTTCCCCCCACAACGAGGTCCTTCCGGTGTGATGCCCTATGGACGTCAGGAAGTGCATGGCCGAGCTCGACATCGCAGATGAGCCCGACGCTTCAACGGTCCGTGCCTCCCCGGGACACAGGGGAAGGAACAGGGTCGTCTTCCTCGACAGGGACGGGGTTCTGAACGAAGAGGAACTGCATCTGCACAGGAAAGAGGACCTGAGGATGGTCAAGGGAGTCCCCGAGGCACTGACCCTCCTCAGGCGGATGGGATATCTCCTTGTGGTGGTCACCAATCAGGGAGGGATAGGCAAGGGCCTGTTCACCGTGGAGGACTTCCTGGAGGTCATGACGGCCATCCGTGAGGAACTGGCTAAAGAGAAGCCCTGGGACAGGACCTATTTCTGCCCATTTGCGGACGATGGGACCGTCCCGCGCTACACGGGATGGCATCAGGACAGGAAGCCCAACCCCGGTATGCTCCTTAGGGCCGCGTATGAGCTTGACATAGACGTTCCCTCCTCTATCATGATAGGTGACCATGTCAAGGACGTGCAGGCGGCCCACAGGGCCGGATGCAAAGGCGTCCTGGTGATGACAGGGCACGGGAAGGTGGAGCTTAAAGGGCTCGTAGATGCTGAGGTCCTGCCGGGGGACGAGCGATGGCCTGATCTCATTGCCCAGGACCTGCTGACAGCGTGCAGGGCCATCGATGAGGGTCTCGTATGATCCATCCCAGGGGCGTCATCCTCGACCTTGACGGGACCCTTAGGCGGGGCAGCGAGCCCATACCGGGCGCCGTGAATGCCGTCAGAAAGCTCCTTTCTTCCGATATAAGGGTCTGCTATCTCACCAACAACTCCACCAGGACGGGAAAGGAGACGTTGGACGAGCTCATGGATATGGGCTTTCCCGAAGCACCTATGGTCTGTTCGTCCCAAGCGGCATCCCTCCTCCTCAAGGATAGGATAGGGAGCGCACGATGCCTTGTCGTGGGGGAGCAGGGGCTCTTGGAAGAGCTGAGGACCTGCGGGCATCGGCCATCCATGGCCGGCAAGGGTGCCAAAGGACCCTTTGATGCCGTGGTGGCCGGTCTTGACAGGGCGTTCGATTACGGTAAGCTCTCCGAAGCATTGGATGCGCTGAGGTCGGGAGCCCTCTTCATAGCGACGAACGAGGACCCGACACTGCCGATCGAAGGTGGCGGGGTCCGACCGGGGGCCGGAGCCATTATCCATGCCATCAGAACAGCCTCCGGTATGGTCCCCTTGGTCGCCGGTAAACCCGAACCTCATTCCACCCTCTTGGCGGTGAAGGAGCTGGGATGCATCCCTCGTGAAGTAATGGTCATAGGCGATAGGGCCGACATGGATGCGCTTGCTGGAAAGAGGGCGGGATGTATGACGGCGCTAGTGATGACAGGTGAGAAGGACCCTGGATCGGAGCCAGAGGTCCAACGCTTCGACGACATATCATCCCTTGTCAAGGAACTGCTCGATGAAGGGAGATAGAGGGCGTGGACCGTCTCATTACTTAAGGTAAGGGGCAAGAGCATCCATCACGGACCTGCGTACGTTCTCTTCCGTGAAGGGCTCTACGTTCCCGGGTACCTTCACCATGGGTACTCCGTTCTCTCGGAGCAGCTCCAAGGCCGGGACGACCTTGTCATAGTACTCCCTTAGCCTTGTCCTTATGCGCTCCTCTGTGTCGTCGGAGCGCTGGATCAGGGGAGAACCGCACTTGTCGCAGCTCTTGCCGTCCTTGGATGGTTTGAACTTCACATGATAGACCTTCCCGCACGCTTTGCAGATCCTCCGGCCCATGGTCCTCTCGACGATGAGCTCGTCATCGTTCTCGACCTCTACGACCAGGTCCAGACGGGTCCCCTGCTTCCGGCACAGGTCCAACAGGAAGAATGCCTGTTCGGGTGTCCTGGGATATCCGTCAAGGACCTGCCCCCTGTAGCTTCCCCTGGAGAAATATTCGCAGAACAGCTCGTTGGTGATGCTATCAGGGACGAACAGACCCCTGTTCATGAAGTACTTTGCCTTCAGGCCAAGGACGACCGGCCTCATCTCCTTGGTCCCGGGCAGGGCCTTCCTCAATGCGGCCTCAATGACCCTGTCAGGGACGAACGCACCCTTCACCGGGTCGAAGAACACACCTATGTCATCCTTGAACCCCGATGAATCGAAAGCTCCCACGAACTCCCTGAAGATGTTCCCCGTAGATAACTGGGTCAATCCCAGTTCTTTCACGAGCACATCTATCCTCGGCTGCTTTCCTGCCCCCGACCTGCCGGCTACGATAATATTGTCCGTTCTATCTGTCATATATCAACATCCCCCTAAAAAAAAAATTTATGTCTTGCAGGGTCCGTCGTCGTCTGCGAAACGGGCATCCTCAGCGGAAGCGGGCGGTTTGGAGCATTGGGTCATGGGGACCTTCACCATAGGCCTTCCGCAGCATTCGGGAACCTGTCTGCCCTTGACCTTGGAAAGGGGTATGACCCTTTCACAGTCCTCGCAGAGATAGACCTGTTCGTTATCCACAAGGCTCACCTGATGTCCTTGTAAGGTCGGCCCATCTTTAAGGGTTTTCCCCCTATCGTTCAGTCCTGACCCCGTTCCCTCATGGACAGCGCAGCGTCGTGAGCAAGCTTCCTCACAGGGTCTAGCAGCGTCTCCCTGGCATGGTTCAATCTGGTCATCTCCTCCATGGCAAGCTCCCTGATCTTGGGCCCCATGTCCTCGACCTTGTCGGGATGGTACTGATGGGCCAGCCTCCTGTAGGCTTCCTTTATCATCTCCGTGGTCGCATCCCTCGGCACCTGGAGTGCCGCATAGCAGTCAATGGTCTCAAGCCTGACGGAGTTCGAAAGGCCTGTAAGGAGCTCTCTCTTCATAGCCGTGTAATCCTCAGGCGAGATGAGCTGCCTGTCCCTGAACATGCGCAGGTCCCTGAGCCTGCTGAGCATCGTTTCGGTCCCTATGGTCCTTTCCTCGGTGAGATAGATGAGGTCCTCCAGGTCATCGTCGGATGAAAGATCTAGCTCCATTTCGTTCTCCTCCATCACGAACTCCCCAACCTTGCCCTGGTCTCCCTCCAGGGTCTCAGGGGGCGAGGACTGGGCCCTGTAAGGAGCTCCTGTTGCACCCCCGATGAAGTAAGCGTCCAGGTTCGTCGTGGGGGATTCGACCTCAGCATCCCGGACACCAGCGTCATGTTCGGTCTCATCAAGGTGGCGTCCTATATCGGCAAGGCCCACCATCCCCATTGGTGAAAAGACCTTTGTAAGGGTCCCTCCAGCCATCTTACCGACCTCATCGTTGCGGTCGGTCAGGAGGAGCAGGGCACGGGCAAGTCCGGACCTGATGATGTCAGGACCCATATCTCTCCTTGCCAGCTCATCTACGAGCCTCAAGGCCAGGCTGCATTCTTCATGCTCGCTCGAAAGTATCAATGAACCCAGAGCTTTCGAGCCGTCGGCATAGACCACCGCTTCCGCATGTCCCCCACGGACGACCTCGAAGAGGCAGTATAGCCCGTACTTCCTGATGAAAGGGTCCTGGTCCTTCAGAAGGGCTACCATATTCCCGATGCCCCCCGACCCATAGATGTCCTCCACCCCGAAGCGGACCAGGAACCAGTATAGGGCCCGGACCGCATAGGCCCTTACGGATATGACAGGGCTATTCAGCTGTGCTACGACCGGCGCTATTGCCTGAGCGCTCTGGTCCTCTTTAACGACGCTGCTCTCCAGAAGGTCGCCCAGGAGCTTAAGTGAGCGTGCCGAGACCTCTATGTCCCTATCCGATGATAGCTTTGCCAGACCTTTGACGTCGCCAGCGACCTTCATCCTTTCAAGGTCACCATTCGTCCTCCCCCTGCTTCCGAGCAATGTCAGGCCAGACATAGGACCCTACGCTCCAACTCCCTGTTGAAGAACATCATAGCATCAATTATTATATATGGTTCGTCCCCGCATGTGCATCCCCCGTGCGCAAATTGGTCCACCGCATCAGGGTCATGACCTCAATGGTGCATTCTAAATATGGAAAAAGTGCTTCCGGGGCGATGCCGGATGATTTCAAGGGTTCCATAATGAACCTGGACCTGAGTGGTAAACTGCTCTTCTGGGCCTTCGGGTTCCTTCTTCCAGTGTTATTCCTATCACTGACCATACCGCTCATCTTCCTTACTGACCTCTGGCCGATAATGCTCATCCCCGACCTACTGTCCCTCTTCGTCTCGATCTACCTTTCGGGGAACTTCCTCAGAGGGTATTCCATCAGTTTCAAAAAGGATGGTCTGGAATACAAAAAGGGTTGGTCAAACCGTTCGATCCCCTTCTCATCGATAAGATGCGTTTACAGGGTCACCGCAAAGGGCAAGGACACGGTCATGATGGTGTTCACCGAGAGGACCGGCCCGATCGTTGTGAACAGGTCCTTCCACGTCGAGCAAGAGTTCTTAAAACAGGACAGGGCCTCCATCTTCAGGAGGCTCTCGGCGGCAGGCAAGAACAGGTTCAGGGTCGAGAACGATGCTTCCCTGGCGCATATCAAGGCCGAGAGATCATCGTTGGGCCATAGCTCCGTCTGAGGGGGCCGGACCGTCGGTAGGTTCGCTCAATCCACAGTGTATATCCTGTTCCTTGAGAGGTGCTCATAAACCATCGCCCGCCTCTCCTCCGAAGCGGCATGGACGTTAAGGAGCAGTTCGTTGCGTCTCACCATGTCCTTTGCCTTTTTGTAGAACTCTATGCCGGAGCCCTTGAACTGGGGCGCTCCGGCCAGACGGGCTATCTTTCCTACGACCCTTGTATCGTAATCGACCAGCTGCCCTTCCTTAAGTGACCTTATCTCCACAAGGAAAGGTGATACCGTGATGCTCTCGGGCTTGGTCTCCGGGTTCCCTCCCTGTGCCTCGACAATGCCCTTGAAGGAACCGAGCGCCGTGCCGCTCCTGAGCTTCTCCTTGGCTATCTCAAGGCCGTCACCGGGCCTGTGGTCAGCTCCGAACAGCTCCTGCCCCATGATGTCGATGAGCCTTCCGGTCAAGCGGAGGGAGGCTTCCATGAGGTCCATAGGGGCGTCAGGTCTGTTCATGAGCACCTTGAGGACATCCCTTGCCTCAAGATTGGGCCCTATCCCGTTGCCTATGGGCTCGTCCCCATAGGTCACTTCGACCGCGGTCCTGAGACCGAACCTGGCCGCGAGCTTGGTCAGTCTCTGCGATATCTGGTTGGCCATACCTATGGACGAGAACCTGGTCTCCATTCCTATAGGCATGTCAACGATGAGGTACTTGCACCCCAAGGACAGGTTCCTTGCGACCAGCGAGGCTGTGATGACGCTCTCGGGGTCCGTCCCGGAGGCCGCTCTCATATCGCGGAGCTTCTTCTCGGCAGGAGCGAGGTAAAGGTTCTCGGAGAGGGAGATGCATCCTTTCCTGGCTTCCACCACCTTCCGTATGGAGGGAAGGTCAAGGTCGACCTTGGCCATGACCTCCATGGTATCGACCGATGACGATGGGGCTCCTCTGAGCGCCCTCTGGGCCAAACGTGGCATCTTGACCCCCAAGGATGATACGATGGCGACGATGATGGGGGTCGTCCTGTTGCCCGGGACGTTGAATGTCTCACCCTTGCCGGCCACCAACCCACCTCCCCAATCGTAGGTGTCCCCGGATTCGGAAAGGAACTTCGTCAGACCGTAAAGCTCGGCCATGGAGAGGTCCGACCTATAGAAGGACATAAGGAGCTTGCCCACTTCAAGGTGGGAAAGGGTATCGTCCATGATATCCCCGACAACGGACATCATCGACTCTCCGGTAAGCTCCATTCCCCCGATCCGTTCATCTATGGTCCCCAGGGATTCCGGCCTGTCCATGGCCTTCAAGGAGATGAATCCCTCGTTCTGGATCCCCAGGTCGTCGGCGGTCTCCTTTGAGAGCCCCACCTTCTTCTGGCCGTGGACGAAAGGATGGATCGAGGCTATGACCTTCCTTCCCATCTCGGTAATGCTCGAGACCTCGACCCGGTCCATAGGCGAAAGGTCCATGTCCTGTAGCAACTGCTCCGTCATGAAAACCGTCCTATGTCCCCCGGCGGACAGGTCGAGCCTCTGGCATCTGGCCTGCATCTGAAACCCCGTAGGGGTATTGTCCTCGACCTTTAATTCAGTTGCTGAGGTCAGGGTGCGGTTCGCAGACCCTGGCGGCCTGCCAGTCCCTGAAGGCCTTCTCTCCGAGCTCGAAGGCCTTGAAGTTCGCCTCGACCATGGTCTGAGGCACCCTTGCCTTTATTGCCGCAAGGAGGGAGTCCCTGGAGATGGGCAGTTCGTTCGATGCGCTGAGCGTTCCCAGCATGACGACATTGGTCATTATGACAGACCCGGCCTGGATCGCAAGATGGGTCGCATCGACGTCCACCAGGTCCTGGGTCGCTTGTATCCTCTCGACGATCTGGCATACATCAGGGTACTTGGATAGGCCCAGATGGGAGTCCACACCTATGAAGGGTTCGTTGTTGAGTATGACCTTGGCACCCTTCTTCAGCAGCTTCAGCTGCCTCAATGCCTCGAGCGGTTCGAAGGCGAGCAACATATCCCCCTTCCTCTGGGGTACGAGAACGCCCTTGGCGTCAGGTCCTATCCTCAGGTGGGAGACGACCGTTCCCCCCCTCTGGGCAAGGCCGTGGACCTCGCCTACCCTGACATCGGTCCCTTCCTTGAGGGCCGCTTCAGCTATTATCCTGGTCGTGAGCACAACTCCGTTGCCCCCGACACCTGCTAGGACTATGTTCATTTCGGCACCTCCTTCCTGATGGTCATGCCAAGCACACCTTCCTTCTTCCCCGGTATGGATATGGCATTGAACGGACAGGTCTGCATGCATAGGCCGCAGCCGTTGCAGTGGGAGAGGACCTCCATATGCGGTTTCGGGTCCTGGCTCCAACCGAAGGCCGGGCAGCCTATCTTCTTCATACAAACCTTGCACCCGGTGCACTTATCGACGTCCACCACCGCCACAGGCATCTTCAACTTCCGCTTCCTGAGGTTCCTCTCCACCACCAGCGCGCATGGCGACCTTGATATCAGGACGGAGGGACCGTCGTAATCGACCTCCTCCATCACCGCTGCGACCAGGGCCTTGGTATCGAAGGAATTTATCACCCTCACATGCTCCACTCCAAGGGCCTCGACGACCTTTTTCAGGTTGGTGAACGGGGCCGGTCTTCCCATGAGGTTCTGTCCACTTCCTGGGTTCACCTGATGCCCCGTCATGGCCGTTATGGAATTGTCGAAGATGAGCACGGTTATGTTGGACCTGTTATGGACAGCGTTCAGCAAGGACGGTATCCCGGCATGGTAGAACGTTCCGTCGCCGATGACGGCCAGTGACGGCTCCGAGGACCCTGAATGGAACACACCTGAGGCCATGGCGATGGATGCGCCCATGCAGATACAGGTGTCCATGCCCTCGAGGGGTTCGTAGGCACCCTGATTGTAGCAGCCCCTGTCGCCCATCACGGACCCGCCCTTTCCCTTCTTCCTTATGGCCTCCTTGATGGCGAAGTAGCTAGCCCTATGGGGGCAGCCGGCGCAGAGGGCAGGGATCCTCGGTTGGATGAGCTTCTCGGCCTCGACATAGGGCTCTGTGAGCTCCTCCCTGAACTTTTTGCCGAAGACCTTACCCAGAGCATCCCCGACTATGTCAGGGTTCAGCTCCCCGCTCCACGGCAGGATGTTGTCGTCCTTGCCGATGATCCTTGCAGTAAGCCTCCGATGCTGGGCCAACGCCCTGACCTGCATCTCGGTCACGTTGTCCCCTTCCTCCACTATCATGACCTGGTCCAGCTCCCTTATGAAGGACCCGATGAGGTTCTCCGGCATAGGGAACGTCGTCGCAAGCTTGAGCACCCTGGCGCTGAGGCCCAAGACCTCGACGACCTCTTCGACATAGGGATAGGTCAGACCCGAGGCGATTATTCCGAAGGTGTTGAAGACCGCGCCCTTGGGGAATTGCTTGCCGTTCTGGAAGTCCACTATCCTGTTCCATCTGTTCTGGTCATTTATGAGCTTGGCCTTCTCCATCTTCTCCCTGAGGAGCTTTTGTCTAGGCCTGCTGTAGGTGGATATCATCACGAACCTCTTCTTGTCCTTCACGAACTTACCATCCCTCTTGGGCTTGGTCAGCTCTCCCAGCTCAACTGGGAAGGAGGAGTGGCATATCCTGGGAGTGATCCTGAGGAACACTGGCAGCTCCAGCTGCTCGGACAGCTCGAAGGCGTACTTCGCCATGTCCTTCGCTTCCTGCCCGTCCGCAGGTTCGAGCACCGGTGCCTTGGCAAGCATCCCGTAGAACCTCGTATCCTCGGCGTTCTGTGACGAGAACTGCTGCGGATCGTCGGCGGTCACTATGACAAGTCCCGCCCTGACACCGGTGACCGTTACCACGGTCAGCGCATCGGCTATGAGATTGACCCCGAGCATCTTCGTGGCCATCATGGCCCTGACGCCCGAGAACGCAGCCCCAGCGGCGACCTCTATGGCGACAGCTTCGTTCACGGAGAACTCTGCCCAGAAGCCGAGGTCGGGGGCGACCTCGCCAAGCGCTTCGACCACGTTGGTCGCCGGCGTTCCGGGATAGGCGGTGACCACCGAGACACCTGCCTCGAGGCAGCCCCTTGCCACCGCTTCGTTCCCCGACATCAGGACCTTCTCTCCAGCCGTTCCAAGTAGTGGACCCTTGCCTTTCATATCGCTTCACATCCTGTTCCTTTTCCATCGGTCTTTCGTTCCGTTCCCGTTCTCCGCTACTCACCGGCACAGGCTCATGACCAGGCCAGATGAGACATGAGTGGTAACCTTCGTTTCCTTTTCGCCATCGTTCAGCATGATCTCGAGGAGCATCCCTTCCCTGGAGGGGCGCTTGACCATCTCTGAGCATTCAAGGGACCTGAGGTTGATGCTCATGCCCTTCCCATCCCTCTTCAGGTATGCCTCCTTGGCAGAGAAGAACACCGTCTGGAGCATGGTCTGTTCCATTTCCAGGTCCATTGAGGCCTTGGACATGAGCGCCCGCTCCAGGTCCGTGAACGCCTCCTCTGCGAAAGAGGGGTCCCTCTGAGCATGGTTCTCGATGTCCAGACCATGAGGGGTCTTGCCGACCGAGGCTACGGCCACCCCCTGAGAGTGGCTGATGGAGATCTCGACCTTTTCGCCGGCCACAAGACCGTAGGGCTTCCCACCTGGCATGAAAGCTATCGCCACATCCGATAGGGATAATGGCATCCCTCTATCGGTGGCAAAGGTCCAGGAAACGCCCAGCTTTGCGGCGAGGAGACCATATAGATGCTCCTTACGCCTTTTCTCTGTCATCCTGTCGTTGGTGAGGTCCATGGACTCGGCCTCGGAGAAATGACGCGCCATCTCGGTCGGCTCGCTGTCCGCTTCGGGGATATCGACCTTGAACACCCTGATCCCCCTGACCATGGACGGCAGTTCGGAGAAGGCAGCGGTATGTTCCTTCTTTATCCGGTCTACGAAGGGCATGAGCCCCTTGAGCTGGTAATCGGAGTAGGATAATCTCACATTTCCGCTCAGGTCCAGGACCTCGACATCGAAGGAGAAGGTGTTCTCCTTCCTCTCCCTGAACCTCACACTAGCTACGGCCATCTCGGACGGCCCCATCCTTGAGAACACATCGAGCCTGCCGACCCTCACGGGCAGCGCCATCATCTCGAACCTGTCCAGGACGTAACAGCCAGCTGTCTGGAAGCCAAGCTCCGTCTGCAGTGGTGAGAGAACCAGGTCTGCCGAGGTCCAACCGGTGGAGGGATCGAACTGGTCCTGTTCAGGGACATTGTATATGCCAAGGAGCTCGTCCTCCTTCAGTAGCTCTATGGCCGAGGTGACCTGGAACCTCGGGCCGTGGAAGAAGTGCCTGTAGATCTCCGCCTTGTTCACCTGGGCCTTCACTAAGGATGGATGGAGCGGGTGGCCTTCGACCGCCCTGCAGACGTCCGGCACCCTGCCCAGCAGGACAGTCCCTGTGTAATGCTCTGTCTCCACTTCCCTGCCCTTCCTGTCCTTGCCGGTCGATCGGACCTTGATGGAGACTGACCTGACCGGGCCGTCCTTCTCGACCAGCTCCCCCTCTGCGTAGACCTCTAGCTGGCCCTCGACGTTGACAGGTTTCTTGAACATCATGTCCCTGATACCTATGACATCCAGGTCCGGTGCGAGCAGCCTTGCTGTTTCGGCAAGGAGCTCCATGCCCATCACACCGGGCATGACCATGGTCCCCATTATTGTATGGTCCTTGAGGAACCGTTCCTTTGCACCGTCAAGGACCTTTCGGACCACGACCTTCCTCGTGGTGAGCGAGACGACCGAGCCTATGAGAGGGGCGGGCCCTCTCACCTGGACGGCTGGAACGGACCCGGACACATGCTTTGTCGGGGCCCTTGGGGGATGGACCCCCTCTTCCCATTTCAGCTGCCCACCGCTGTCAAGGGGACCAAGCGTTCCTGCGTAGAATACCTCGCGTTCGGTCCCCGAGGTCATCTCGCCTATGGCGAAACCTATGCCGTCCTCCACCGGGATGAACGCTATCCCGCCGAGTTCGAGCAGGGTCTTTATGGAACCCCTGGATGCCATCCCTATCTCCGCCCATGCGGACCAACCGACGGCCTTTACAAGGCAGTCCGGGTGGTACTTCCTCACGGCGCCCCCTATCTTATCAAGGAGGTCGTTCGCCGCAGAATAGTCCACCTGCCCGGCGTTCCCGAACCGGCCAGAGACCGACGTGAAGGTCATGAACAGCTTCAATGGGTGGTCCTTGGTCGCCTTGAGGAGCGCGAAGGCCCCGTTCACCTTGGTGTCATAGACCTTGTTGAAATCCGAGGGTTCCTTCGAGGCCATCATCTTGGAGATGTCCACGCCCGCACAGTGGAGAAGGGCATCGAACGGTCCGTGACGGTCGGCTATCGCTTTTATCATTTCCATGTCCGTGACATCGACCGAATGATATACCGCTATCGACCCGCTCCTCTCTATGGCCTCTAAGAGCCTTACGACCCCTATGGCGCGGTCTATCCTGAGGGATTCCCTCTCCAGCATGACCGGGCTCAGCTTCTTTCCGCTCCGGAGGAGCTCCTGCTTGATCGTCTCCTTGTGCTGTTTCAGGTCCGCTTCCGACAATGCGGCAAGCTTCTTGGTATCATCGTTGTATGGGGTCATGTCCAGGATATGGAGCTCCAGTCTCTGCATCGATGCGAGCCTCTTCAGTATCTCGGCCGTTATACCGCCGCCGCCGCCGGAGACCATGAACTTCATACCTGCCTTGAGGTCAAGGACCTTGGGCGACGGGGGCTCTATTATCCTCAGGACCGGCCTCCATCTCCTTTGACCATCCCAACCGACCTCGAGGAGCCTTTCGGAAGATGATAGCTCCATGGCGAGCAGGGAAACTGCGGTCTGCGGGTCCGTACCTTTGGGAAGGTCAAGCACCATGACCCTTGAGGTCGGGTACTCTTTGCCTATGGCTTTGGTGATCCCTGCGACGCCCCCGTTGATCGGACAGACGTCCTGGTCGAGACCCAGCTTCCCGCCCATGGTAGTGACCGAGAGGAAGAAACCGTTCCCCTTGAGCTTCCTGTCCAGGGACTTGCCGGAGAAGAAGAGGGATTTCACTGCCTTCTCGTTCAGGCCCTTCCAGTCGTCCGGCAGAGGGTCGTTCGGGAGAGAGAGCGGATATAGGTTGATCACTCCCTCGATACCGTCCAGGACCAGGCCCTCCTTGATCAGCTCTTCCGGCTCGGCCTGGACCCCTTCGCACCCGAGCAGCTCGAGGACCGCTCTGGCCCCTTCGTCCCCACCGCCTATGACAAGGGCCTTCCTCCCTTCAAGGGGAGGCCTTCCTGCGGTCGGGAGAAGGGGCAGCTCGTCCATCTCAAGGACCCAGCGGTTTATCCTGGCCTTGAGCTCTTCTTGTGTATAGACCTTCGCAGGTGCTACCGGTTCGGGAACTGGTTCAGGCCCAGGGGCCTTGACCTCGGTGTCAGGTGCCATAGCCTTCGATTCGGTCTTTACCATCCTACCTACGAGATAGTCTATGATATGCCTCAAGGTCGGGAAGTCCTTGAGGTTCACAGTATCGTCGCGGGGAAGGTCGAAAGAGGACCGGGCGCTCGCAAACAGCTCG